>NC_022584.1:664189-996283 GCF_000479335.1 Streptococcus ilei
ACAGGTGCTTTCAAAGAATTGTCAATTTGTTTAGGTGCTTCCACATTCTCTAATGCTTCCGTAATGTCAGTAGCTAATGTTTCTGATTCCCCCTTAACATTGAGAGTTCCTCCATTAAAATTACGTACCTCATATTCACCCAAAACTTGCGTATTGTATTTCCCATCAAAATAAGGATTGATCCAGACACGCTTATCCTCCTCAAAGGAAATAGAACCACTAAAGACAAGTTCCTCATCATAAAGATTCTTTTCTTGATCCTTTTGAAAGAAGAGGAGATCTGTGGTCACTCGAGTACCTGCAATCTTTTTAAAAGCCGTATCCGGCAAACGAACACCCCCTAAAAAATGAGTGTTGGTTTTAATCTCTTGTAAGACATTATCTGTCCGCTTATCCATTGTCCCGATAGAAGAGATAATCGAAACTTGTCCTCCGTCTCTTACTAAATCAAGTGAGTGTTTGACAAAGTAGTCGTGAATCATATAAGGTTTATCATAGTTTTTATCAGCAATCCGAAAATTTCCAAATGGAACATTCGTTAAGACTAAATCAAAACTATTATTTTGATAGGGAACTTCTTCAAATCCTCGCACTTCAATATGGGTATTGGGATGGAGTTGTTTTGCGATTGCGCCTGTCACACTGTCTAATTCAACCCCATAGAGTTCTGATTTCTCTCGTATACTTCTAGGCATCGCCGCAAAGAAGTTCCCAGTCCCCATAGAAGGATCTAAAATCCTTCCTCCCTCAAAACCATCATCCAGTAACTTTTGCCAAATCTGGAGAATAATCATTGGGTCTGTATAATAGGCTGTGAGAGAACTTTGTTTCATGGTGGAGTATTCTGATTTACTTACTAAGCTCCTGAGAGTTAAACGTTCTGATTCATACTTTGGATTGAGTTCATCGAAAAATTCATTGGCAAGACCACCCCAGCCGACATACTTGGCTAGTAGCTCTTGTTCTTCTGGATTCGCTTGTCGTCCCTCTTTTTCTAATCTTTTAACAAGTTCAATTGCGGCGATATTCGTTTCAATTTTTTCTCGGTTTGTCTTAGGATAAAAGTTCTCTAAATCATCTGGAAAAACAAAATCTAGAACAGGGACATCCGTCTCTTCTATGCCTACAATAAGCGTTTTTGTTTCCTTATCCTTTTCATTATCTTCTTCCAGATAGGAAAACAAATCTATTTCCTGACTTTCACTTGATGAATCCATCTCAATCTCTGAATCTTCTTTTTCAAGTTCTACATGAGACAATACTTGTTCAATCTCTTCTAAACTGTTCAAGTATAAGATAGGATTTTCTTCAAATAACTTGTTGGAATCATTGAATAGCTCTAGGCGAACTAAGCCATTTAACTGTGCATTTTCAATTGAAACCAACTGAAATACTTGTCCTTTATAATTTACTTGTGAACCAATCGGATATTCCCTCAAAGCTTCTTCTACAATTTTATCTACTTTAGTTAGGGAATGAACTTCCACATTTTCTTCTACCTGATCAATATTATCTAAAGGTAAGACTGCTTCCTCTACTTGCTTAGACTTTTCTCTTATAGCCTTTACTTCATCAAAATAAGTAATAATCTTCAGCTTTTGTGTCAGTGGGAGTTGTGTGTAGTTTTCTTCATGATGGACAAGATCCGTAACGATATCTAAAGTAGCCATCAATTCTGAGCCCAAATAGGCTAGAACATCTCCTTCTTTTTCTTCAAAATGAATCTCAAGAACTTCTTTTTTTAGTTCTTTGGAATCAACCATTAGAAGAAACTCCTCTATATCTCTACTAATGCGATCAGATAGATTATTCGCAACCCGATAGACATTGACTAAATTGACATCCTGATTCTGATGAAATACAAGCTCACTTAATGGTGTTAGCTTCTCTTTTTCAGATTGGATGTAAAATCGAGTGAAAAGATTATAGGTTGCGACTTCTAGCACCAAGTTTTTCTCAAAATTACTTAATTGAGATAATTTACTTAGACCTGCTTGTCCAAAATTTCTTGTGTAACTTTCTAAATCTTGGTCATTATTTTCAGAACTGGCCTCTAGGAAAGAAATAATATCTTGATGAAACGAATAGACATGAGGTATCTCTTCTATTTTGCCCTCTTTAGTCAAAAAACTCTCTACCAAATCCTGCCATTTCTCATCAAAATGTTGCGCTTGATAACGAAGAAATAAGTCCATTTTCTCTCTATCTTTTGGAATTGTTCCACGAAACATAGCCAATAATTGTATTACTTCCATACTCGCTCCTTTCATCTATACGAAAATAGGAGAATCACATGATTCCCCTACAACTCTATCTCCATTTCAACCTCTTGAGGACTGATTTCTAAATCACTAGATAAAAGAGAAACGGCATCCGTTCTCATGTAGTAAGTATATAAGTCTTCTAGGTCTTGTTGGTTTTCAATCCCTGTTTCAATACTAATCAGAGCCTGTATAAATTCCTTGTAGTGACTCTCCATCATATCTGAAATCTTTTGTTTCATTTCCAT
This sequence comes from Streptococcus ilei, assembly GCF_000479335.1. Lineage (NCBI taxonomy): Bacteria > Bacillati > Bacillota > Bacilli > Lactobacillales > Streptococcaceae > Streptococcus > Streptococcus ilei. Next base: position 666,699 of record NC_022584.1, read on the forward strand.
AAATACTGAGGACGGTTCAGTGATACTTGTTTGGTCTATGTCTTGTAAATCCTTTTCTAAGGAATTGGTTCCTTCTTCTATTTCCACTAAATCTGAACGTCCATCACCATCAGAATCTGCGCTAAGAGGATTAGTTCCTAGCGCCAATTCTTGAGCATCAGTTAGTCCATCTTGATCCGAATCACGTTGATAAATGGCTTCCATATACTTCCTTCTTTCCTAGTTAATCTTTTTTCACTCCAATCCTACCAAATATTCCTTGAAAGAAGTATCACAACAAAAAAGAGAACGAGCCAAAACTGCGTTCTCCTTAAAATGATAAAAATATATATTATGCTACAAAAAATATGTAAACTAATCTTTTAAATAATAAAAAAGTTCCGACGTTTGTAAATGTTTTGAGTAAATTGAAATTACTTTTTGACCTTTTGGAAATACTGTCTTTCTCTTCAAATCTAATAAAGATTGAGGAACAATTTTCTTTGATGTCTCTTTCAATGTTAATGCTAGTATCTGTTTTCTTGTACGTAGAGCATAGTCAAACTCCAAATACAAATAACGTCCTGAACCAGTTAGATGAACATGTTTTCCCAATAATTCCTCAATGGATCCTAAAACTTGTAACTTTTGCATCGTGGTTCCATCTTTTTTTATTTTCAACTCATCAATTATGATATGTCTATTTAAACAATCGTCAAAGAAACTGCCTGCACCTTTTCGGTAATCAACACCACATAGGTGCATGAAATTAGTAGGTGAAAAATGAAGTTCAACACTTTCTATTTCCGTTTCATAATACATGATTTTGCCAACGAAGTGCTCTTTAAAAAAAGAAGCCGCAATTTGTAACCGATTAAAAAAATGCTGAAGTTTTATTTTTTCGGTGTAATTTGGATTACAATAATCTCTAGAATTTGCCATATTTTCCTCACAAAAAAGGTGGTTTACAGAATCTGTAAGCCACCTAGTCAGTCGGTTTATTCTGGTGTCTGCCACCGCTTGGCCCTTACGTCCAAGATTGCTATCGGATTTCGTTCTGGTGTCCGCCACCGCTTGGCCCTTATGTCCAAGATTACTATCAGATTGACCATGAGCCGACTACTCATCTACACTATTTATTCTACCTGAAAATGGTTAAAATTTCAAGTGTAAACTCTTCTATTTCGTAGTATATGCAAAACTGATGGCACTATCTGCTTGAGAGATTTTTCTAAAGGTATAGTTAGGGTTGCCACCATAGTTAGTTTCAGACACAAGGAAAGAACCATCATCATAGACCTTCTCTACAAAAGCCACATGACCGTAGATGGCTGGTGTGCCATGTGTACCTCCCACAAAAGAAACAATAGCACCTGCTCTTGGTGTGGAACCCGTTTCTCCACCAAGACTTGACGCTGTCGCAACCCAGTCCTGACCATTTCCCATGGTATTAATGATTGAAATCTTCTCTCCATTACTTCCTTTTAATTTTAAACCTAATTGATTCATACGAGCCGCAACACCCCATGTACATTGTCCATAGGCATAGGCCATACCATCTCCACCACCAGGAACAGAATTCTCATACAAGTCTCCACGGACACCTTCAAGGGATTGCAGATCACTCTTTGCATGTCCTCCATTTGTTTGGCTAAAGCCTTTTTCAATTTGGTAATACCATTCCGTTGCTCTGGTTTGTCTTTCCAGTAGTTTGTCACCAGAATTTCCCTCCCAATAGGTAAGGAAGAGTTGGGCTAGATTGGCTGCACTGCCCGTATTTCCAAAGAAATCCTTTAACCAACTTTGATAGTAAGGACTATCCCCGTGAAGCATAAAATCAAGTTGTAGGTCTAAATCATACCACTTCTTATTTTTGATATGTGCATAATTCAATAAAGCTGTATGACGTGTTGAACCATCTGCGGTATCCGTCCATTGACCTAACCCCAAACCTCTATGAAGGATATTAGGATAAGCACCACTATAAATGGCTGGCCCTCCTATCGCTAACCAGGTTTCATCATCCCATGAGGAATCGGTAGCGCCAACAGGAGGAGATAAATAATCTCCCTCAGCTCGTTTAGGATTGATAGAAGACTCTACAGACCAATTTCCTAAAATTGCCGCAATGGCTTGGGGACTTGCTCCTTGAGATTTCAAAAACTCATAAATATGTTTCGCTCGTTCAAACTCATCCCCACCAAACTGACCAATGGCAGGTAAGATAGTTGTCTGAAGTTGAATGACTTTTGGAAAATAAAATTGAGGATTGACATACACCAATTTTTCTTTCTTGTTTTTATACTTTTGATAGGAAACTTTCAAACCTGTATCGTCTGGTGTTTCACCAATAATATCACCCGTTAGGACTCTTGTCCCCTCAATCGCACGGCCATTATGAATAGAATACAAGGTCAATCGACTCTCATTCTCTCCTTTTCCGTTAGTGAGAATAACATCATTTCCGTCTAGAGATACAACTCCATCCATTGGTGCGACAATTGTTTGGTGAGCCTTCGCTTCTAGTAGAATATACTCCTGAAGAGTAGGTTTTCCGTCTAAATCATAGTATCCATAACGATAAGTCATGGTTAGACTATCTTCGTTGCTTTTCCCCTCAAATGGATTGTCCAATTCCTGCATGGAAGTATAGACACCCTCTTCTTTTAGTTCCTTTATTTCCTCTTGATCGTCTTTCGATAGTTTATACTTAGGAGTTTCATAGAGGTCTTGCATGGATTTCAAATCATCCCCATCGTTTAAATCATGCCACAAAGTAGACAGATAATCCTTGTAAGTTTCTGAACTAAATAAGTGAACTGGTTTGTGTAACTCATAGTCATGGAATTTAAAGTTCATATACCCCATCACATCATCAACTTTTGTGTAATAAGTAATTCCTTTGTCATTTGTTCGAGTATGTTCTGCATCTTCCCAAGTTAGGTGGGTATAAGCTTTTGTTAATTCAAATTCATCTTGTTGAATCAAACTAGCAGATGAAAATCCTAAAAAGAAGCTCATTATAAGTAAAAGAAGAAAGACTATTCCTCCAACTATCCAGGTTACAGGATTTCCAGCCGCAAATGTAAAGAAGGAAAAGGCTGCTTTTAGTTTTTGATAGATATTTCGGACACTTGTAAGACCTTGTTTCTTTAATTTTCGAAACCGATTTTTAAAGGAACTTGGATTATCTTTCGCTAGTTTCCATCCTTTTCCATCCTTAAAATGATGGTATCGCTCTTTTGTGTTGGTCAGTCTTTTCTTGGTAAAACGACCTGTTGCTTGTCCTGTTTTGACACTAGCTTTTCCAAGGTTATAAGAAATCCGACTGTAGCGTTTCCCTTTTCTAATGGTCTCTTGTAGAGTGCGATAACCTTCTAAATCTTCATTTTCTGAAGCTAACTCTCCACCTTCACGTCCAAGGACATAAAGAAAAGTTTTGGCTTTCCTACTGACTTTTTTGGACTTATAGGCTTGTTTAGTAGATTTTAGATTCTCTTTGGTGGCCTTGACTTCTTTCTTAGCTTTTAATTCTTCTAAACTCTTCCCTTGAAAGAAAAAATTAGATTTATGTTTCGATTCCTGACCGTAAAGAAATTTTTGATTGGTTTTTCTTTCTTTACGACTCTCTTTTCTTTCTTCTTTTGCCTCTACCTTGGCTTCTCTAAATTGCTTCTCGGCTATTTTCAATCGTTTCCTAGCATGAGGCAACCGTCTGTCTCTTAATTCTTTCCGATTCAAAAGAGATGGAGGACTATTTTGAAGAATATGATTGTAGTCTTCATTTGCTTGTCTTACTCTCTCCTTTGAAGCTTCTCTCATCTCCTCTAGCTTTTCTTTTATCTCTTTTTTCCATGCTTTTTCATCCAGTCCAGCGGAATCTTTTTTCTGTTTCCTCACCTCCTTCTTTCCTTGTTTCAAGAATTTCTTCTCATCTTTTAGACTTCTTCTAAATGCCTTTCGGGCACGTATGATTTCTCTTTTATCCTTCATTCTACTTCCCCTTAATTAGAAGCCATTTTATCAGGATCTGTACTCATGATATCAAACAATTGAGTACCTTGAGGAATCTTATTTTTAAAGGGAACAACAACTGAACCAGCTTTTATCAGTCCTGCCCCTTTTTCTGGATTGACAAGGTATTTTTCAAGTTCTTTTGACAAGCCTAAGAGTTGAACCAGTTCTTCTCTATCATTTTTTGCTTGCTTGAGGAGAATCATAAATTCACTATTTGCAATAATCCGTCTACCATTTGGATCTAACAATAAGGTTTCGACGTTTTGAGTTATTCCAGTCGGACTGGCTCCATATTTTCTGACACGACTCCACAATTTAAAGAAGAAATCACTGGCATATTTATCTAATAAGAGAAGCTGCATTTCATCAAAATAAATCCAGGTCTTCTTCCCTAATTTTTGGTTCCGAACGACACGATTCCATATCTGATCAAAAACAACCATAAGGGCGATTTGTTTCAGCTCATCTCCTAACTTCTTAACGTTATAAATCAAGAAATTAGATCCTGTCTGAATATTGGTCTTATGAGAAAAAATATCAAGAGAACCTTCGACATACAGTTCCATATCAAGTGCCAAATTCTGCGCTTCTTCTTCTGGTTGTTGACTCAATACAAAGACCCATTCTTCCAAAGAAGGCTCTTTAAATGACTGATAGGTGAGCCTCGTAACTCGGTCGATAATCGATTTTTCTCTTCCATCCATTTTTCTATCCAATAACTTGCCGATAAAGGATAAAAGAAATTCTGATTTTACCTTTACAGGATCTTCATCCATATTTTCCTCAGACAAGTCAAGGACATTGAGATAGGTTTGGGAATCAGGCGCAATATCAATCATTTCTCCCCCAAAAGTCCGTCCAATGACACTGTACTCTGCTTCTGGATCCACGATGATAATTTCAGTATTTTCACCAGATTCCTTGATTTTGGTCGTGATAATTTCATGCTTGGTTGCCATCCCTTTCCCTGCTCCAGATGTTCCTAAAATCAGACCAGACGGTGTATTTAATAGGCTGCGATCAATGGTAATAATATTACTTGATATTTGATTGATACCGTAATATTTCCCACTACGGTCTTGTAGGTCTACTGAAGTCCAAGGTGAGTTCACTGCTATATTGGACGTTAATAAACTCCGTGATACTCCCTCTAAAAAATCACAACCAAATGGCAGCAAACTATTAAAGGCTGCTTCTTGCATATATGGAAGTTTATCAATCATTAGGTCATTTGAGCCGGCCACTTGTTGAATCGTGTCTAGGGCTTGTTTGAGTTCTTCTTCATCCTGACCAAAAACACCAATCAAGAAGACCGTTTGAAATAGTTTATCTCCTGTCTCGGTCATGGTTTTTAATAGTTCCTCAGCTTCATCGATATTGCTTTCTAATACATGACCTACTTTTTCCAAATAGATACCTGTACGAGCTAGTTTTTGTTGTTCCCCAATCTTTTGAGATTCCATCAAGGTCTTCTTTGTTCGTAGTTTCTTCATAGCATCTGCCTTAGTCGAACTTTGAGCATGAAGGCTTACAATCAATTCCAAATCTCCTTGCATGAGATCTCGAATAAACTGATCCCCTAATTCCATGCCGTAGTCTCTCACATAGACAATCTGCAATAAGCGGTCATTGATTTGTAGGTAATTCTTGTTTTTAAAATCCAAGAGATTAGGTGCTATGAAGTGACGAGTTGTCTGACCCGATCTCGTTAAATCACGGTAAGAAAAAGGAAGATGGTGTTCTCCTCTAAGCATATCCGCCAACAAGTTGACACGTTCTTCACCAGCCAAGGATTCAAAACGTGCATCAATTTCTGAGAAACCACTCTTGAAATATTCTCCAATTTGGGACAAGGAACGATAGGCTTGTTTAGGATTAGAATCCTTTCTAGCAAAGCTAATCAGTTTCACAGCTGAAAAATTATTTTCACCACTGTCTAAATTCTGATTCATCATTCGATTCAATTCTTTACGATAGCTATTATACCCATCTTCTTTTTCCTCATACAGAACACTCTGTCTAAACTTTTCTAAATTCAATCTTTTATTAAAGATGGTCAATTGGAAGTTGGTTTGATCGTCTAAAGCGTTAATCAAATCAGAATACTTCTCAATGATTGCGCCCTTATCTTCTAAACCAACAGTTTGATAATTGACATCACCAAGTAAGTAGCTTTGTGAGAAATAATCTTCTTTTACCTGCATCAGACCATTTTGATACAGGGCTTGATAGGAAAGAGTATTAGCCGTAGAAGGTAACACTTCCTCTTTTTTCCCTTTAACTTCTTCCTTTTTATTAGTCATTGAAGTTTTTTGTTTCTTTAATGTATTTGATTTTCTTTTCATGTTCAGGTCCTTTCTTTCCTGTAATTGTGCGTAGGGGAACCGTTAATTCAAAATGAAGACGGTATTTCAAATAATGTTCAAAATATAAATCATTGGGTTTATAGACTCCAAAAAGCATTAGGGGGATGGTAAAAGCAAACACAAAACCGTAAACAAACCAATCTCCAAATTGCCAGAAAAAGAGATTCAAGCCCAAAACAATAATTGTGACAATAAAGGCTGGTAAAACAAAGATGATTTGCCTTGTAGTGAAGCCTAACCAAGCCCTGTGTTGGTATTTTGAAATGTCTTTAAAGACACGTGTATTCATGACTTTCCTTTCTAAAAAGGCTAAGAAGCAATTACTTCCTAGCCTTTATCTAATTACATACCTAAGATTGAACGAGCCGTACGTTGAGAACCAACGAGGGCAATAATCAGTAAGATAGCTTGTACCAAACTACCAAACATAATCGCAAGTGATTGCAAGACTCCTGCACCATTTGAAACAGCTATTTTCCCAGCAGATTCAAACAAAGGAACAAGAGAAACAATCAGAAAAATGAGAACCCCTTGTACCGCATAGACCATAATATTTTTTAAATAGCCAATACCAATAGACTTCCATTCATCACTTAAAAATGTTGGAATCGTAAGAGGTGCAAATGGAATCATAAGGTAGAGTTGAATAAATCGAATAGATACCAAAAGATTGACCATGGCAGCACTTACTATCCGAACAAGCCAAATGAGGAGGGCGAAAAAGCCCACAATCATCCGGCCAATAAATCCTGACCCTTTTAATCCAGAGATGGTATCATACTTTGCCCCACCGTGAGCCACAATCGAAGCCACTTGTTCAATGGCGTGACTCGCAATCCCGATGATAGCTTCTACAATCACAGTTGTATTGGTAATCACAACTGCGACCATAATATAACTAATCAACATCGGCGCTAATGCTTCAAAGGTCATTGCTCCACCAGAGTTAGCAATTTTCTTTGCCATCTTCGAAAATTCTAAGATGAGAACAACTGATAAAATCGCAACTCCAAGAGGCTGCATGACACTTTTAGTAATACTAGACATGTAAGTCCAAACTGTTGGATTGTAGCTAGATAGGGATTTAATCAGATCTACCGTAGATTGTAAATCCACATTAAATCCTTCAAATAAATTTTCAGCTGATATTTTTTCAGATGCAAGGTAAACAAAGGGTGAGACTAAACTAAGATTCATGTCATTGTTTATCCTCCTAAATTGAAATCTGGGTTACAAAGGCTCCAGCAGCCCCTACCATAACACCACCGACAATTTCAAGAATGGCATTCCGAACACCTGGTCCACCATCTTTAATATTGGTTGCAAGGTTGACAATCCCTACAACAACGAGAAAGGCACCAACTGCAATCAATCCCTTCTGTAACAAAGACATAGCTTGTGCAAACATAGCACTTGCGTCTACTCCATAAACAAAACCTTTAAAATGCGTAATCATCTATTTCCTCTTTTCTATTTTTATTTTAAACTAGATTCAAAAGTTAAATCACGAATTCTAAGGCCTTCAAGATGATTTTCTTGTCTTTGATTCAAAGGATTGATCTGATAGTTCCACCACCGTTCATCGGTTTCTTGATTGGCTAGGTACTTCCAGTTTGGATGCTTAGTGGAATTGTATTTTTTGCTTTTAAAGACAGGCATATTGGCAATTCGAACCAAGCATTCATGCCGTTTCATATTTCCGACTTCATCAGGTGTCATTAAATCACGAGCAATCTTTTGATGAGAAAGGGATCCTGAACCTGTCTGGCCAAAGGAACGACTAGTATTTCGAACATCAATGGTTTGTTTACCGAGTAAGCCACTCATAAATTTAAAGGTATCTTCATCATTACCACCTAAGTAGACTAAGCTATCACAGTTCCCCAAAATGGTTTTCCAAGCTTCTTTTTCTTTATAGAGCCCTTGAAGTTGGGCAATATTTTGAAGAATGGGAACGAGACTCATATTACGAGAGCGGACTGTTGAGGTTTGTTCAGCAAAATCTGGAATTTCTCCGATATTTGCGAACTCATCTAAGTAAACTCTCACATGAAGAGGCAATTGACCCTTAAAATCAATATCTGCTTGTCTTGTTAGGGTTTGAAATACGGTTGAAAAAAAGAGAGCTGAAAGAAAGCGAAAGGTACTATCGTTATCTGGGATAACTAAGTAAACCATTGATTTTTCCTGGCCCCATGTCTTCATATCAAGGGTATCTCTTTTGGTCAAATCCATGACACTTTGAATATTGAAGAGGGCAAATTTAGCAGTGGTTACAGCTATAACAGAATCCAGAGTCTTATCCTTATAATTTTGGAAATCTGCCCAATTTCGCATGGTGAAATTTTCAGTCCCATACTTTTTAGCATAATTTTCAAATAGAATTTCTAAGACACTTTTTTCTTGGTTTTCACCCTTGGATAGGTGTTTAATGAGTTTTGAGATTTCAGCAAAACTTGGATAACGCCCTCGTTTTTTTCGCTCCTCCACTTCTTTTTTTTGACGTTTCAACAAGTTTTGGTATTCTGTTTTACTCAAACGACTCTCTTCAATGAGCTGTTCTCTTGTTTTGGGTGGATTATAGAAATCGACCAAGTAAGAGGCTAAAGCTCGTACCAAAGTCATAGAAGCTTCATCCCAAAATGGATCACTACGGGAGCCAGAGCCTTTGGTGTTATTAAAATAAACCGTCAGCATGCGATTCAAATCATTTTCTGTCTCTATATAGCGAAATGGATTGAAGCCATCTGAGTTCTTCATATTGACTAAATCTAGCACCTTTACTTGGTAGCCATGTTCTAAAAAGAGTTTGCCTGTTTTTTCGGCCAAGTGATCTTTAGGATCCACTACAATATTAGAACTATTCATTTGAATCAGATTGGGTTTCACAAAGCGAAATGTCTTCCCACTTCCTGAACCTCCGATCACCGCAATATTCTTATTTCTATCATATTGAGGTGGTTTTTTATCTAATAATGTCAAACGAACATCTTGTGCTAAAATCGTATCATGAGAAAATTCCTTACCGTAAAAGAGCTTCTTTTCTTTTAGAGTTCCAAAACGGGCGCTCCCGTATTCTACCCCTTCTCGGTATTGTTTTTTACCAGTCTCTAGATAGAGATAAACTAGTAACATCATCACAAAGCCTAGTAGAAAAAAAGCACTTGATTTTCCAGTAAAGGAAACATTCCATGGCGACTGAAGAACTTCATCTTGACCTTCCATCAGAAGATGAGTCCATTTATCTAAGGTATTTCCAGTATAGGAATCATACAAAAGCGTCAAACGATGAAAAAGATAGCCTAGTAAGATACCTAACAGTGAGAATAGTAGGAATTTCTTTCCACTGTACATCATCTCACCATCTCTTTCTGTTTGACGGCCCCTTCTTGTCTAAAGGTAATTTGAGATTTAGCCTCATCAATTGCATCGTCTAATGACTTATCCATGGTAAAATCAGCTAATTTCTCCGGATCATTAACCATTTTTTCTAACAGATGATCTAAATGATTGTCTAGAATCGAACGGTCTTTCGTGTAGAAATGCAGAGAATCCCCTTGCCAAGCGATGGCTAAAGGAATCTCTTCTTTTTCTAAAAAAGCTTTAAACTTCTCTATATCAATTGGTTTGTCTAAAAAATCTTTTTTCAGATTAATTGTATCAATCGAATAGGGAGATTGTAGCAATTCTTCTAATTTCTGTACCCCTATCTTATAGGCGGAATCCTGTGCTAAAGCCTGACGTCTAGACCATTCTAGAATCTTTAAGAGACTTCTTACAGTAAATAAAAGGCTACGCTCTGCATATTGAACTGCTATTCGTTCCTGTTGTTCAGAGGACATCTGACGCCTCCTTCTTAACAAATAGCAGTTTTCCTTCTTTATAGCGATAAGCTATCAATTTCTGATGTTGCTTAATTGACTTGACAACCTGCAGTAGATCTCTCGAATAAGGTTCTCGAAGAGTGACTTCTACTGCCTTCCCATCAAAGATACCAACACGTTTAAATTCAATGTAGTCTTTTTTGAGATGTCCTAAGCCCATACCAAAGGGAAAGTGATGAATCAATTGGATGGTACAACCACCTTTATTTCCCATTTGTTTCAAATCATATAAGTTTACTACCTTCATGATTAACTCCTTTATCTAGTTTGTCGCATCGTTTGAGTCTGGTAACGATAAACTCCGTGTCTGTTAGAAAATTCTCACACACGTCTTGTGCCAGTTGCCCTTCACAGGGAAATACTCTCAGTCCCTACTTACACAGGCACGCTAATCAAGACGGAGTGGATTCAATTTTCAAAGAACAGGTAGCTTTATTATAGATAAGAGTAGTTGAAATTTTTATCACATTTTTTATTTTTCTGTAGAGCTAAATTCATACTAAACAAAGATTTTGAAATAAAAGACTAACATAGTTACATAACGTTAGCATTTCATTTCCCTAAAACAAGCTAATTTGGTCTAAAAAAGCAGCAAACTATAAACTAATAGGTTCCACACCAAATGTAGCCCCATACTGCCCCATAAGTCCGATTTATAGCGCACCATCCCTAAAAACATTCCCAATGAAACATACAAACACCAAGCTAGAATGGTTCCTGGATGATGAGCTAAAGCGAACAAAACACTTGTCAAGGCAATTCTGATATCTAATTTTCTGACCAAGTCCCATAAAATTTCTCGATACAGAAATTCTTCAACCATACTCGCATTGATTAAAAACAATAAAAATGAAAACCAAGGAACTTGATATTGAAGGCCAATTAAGTTTGCTTGATTCGTGCTTCCTTGAGCACGGATTAGGCTAAAACATAGACTTATAATCAGTAGGCTAGCTAATCCTATACCAATCCACTTTATCCTAATTTTCATATTGACCTTGGCCACTTGTTTTCGTTGACCATACATCCATAAAAAAGAAATGAGTGACGAACCATAGAGAACCTGTAGTATAGTTAACTCACCGATACAAAGAAATTTCAGTAAGTATAGAGATACCAATAGGACATTTACTTGTTGGAATATATAAACTGGAATTATTCTTTTCATAGTTACCTCCGAAATAAATCTTCATAATCTAAATCTAATACCTGCACAATCCTTTCTACCCATGGACTTTGAGGCATTCGTTGTTCCATCTTATAGTGGCGAATCTTTTGATATAAACGATTCAATTCACTTGGATAGTGAAACTCTCCCGCAAACATTTTTCTGGTTAACTCAATCCAGCTGATATTTCTTTCAGCCAAAATAATGGACAAGTTCTCCCAAAATCGTTCAGCCATATTTCTTCTCCTTTAGTTAGATAAATAATGTGTTTGTGCCATGTAAATCAATTGTTTCGTATCTCTTGGCAATAAAGCTCTAGCCTCTTCCAAATTCAGATTTGGATAAACCCGCTTATTTGAAACCGCAAGAGGAAGTCTGATGGTTAGTTCAGGATTTTTTAATATCATCTCGATGAAATCTGTTAATTTTAGGTTATCTCGATTCTTAAATCGTAATAAATTGGGAGATAAAAACTCAAAACAATCTGAAGAATAGCTCATCATCTCAATTAATTTGTCCTTTGTCATTTCAGAAACTGAATGACAAGATACCTCGATGCCATAGTTTTGGAAGAAGTCTAAAAGAAGTTGATTTCTTTGGCTATTTTTACTTAGATAGAGATCAATCATGGGAGACCTCCAAAAGATTCGATTCCATTTGATATTCTGAGACGACTAAGGAATCTAATGAATGTGAGAAGTTAATTGATTTCTTGTCTTCATCATAAGCTTTTACAGTTACTTGGGTTGTAAGTATTCCCTCTTTCCCCTCTGCTCGATAACCTTGTCCATATAAAATAAAAACGAGATTTTGATGATCATCTACAAAGGCATCAACTCCATTCTTTATGTCTTGACTTTCAAGGAATTCCATAACGTTTTGAAGATAGGATTCGTAAAATAGTGGGTAGTTATGTTTTTTATGGTAATCATCTAAGAATGTCACTTCAAACTCACATGGATAATTGGGCATCAAAAATAATTGTTCATCCAGCTGTTTGATTTCTGCATCATGTAATTCTGTTTCTAATTCATCACAATCTAGTATTGATTCTTTATTTAATGCTTTCATCTTTTTCCTCTATTTCTTTTAATTTCTTTGCGATTGCGGCAATCACAGAAACTGTTACACTATTACCAGCTTGTTTATAGAGCTGACTATTACTAGAGACTTTTCTAGCAGCTTCAAAAGCCCAATCAGGAAACCCCTGCAAGCGAAAACACTCTTTAGGGGTGATTCTTCGTATCCTCAAACGGTAAAATTGTCCATCTATTAATACACCGGCTACATGATAAACTTGTTTATCTTCTCCTTCATAGCTAGCAACTACTACTCCCATTTGTCCACTAGTTGTTAACGTATTCGCTATACCTTTGCCAACTCTACCACGACGATACTGAGAATTTGGTCTTTCCAAATTGATGGAATCTCCTACTTCTGCTTGAGCATATCCTTTTTTCGTTGCTTCCCGTACTTTTAGAAATTGGATTGGTTCTGGAATTAGTATTTTGGGGATTTTATCTCCACCTTGCATTGTAGTCAATGTTGGAGATAAACCCTCACTTCCATAGACGCGACCTGTCTCCTTAAAGCTAGTTGGTAAATCTCCAACAACGACAATACCATGGCGATCTTGAGTATTTAAAGTAAACATTGGCTCTTGATTATCCTTAAAACGTCTACCATTTTGTCTTTTTTCTAATCTGTCTGGTGTAATGCAAGGAATCGCAACCTTAAATCCTTCTCCTTTTCCACGAACTAAGGTTGGCGCAAGACCTTCTGAATAATAGACTTTACCGCTCATTCCACTTTTTGATGGATTCAAATTCCCTAATGTTTTTAAAATCTCAGAGTTAGTTGCTTGACCTTCTCGTCTGAAAGGAAATAAGAGTCTGGTACCTTTCTTTCTAGAATGTCCGATAATAAACACCCTCTCTCTGTTTTGGGGAACGCCAAAATCCTTACTGTTAAGCACCTGCCACTCAACATCAAACCCCAACTCATCAAGTGTGGTAAGGATTGTGGTGAACGTCCGTCCCTTATCGTGATTGAGTAGGCCTTTAACATTTTCAAGAAAAAGAAAACGTGGTTGGATTTGTTTGGCCGCCCGAGCAATTTCAAAGAACAAAGTTCCTCTAGTATCTTCAAATCCCAATCGTCTTCCTGCGATTGAAAATGCTTGACAAGGGAATCCCCCACAGATGACATCGACTTTCCCTCTAAGTTTTTTAAATTCGTCATCTGAAACATCTCGTATGTCATGAAATTCTATTTCTCCTTTCGTTTGAAAAATGGACTTATAAGATTCTCTAGCAAATTTATCAATCTCACAAAATCCAATACATTCGTGTCCGACACTTTCCATTCCTAGTCGAAAACCACCGATACCTGAAAATAAATCAATAAATCTCATTTCTTGATCACCCCTTTCTTATCGACTACCATTGTCAGAACTGTCACTCCACTTGAAATGACAATAAGCATAACTAATATCCACTCGATTGGCGACATTTAACCACCTCCTTTTCTAACACGGTTGTTCCAAACAGAATACAAGCCATTAAACACAAATTCAGCAAGTACTTCTGCTCGTCGGACAAAGCGAATATTGTCAAGAGCATACTGATAGATTCTCTCAAAATCAGTCATAACAATTTCACTAGCTGTTTCAGAAAAACCTTCTCGTCTAAATTGATCTTGTACCAATCCCCAAATATAATCTCGATCATATTTTGTGACCTTTTCTACTTTTCTTTTCAATATAGGTTGAGTATTCCTATCCTCCTCATCCTCAATAAATAAAGAATCAGTCTCACTATATTTAGTCTCACTAACTTCAGTCTCACTAGGGGCTGAATATGAGACGGGGGGCGTTTCATTTTCAACCTGCCCTAGTCTTTTTTTAACACTAGGCCTGTTCGAACTAGCTACTGGGGTAGAAGACAACTCCCCTAAATAAATCTTATTAGCTAGTCTCCCTTTCTCACTTGAAGACTGTTGGACTTCATCAATTAAGTCATATTCTTTAAGAGTTTTTTTGATGGACAGTAATTTTGACTTCGAACAACCTAATAGCCTCATCAGTTTAGAATTAGAAAATACTAAATAAACCGCTCCTTCTTCATCTATCCAACCACGACTGAGAGATAATTCTAAACGATCCTTTAAAATAGAATAAGCTACCTTTACTTCTAGTTTCATATCCATATATTTCTCATCCTCAAAAAGAATTTTAGGTAATTTGTAATACCGTTCTGAAGTTTGGTATTGATTTGCGGTTATTCGTTTCATAGCGCTCCTCCAAGTTCTTTGAGTATTAAATCTCCACTTGATTCCAATCGAACCAATCCACTTTTTTCTAATTCAGCCATAAGAGAGATGGCTTCAACAATGTCAATTCCCATTTCACGTACTAAAAATGAAATGACAATATAGCGTGATGATTGTAATTCTTTTGTCATTTTCCCTCCTGAAAATAAAAAAAGGAGAACAATATACAATTGTTCTCTCTTAAGATAAATATTTATTGTTGTATTCATTTTTCCGATACGCAAACGACATCTACAAATACATTTACATCTATGTGCCTTTTTAGGACTTTTTTAACGTCAAAATTGCCTTTATCTACAAATACAAAATGCTTGTAAAATAGTTTAAAATCAAGGATTTTCACCCTCTTGTTCGTTGTAGCAACACTACACACTCCACGTGATGCGTTTGCGGAAAAAGATCCACTGGCTGGACTTTCTTCAATTCATAGCCCAGTTCTTGATAGAGTTTGATATCACGCGCCATAGTTGCCACATTACAAGATATATAGGCGATACGGTCAGCTCCTGTTTGAGCACTTGCTTTGATGAAGCTTTCGGTCAAGCCCTTGCGTGGTGGATCGACCAGAATGGCGGTTGGTTGGATGCCTTCCTTGAGCCAATTCTTCATGGCATTTTCTGCTGTGTCACAGACATAGTGGGCATTGGTGATGCCATTTATACTAGCATTCTTCTGGCTATTCTCCACAGCTTCTGGGATGACCTCTACCCCATAGACTTCTTTGACGTGCTTGGCAACTGACAAGCCAATAGTCCCAATTCCTGAGTAGGCGTCAATCACCACATCATCTTCTCTTAAGTCCGCAAAGTCAATGGCTGTTTGATAAAGTTTCTCTGCCATTTCGGTATTGACCTGGTAAAAGGCTGGTCCAGAGATTTGGAAATCATTTCCCAACATTTGGTCCGTAATAAAGTCTTGACCATATAGCGTACGCCATTCTTTCCCAAAAATGGAATTTGTATTCTGATCGTTGATATTTTGCATGACAGATTTGATGGCTGGGAATTGCTTGATCAGCTGCTCGATCAATTGGTCCACACGGAAAATCTTGGGACGAGTGGTGACCAAAATGACCATGATTTCTCCAGAATGGTGGCCTCGGCGGACCACAAGGTTTCGAATCAGACCAGACTGTTCCTTCTCATCATAAGGCTTGAGATCAAAACGACGAATCAAATCCCGAAGCGCCAAGACCACTTGGTCAATGACTGGATCCTGGATATAGAAATCTTCGATCGGCATCAAATCATGAGAGTTCTTCCGAAAGAAGCCTGTCTCAACCTGACCATTGACGCGACGAACAGGGACTTGGGCCTTATTGCGGTATTGAACAGGATGGTCCATTCCCAGGGGCAGGGGTACTTCTATATCTGAGATTCCCGCCATCTTGTAAAGACTATCCTTGACCTGCTTGGCCTTAAATTTTAATTGCTCAGGATAGGCTAGGTGGCCTAAGTCAGCAATACCTGTACGCAAGTAAGCCAGGTCTAGCTCCTCATTACGATGAGGGGACTTTTCTAGGTACTCCTCTACTTTACCGTAGCCGATCTTTTTAGTGACCTTGAGCACGCGCATGCGGATGACTTCTCCTGGCAAGGCATTCTCCACAAAAAAGACCAGGCCATCGACCTTAGCCACTCCTGCTCCTTCGTGCGTCAAATCAACAATTTCTACGGTTACAATTTCATTCTTATTTAGCATGTTTTTATCTTTCTACAAATTAAAAGGGACGGAGTTTGGAACACTCCTATCCCTTAATTATATCATCTTAAGCCCATTTGGGACAATTTCTTTTTATAAGCATCGAAATCGACCAGCAATCCTTGACCACCATACATATCGTAGGCATCGACCCAATCCCCATTTTCTGGGATTGTGATGCGTTCTATCCCCTTGCTGGCACTTCCGACTAAGCCAATCCCGTTAGTTAACAAGAAGGAGAACGGTACATTGGTCGAGGTCATAGCAAAGACCTTTCCTAGTGCTTCAGAACCAGTGAAGAGTTTAGTTGGATCCTTGATTTGGTGAACAATGGCAGACATGACTTCTTGTTGGCGTCTCGTCCGTCCAAAGTCTCCCTCATCATCTTTACGGAAACGAGCATAGTTGAGGAGGGTCCGGCCATCCATCCGTTGTTTTCCGACCTTAATGGTCTGATTCGGAACAACGCCATCCTTCATATTCAAGTCATCAGGGACTTCAACTTCAGACACAGTTTCACCATCAATGGTGGAGAATTGAGCATTCATCTCCACCCCGTTAGGGAAGAGGGTATCGATGGCTGTCGCAAAGGTTTGGAAATCGACCATGGCATAGTATTGGATATCAATGTCAAAGTTATCCTTGAGCATCTGACGGACCAATTCCGCTCCTTGGTTGTTATTCTGCTCTCCAATGGTAAAGGCTGTATTCAGCTTCTGGTCATAGTAGTCTGAGTAATCTGGATCCGTCTGCTGGCTCACACCGTCAATATGGACAAGTGTGTCCCGCATAAAGCTAACCATCTTGATCTTGCCATCTTTATTATTGACATTGACCACCATGATGGAGTCCGTTCGAGTCTCAGACGAGCTTTCCCCTATTCGACCATCTGTACCCAAGATAAGAATATTGACCCCGTCACTGGTCTTCTGGCCGTTAAAATACTCTTTAACAGCTGGTTGAGCATTGGTTCCACCAGGTTTGCTATTCAAGCCCTTAAGAAACATAAAGACCATCCCACCAAGAACCAATAATAAGAAAACAGCAATCCACTTTAAAATACGTTTGAAGCGGATTTTTCTTCCCTTCTTACGTTTGGGAAGACCTGTTACTTCCTCTCGATTCTTTTTATTGGATTTGGCTTTATCCTTTCGACTACGTGATGGATAGACAGGTAATTCATCAGACTCATTTTCTCCTCTACTTGAAGAAGCCTCAGACTCTTCAGCAATTGCTGAAACGGGGTCATCTTGGAAACGTCCCTCTGATTTATTTTTTAGGTACTTGTATTCCGACTGCTCTTTCTCGTTCAGGTAATGGTAGTTGGAATAAAGGTAATCCAATCTCTTTTGTTCATGATAGGATAGGTTTTCTGATTCTCTACTCATACGTTCTCCGTTTCATTGTCTTTTAGCACATAGACCGAATAGTGGCCTAAGGTTTTGATGGAAACTCCTAGGGACTCCAGTTCTTGATAGGTAGAAGCAAACAGTAATTCGTCAGCATCCACCACATCGATGATAAAAAAATATTCCCCTAGGGCCGTCTTTAAAGGACGGCTCTCAATTTTTGTTAAATTTAATTCTCTTGAAGCAAATGTAGATAGGGCCTGGCATAAGGAACCTGCAATATTACTTGGTAAGGTAATGGCCAGACTGTCCTTGCAGGCAACACTCTTTAAGGAGCGACTGCCTTCAAAAGGCCGCTGACCAAGAATCCAAAAGCGGGTATAATTCTGATCCATCTCTTGAATATTACTGGCTACAACTTCCAGACCATATTCATCCTTGGCCTCCAAAGGCGCAATGGCTGCAATAGGTAGTTCGGGATGTTGTGAGACATAGCGAGCTGCATAGGAAGTCGAAGTTGTCATCTCCAGTCTGGCTTGAGGAAAATGCTCTTGGACATAGGCTTTTCCCTGGGCTAATGCCTGTGGATGCGAATAGATGACTTCAATGACTTGATCCTGCTTAACGGCCAAGAGTTGTTGCTTAATGGGATAAACCACTTCTGCGATAGCCTGGAAACTGGCCTGGTGAAAGAGATAGTCAATGGTCTCATGGACACTGCCTTCAATGGAGTTCTCAACAGGGATGACTGCATAGTCTACTTGATGGGATTCATAGGCTTTCAATACCTCAGTAATAGAACCATAAGGACACAATGCAGCGTCTTGAAAACTTTCTAGAGCTACATGATGGGTAAAGGATCCCTTAGGACCGAGATAAGCTACAAGCATCGAATCATCTCCACAATTTCTTCAGGTGTCTTATCAGCAACATCAAGCACATGTGTGGCTACTTCTTCATATAGGGGCAGGCGTTGTTCATACAAGGCATGAAACTCCTCTTGAGTCTTATCAAGAAAGAGAGGCCGCTTATTTACAGGATCAGTTGCCAGTCGTTGATAGATGCGATCAAAATCAATCCGCAAATAAATATTACAAGGATTCTTCTTGAGGAGCTCACGATTTTCAGACCTCAAGACAATCCCCCCACCAGTTGAAATGACGGAACTCTGTCCATTTAGCAATTCTTGCAACAAAAGCGACTCTTGCTGGCGAAAACTCTCTTCTCCAAAGCGAGCAAAATAGTCCGAAATCGGCATTTCTAAGCGTTGAACCAAGAGCGCATCCATATCTACAAAAGTTGGATCTAATAAACGACCAATGGTCGTTTTCCCTGCTCCCATAAAGCCGAGTAGTACTTTAGGCATGGGACACCTTTTCTAAATCCTCAAAGAAGGAAGGATAACTGGTATTAATAGCTTCTGCACGCTCGAGTTTCACTTCACCCTCTCTTACAAGCAGGGCTGCAATCGCCCCCATCATGCCGATCCGGTGGTCGCCAAAGGTTTGCAGACTAGCAGCATGCAAGGGCGTTTTCCCTTCAATGATCATACCATCCTCTGTTGGAGTGATGGACGCTCCCATAGCGTTTAGACTATCTGCCACAACTTGAATGCGATCCGTTTCTTTAACTTTCAATTCTTCAGCATCTTTGATAATGGTTCGTCCGGAAGCCTGAGTTGCTAAAAGAGCAATGATTGGAAGCTCGTCAATCAAGCGAGGAATCAAATCACCTGAAATTTCTGTTCCATGGAGGTCTGAAGTCTCTACGACAAGGGTCGCCGCCTTAGCAACTGGATCAAGATCCAAGATTTGAAGCTTGCCACCCATTTTTTCAATAACCTCTAGAATGCCTGTACGAGTTTCATTGATGCCGACATTCTCTAGACGAATCTGACTATTAGGGACAATCAAACCAGCTACCAACCAAAAGGCCGCACTGGAAATATCACCTGGTACCGTAACCTCACAGGCTTGGAAGCTTTGAGGCCCACGTAGGCGAATCTCTTTGCCCTTCACGCTGATCCGGCCACCGAACTGCTGGATCATATCTTCGGTATGATTCCGTGTCAGTTCCTTCTCTAGAATGACTGACTCCCCTTCTGCTTGCATAGCTGCAAAAAGAAGAGCTGACTTGACCTGCGCAGAAGCTACCGGTAATGAATAATGGATTGGTTGTAACTCTTTTGATCCATGCAGATGAAGGGGCAACATGTCTCGATCTGTTTGGCCCTGAATAGTGACTCCCATCTCTCGAAGGGGGATCGCTACTCGGTCCATTGGTCGTTTGGACAAGCTATCATCTCCAACCATGGTAACTGGGAAGGGACTTCCTGCTAAGACACCCGCTATCAATCGAGTAGAGGTGCCTGAATTTCCCATATCCAGATCATTTTTAGGTTGTTGAAAGGCTTCGAAGCCTTTCCCCTCAATGGTGATCACTTGACCATCATCTTGGATAGAGACGCCTAGGTCCCTAAATACTTGAATAGTGGATAAGACATCTTCACCACGTAAGATATCATAGACCTTAGTGGTTCCATGCGCAAGGCTACCAAAGATAATCGACCGATGACTGATTGATTTATCCCCTGGAACACGAATAATTCCATTTAAACCCTTACAATTCGTTTGTAATTTCATGGCTTACCCCTTCAAGCTTTTCTAAAAATTCTACCATAAAAAAAAGCCATTTTCAACGTTCACTTGGAAGGACCTCCAAGAGGAGGGAGAAAAAGAGAGTAGGACAGAAATCGGTCATTCGTTAGAATTCGATTTCGTCGTCCCACCTCCGCACAGTTGAGTAGGGCTGTTAAAGCTGATGAAATCAGCGTAGTAGAGTCCACTCAACAGCTGCGTCTTGCTCGACAATCCAAAGACAATTGAGAGGCTAGGACTTTTGTCCCAGCCTCTCCCTTATTTAAATAAATCTTGAACTGGATCAAAAATAATCCGTTCAATATCTCCTAGATAAACAGATAGTTGCTGTTGTTTGGTGAAAAATTCATTCACAATTGGATTTCCTTGTAATTTTTCAGCAAAATCTTGCATCTTCTTTTGTTGGTCTTCGGTTGGCATTTGTCCAGACTGGATAACCCCATGGATTTCTTGTTGGAAAGCAAGGTAGTCTCCGAATAAAGCTTTTGCATCCGCATCTGCATCAATGGCTTCCTTACTAGCAAGGACAGCTTTGTATTCTGGTAAGTCACGAATTCCACGTGACAATTCATTGGCTATATCATAAATATTTGACATGTGATTTCTCCTTAAAGGTTTGATTTCATTCTATTATACAAAGAATATTTTACATATTGCATTAGAAACTGATGTTTTTAAAAAAATCCTACTTGAGACCTATTTGATCACTACGCTATAATCCGTTTGCTCTGTAATCAGGGCTTCAGCCCTTGCTTGATCTGCAACTGTCTTAAAGGAAATTTGGAGGATTCCATAGACATCTTCCCGGTTTTCCTCATTAATATGAATATTGACCAAGGAAGTCCCACGAAGCAACTCCAAGATCCGAAGGATGACATCTTCTTCGTCTGGGACATCCACAAAAATGTCAAAGGTACTTTCCACCCCGCCTCGTTTGTGGATCTGCATGTGCTGGCGTTGCTCTCGACTCTGATCAAAGAAGGACCAAATGTCATCTTCTTGCCCTTGTCTTATCATATCGGCAACTTGGTCAAGGCGATTTTGAAAGTCCGCTATCCGATCAAGAACAGCACTTGGATTGGACAGCAAGATAGAAGTCCACATGCTGGGCTCACTCTCTGCAATCCGCGTCATATCACGGAATCCACCTGCAGCAAAGCGACCCGTAAGGCTATGCTCCTCTGTATAAGCAGCTGCTTGTCCCATCAGGGTTGCAGCTAATACATGAGGAAAGTGGCTGATTTGAGAAGTGACTCGATCGTGTTCAATTGGATCCACCTCGATGAAACGGGCTCCAAGCCCTGAGAGCAAATCCTTCATTTCCAAAATAGCACTGGGATCAGTCGCAAGAGTTGGAGTAAAAATGTAATAAGCATTTTCAAAGAGGGTAGAGTCAGCCGAGGCAGCTCCCGTCTTGTGACTCCCCGCCATGGGATGCCCACCGACAAAACGGACTGGGAGATGGTTAAAAGCTTCTTGACCCGCTTCTACAATCGCCCCCTTGGTCGACCCCACATCCGTTACAATAACCCCTTCTTTCAGTGGCATTTTTGACAATTGCTGAAAGGTTTCAATCGTTTGTTTCACAGGTAAGGAGACGATGATAACATCTACTTTAGAAGCAAACTCTTCAAGATTGGCCGTCACCTTATCAACAATCCCATTCTTCAAAGCAATATCCCGCGAGGCTTGACTGCGATTATAACCTAATAGAGTAACTTCTGGATGGCCCTTCCGAATCCCCATGGCTAACGAAGCTCCAATCAGTCCGAGACCGACGATATATACAACCTTTTCTTCCATTTATTTCTCCAGTTAGAAAGCTTTGGTATAGGCCCGATGAAGCTCGACAGCTTCCTTCAATTCCTCCAGATTATCAGAAGAGAATTTATCCAAGACTTCTGTAGCTAAGACCGTTGCCACCACAGCCTCCATGACTACTCCCGCCGCTGGAAGTGCTGTTGGATCACTCCGCTCCACCGTTGCCTTATATGGCTCATGCGTTTCAATATCGACACTCATGAGGGGCTTATAAAGGGTCGGGATTGGCTTCATAACCCCACGGACAATAATGGGCTCCCCATTGGTCATGCCTCCTTCAAATCCGCCTAAATGATTGGTTCGACGGGTATAACCATTTTGTTGGGACCAGAGGATTTCGTCCATGACCTGACTGCCTTTGCGACGACCAGCTTCAAAGCCCATTCCGAATTCTACTCCTTTAAAGGCGTTGATGGAGACAACCCCTTGAGCAATTTTGGCATCCAATTTCTTGTCCCATTGGACAAAAGATCCTAGACCAACAGGCACACCACCTACAATGGTTTCAACGATCCCTCCGATGGTATCTCCTTCTTTCTTCACGCTATCGATATAGGCCTTGATTTCTTTCTCTCGCTCTCGATTGACAATAGAAACCTCGGATTGAGCGACCGCTTCTTTGATTTGCGAAACCGTAAGATTTTCTGGAACCTCTACTTCGATGCCACCGAAATTAACGATGTGGCTGGCTACTTGGATCCCAATCTCTTCTAATAACCGTTTGGCTACTGCACCAACTGCTACCCGCATAGTCGTTTCCCGAGCCGATGACCTCTCCAATGAATTGCGTAAGTCATCGAAACGGTACTTGATCCCACCGACCAAATCAGCGTGGCCTGGACGAGGCTTAGTAATTTTCCGAAGCCCCTTTTTCTTTTCTTCCACATCACTGACAGACATGATCTCCAGCCATTTTTGATGGTCTAGGTTGGTGACATTCAAGGTGATGGGGCCTCCCATGGTCAAGCCATGGCGAACTCCGGAGGTGATCTCGACCTGATCGCTTTCAATCTTCATCCGTGCTCCACGACCGTAGCCCCCTTGGCGACGTTTCAACTCAGCATTGATAAAATCAGCCGTCAAAGGGAGTCCTGCAGGCACTCCTTCAATAATGGCTGTTAGTCGTGGTCCGTGTGATTCTCCTGCTGTTAAATAACGCATGGTATCTCCTTTGTCGGTTTCTAGTTTAAGAAGTCTTTCATTTCTTCCAATGGGACTGGATGAATCTGACAAGTGCCAATTTCTGGGACCAAAACGAGTTTTAATTGATTGCCCCTCGCCTTCTTGTCCAAGGTCAAGGCTTGATATAGCTCTTCTTTATCCCATTTATGGAATTCTACTGGTAAGCCAAATTTTTGACACATTTGGCGAATGGCCCGTGTTAAACCGGCTTGGACGAGTCCCTTGGCTTCTGCCACCTTAGTGACTTGTACCATCCCTATCGCTACGGCTTCTCCGTGCATGACCTGGCCATAACCTGCAGTTGCTTCAATGGCGTGTCCAAGGGTATGACCAAAATTCAGATAAAGACGGATGCCCTGGTCTAGCTCATCCTCAACAACCATCTTGCGCTTGACTTGACAGGAATGAGCAATCAGGGATTCTGCATGCTCATAAATAGACTCGACGGAGCCATCCATTCCTTCCAATTCTTCCCATAATTCTGGATCCTCAATGAGTCCATACTTGATGACCTCCCCCATGCCCTCGATCAACTCACGTTGGCCCAGGGTCCGCAGTACCTCAGGGTCAATCAAGACTCCAGCAGGTTGGGCAAAGGTTCCTACCAAGTTTTTAGCATAGAGCGTATTTACTCCAGTCTTGCCTCCAATAGAAGAGTCGACTTGAGCAGTCAAACTAGTTGGTACTTGGACGAAATGAATCCCACGCATATAAGTGGAAGCCACGAAACCAGCTAGATCTCCGACAACGCCACCACCCAGAGCAAGGATCCCATCCGATCGTGTCATGCCATTCTTCGCTAAAAATTCATAAACTTTCTGAACAGTCGTTAGATTTTTACTAGCTTCTCCTTCTAGAAACTCATAATGAACAACTGTAAATCCTTCACTTTCAAGGCATTTCACTACCTGACTTGCATAAAGGGATCCCACATGGTTGTCTGTTATGACTGCTACTTTTTGAGGTTCCCATAAATGACTGAGCCAAGTTCCTACCTTTTGGATTGCTCCATTCTCAATGACAATCTCATAACCATTCTTTGGTAGATCAACATTCACCTTCATAAGGATCTCCTTTCAAATCCATGTGAAAAACATTACAATTTCACCATTGTATAAAAATAGAAAACAGAGCATACTTGATTAAGTTTTTCTGTTTTCTTCCATCATTTTTCTAATACATATTCAGGGTATTCCAATTTCAAGGCTTGCCAGACTTCCTGCTCTGGGAAGGTTTTATACGTCATTAGTTCGAAGGCTAGGGCAGCTTGATGAAACAGCATTCCAAGCCCATTTACCGTTTGCAGCTCTTGTTCTTCCGCTAATTGAAGAAACGGTGTCTTGGCAGGAAAATAAGCCAAGTCGGCTACTAGACATCCTTTAGGAAAGGTAAAGTCCTTAGGAACAGGAAGGGAAACTCCGTCCATTCCAAGTCCAGTAGCATTGATCAATAAATCCGTCCCCACCATCATTGCATTGACCTGGTCCCGACGGGATAAGTCATGGAGGACAATTGAAAAAGAGAGAGCTTCAGATAGTGGAGAGAAGGTAGCCTGATACTTGGCTAAACTTTCTGGGCGAACAAATAAATGTATCTCTGCCACTCCTTGTCGAATAGCTTCTAGGATAATGGCAGTTGCTGCCCCGCCTGCTCCCAAAAGGACAAGTTTCTTATCCTTTATAGAAAAAGTCTTGGGTAGACTCTTTAAAAAACCAAGTCCATCGGTATTGTATCCTGTTAAGCAACCATCCTTCTGAACAATTGTATTGACCGAACCGATGAGTTGGGCACTTTCATCCACCTGATCTAAGTAGGGTAGGACTTTTTTCTTATAGGGCATGGAAATATTGGCGCCCAACATATCCAGTACTCGTAACTGTTGAAGACTTTGTTCAACTTGTTCTTCTGCCACTTCCCAAGCAAGGTAGACCGCATTGGTGGCGGTTAGTTGGTAAGCATGATTGTGAATAAAGGGCGAGATACTATGACGAATGGGCTTAGCAATGACGGCCGCCATTCGCGTATAGCCATCAATCCTCATCTAAGATCTCCCGAATCTTGTGCATGCTTGCCAAACTGATTTGACCTGGTGCACTTTCCTCTCCAACACTAGCATAGGACCAAACAGAACCAGTTAAATCGGCAGCAATGCGAGAAATTCGGCCAATTTTCCCCATAGAAATTGTAACGAACTCTTGTTCTGGATTTAGAGTTTTAAAGCCACGTGTATAGTTCATCAAGTCGAGAACATCCCGCTCAGTATGAGCCATCACAGAGACCTTTACCAATTTCGGTGTAAAGCTGGTTAATTCCGACATAATTTCCATCATGTTTTCAGGGGTTTCCTGGAAATTGTGGTAGCTTAAGCAAAGATTGGAATAATCCATCATCTGATTAAACTCGGCCTGGTGACCAAAGTACTCAAAATCGACATAATCCGGATGATAGATGTTATTGATATCATGGATAATGGCCACGTACTCTTCACCAGAAAGTTCAATTTCTCCTCCCTGCTCCCGTGTCCGCAGGGTAAATACAATCTCACGACCGGCAAATTTTTCAAAGATGGCAGGCGCAACTTGTAAGATATCATTTTTATCCAAATAATCCGCACGCCATTCAATGACATCTGCTTCCTGATACCGACTGGCATCAATGGCCTGTGCTTCTTCAAAATTTCTTGGCATTACAGAAACAACTAATTTCATTGATCCACCTTAATTGTAAAAACTTTCAAGTAATTACTACTTTCTTCCTTTTCATTGTATCGAAAATCAGCTGGAAGTCCTACCTCACTGATATAGCGATGTTTATGGCCTTTAAAGCCCTTTTCAATTTCTTTTTTAAATTTGTCTCGACTGACATTCGCAGCGTTGGTACTAGCAATCAAAATACCTTTTGGATTTAAAATCTCTAGGGACTGCTCAATTAGTTTGTGATAATCCTTCGCAACTGAGAAGGTACGCTTCTTATTGCGAGCAAAACTCGGCGGATCTAAAACAATCACATCATAGGTCAAACCATGACGCTTGGCATACTTATAATAATCAAAAACGTCCATGACAATAAAGCGGTGCTGGTCTAATTCTAGACCATTTGCCAAAAAATGAGCTTCAGATAGTTCCCGACTACGCTTGGCGAGATCCACAGAGGTCGTCTCCAGTGCTCCTCCCATAGCAGCTGCCACTGAAAAAGCCGCCGTATAGGAAAACATATTGAGCAAGGTTTTGCCTGTTGCTAAACCATCTACTAAACTAGCGCGCACTTCATGTTGGTCCAAGAAGATTCCTGTCATCAAGCCATCATTCAGAAAAACTTGGTAACGAACTCCATTTTCCAAAATACAGAAGGTCTCTGGAGCTTCTTGACCAAATAGATGAGCTGACTCATAACCGGGATCCTTAAAACGGATTTTTTCATATCCTCCCAAGACTTCAGGAAAAACTTCTTGAAAAGCTGCAACGATCAAGTCTCTGATTTGATAGACAAAGGCATTGTATATGGAAAAGACGGCATAATCTTCATAGAGATCAATGGTTAAGCCTCCAAATCCATCGCCTTCTTGATTAAAAATTCTAAAAGCAGTATCCAATTCCGACTGATAATAGGAGAGACGTTTAGACTTAGCTTCAGCAAATAAGTGACAAAAGTAAGCTTGATCCAAGGTGATTTTCTTCGGAGAGATGACCCAACCAAGCCCCTTGTTTTGCTCGGAAAGGTAACCTGTCCCAACAAAGTGGCCCGAAGCTGTAACCAGTTCGACAACCTCATTGTCAAAGGGGAGCTGCCCAAAGTCAACCTTCTCTAAAATCTTATAACCTTTATGGATTTTCTTCTCAATTTGTCGGTTAATTGTCAGCTTTTTCATACTCTCTATTGTATCAAAATTTTCAAAATTTCACAAAGTCTCTTCCTTAAAAATACGATTAATAACAAAGTGATCTCCATCGTTTTAAACATTCTTGCTCTTTTTGTTTAGTAATAGATTACAAATCTCAAACTTAGACTTTCTATCCCTCATTATCTGCTTGCTTTATTTTCAAAACGATCTAAATTATGGTATACTGTTGTAAGAAAATTTTTAGGAAATAAGGCAAGGAAGTATATTTTTGTGAAAAAAATTACCAAAACGATACTCGATGCTATGAGTACCAGACTAGGATTTGTCTTTACCCTACTGTTGCTTTATTGGTTTAAAACCATGTGGGCCTATACAGTAGACTTTAATCTAGATATTCAAGGCTTCTATCAGGTTTTTCTTGCAATCATTAACCCGATACCGTTAAGTCTCTTATTCATCGGTCTCGCTTTTTATATTAAGAGAACCAAACTCTTCTATTTGCTATCTTTTAGCATCTATGTCATTTTATTTATCTGGTTGATATCCAATTCGATTTATTATCGTGAGTTTACAGATTTCGTAACTGTCAATACCATGCTAGCCTCTAGTAAGGTATCCGCTGGTCTTGGGGCAGCAGCCTTAGAATTGTTCCGACCTTGGGACATCATCTATATTCTAGACTTTCCAATTCTAGCTTTCCTCTTTTTTAAAAAATTGGTCAAACTAGATCCCCGTCCATTTAATAAACGGGCAAGTTTTGCAGTTACTTCTCTCTCTGCTATGCTCTTCTCTGCCAACCTTTTCTTGGCAGAGATTGACCGTCCGGAGTTGTTAACGCGTGGATTCTCAAATTATTATGTAGTCCGTGCGCTTGGCTTACCAGCCTTCTTAGGTTACAGTGCCAACCAGACTTACATGGCAAATAAAGAACGCTCAAAAGCCTCTGAAGTAGACTTGAAGCCAGTTGAAGAGTATGTTGCTAGCCACTATGCTCAACCAAATCCTGAAACCTTTGGTCTAGCTAAGGGACGAAATGTCATCTATATCCACTTGGAAAGTTTCCAACAATTCTTGATCGATTATAAATTGAAGGTCGATGGCAAAGAATACGAAGTAACCCCTTTTATCAACTCACTTTACCATTCAAATGAAACCTTTGCATTTGCTAATGTTTTCAACCAGGTAAAAGCTGGTAAAACATCAGATGCAGAGACCATGATTGAAACAGGCTTGTTTGGTTTGAACCAAGGTTCCTTT
Organism: Streptococcus ilei; assembly: GCF_000479335.1. Lineage (NCBI taxonomy): Bacteria > Bacillati > Bacillota > Bacilli > Lactobacillales > Streptococcaceae > Streptococcus > Streptococcus ilei. Next base: position 695,251 of record NC_022584.1, read on the forward strand.
ATGGTGAACTACGGTGGCACCAATACCCAGCAAGCAGCTCCTTTTATTCTTTCTAAGAATGGCTACCAATCCAGTGCTGTTTTCCACGGAAATGCCGGAAGCTTCTGGAACCGTAATACAGCTTACAAACAATGGGGCTACCATTACTTCTTTGATGCCTCTTACTTTACCAAGCAAGATGATACCAATTCCTTCCAATATGGACTCAACGATAAGATCATGTTTAAGGATTCCATCAAGTACTTGGAACACATGCAACAACCGTTTTACACCAAATTCATTACAGTTTCCAACCACTATCCTTATACGACAAGTCTGATTGGTGACGAAGTCGGCTTCCCTCTGGCAGAAACGCAAGATGAAACAATTAATGGGTATTTTGCTACAGCCAACTACTTGGATGCTTCCGTCAAGGCCTTCTTCGATTATCTCAAAGCTTCAGGCTTATATGAGAACTCTATTATTGTTTTGTATGGTGACCACTACGGTATTTCAAACTCTCGGAATCCAGCCCTAGCTCCTCTGCTCGACAAGAACTCGGAGACATGGTCTAGCTATGACAATGCCATGTTGCAACGCGTGCCTTATATGGTGGTGATTCCAGGTATGGACAAGGGGAAAGTGATTGAAACCTACGGTGGAGAGATTGATATGCTTCCGACATTGGAACACTTGTTAGGAATTGATTCTAAGAACTTCCTTCAAGTTGGACAAGACTTATTATCTCCAGATCATAGTCAAATCGTTGCTTTCCGTTCATCTAACTACTTTGTGACCCCTGAGTATACAAGTTACAGTGGCCGGACCTATTACACCAAGACTGGTGAAGAAATCACCAATCCAGACGAAACAACGAAAGAGCAACTCGATAAGATCCGTGAGGCAGCGAATCTTCAACTCAAGATTAGTGATAGTATTCAAACTGGTGATCTCTTACGGTTCTATACCGGTAATGATCTTGGAAAAGTCAACCCAGATGATTACTCTTACAATAACTCGATGAAAGCATTGAAGAAAATCGAAAAAGAAAAAGGGGATGCATCAACCAGTCTCTATAGCCAAAAAGGCAAGCAGTCAACGGTTGATCTCTTCAAGGCTCCTAGCTATAAGGAACTCCATCCTGAACAGTTCAGTTCTTCTTCATCATCGAGTGACGATTCTAGCTCAAGTAGTTCCAGTTCATCTTCATCAGAAAAAAAATAAGAGTGGGACAGAAATCGGTAATTCGTTAGAATTCGATTTCGTCGTCCCACCTCCGCACAGTTTAGTTCTGCTATAAAAGCTGATGAAATCAGCGTAGTAGAACCCACTCAACCACTGCGTCTTACTTGACAATCCAAAGACAATTGAGAGGCTAGGACTTTTGTCCTAGCCTCATTTTAAAATGTAGACAAACTATTTTTACTTAAGGTATCTGGATTGTTTTCAAAAACAACTTCTATTAATTTGGGTCATTAAAGCAAATCTAAAACTTTCCGCTGTGAGAAAAGTTTTAGATCTGTTTAAATGGCACACAAATAGAAGTTATCTTTTTTAAAATCATCTAGCTATTATTTAGAAATAATTGTGTTTCTACATTCTAAAAAAAGATTGGGATTTCCCACTCTTTTTTTTATTTATTTCTTCCATTCAAAGACGGAAGCTGTTAGATTCTCAACATAGAATGGTCGTTTATTTCGACTATTTCCAACAAGAAGCTCAAGATGATCTGCGTTCTGGAGATAGAATGGAAGTCCACTGGTGTTAAAGATGACAGAATAGTGTTTATCCCAATTTAATTCAAAGACGATGACACCACTACCCATATCCGCTGTATGCACAAAGACATGTTGGTAAATTTCCTCATAAGACTCAAGAGACAAGGCAGGTAAGGTCTTCTTCAAATGAATGATTTGACGAATATAGTCAATCGTATCCTTGTTGACAGACACCAGATTCCAATCGACTTGGTTGACGGCATCTGGCGCATTATAGGAATTCATAGCGCGTTCTCGATCTGCCTGGGTCACTTCTCCATCTTCACCCGTTGCAACCAACTTGGTTCTTAGGAACTCTTGACCAACTTGCATAAAGGCCATCCCTTGGAAGAGGAGATTCATGGCTGTCGCCACTTCTACCTGCTTCTTAATTTTTTCCTGAGAGTCATCTGGATGGACATAAGAAAGTAAATCATAGAGGTTGTAGTTATCATGGGCTTCTACATAGTTGAGAACCTGACTTGGAGTTAGGAAGGATCCCATCTCTGCACTACCTAGAACAGACCGCGCAATGATGTCTTCTGTAGACTTCCGACTAACATAGCCACGTTTGATAGAGCCAAAGACCTCAGCCCCCTTAATGGCATCTCGAGAGGTATCATTAAAGAAACCAACCTCAGCCATTTGATAAGCATTGTCCTTCTTGGCCTTATCTTCTGGAGCTAAGCCTGTCCCCATATCCCAACCTTCTCCATAGAGGAGGATCCGTGGATCAATCGCATCCATGGCTTCCCGGATTTCATTCATCGTATCCACATCGTGAATCCCCATCAAGTCAAAGCGGAAACCGTCAATCTTATATTCCGTTACCCAATGTGTCAAGGAATCAATCATGAACTTGCGATACATCTCATGCTCACTGGCTGTCTCATTCCCAACTCCTGTACCATTTTGGAAGGATCCATCTGGATTCATCCGGTAATAATAATCAGGAACAGTTGTTTGGAAGGCGCCATCTTCTGTCGAATAGATATGGTTATAAACGACATCCATAACCACTGAGATTCCTGCTTCATGGTAGGCGTGAATCATTTCTTTTAATTCGCGCATGGTGGTTTTAGGATCGTGAGGTTTGGTCGAATACCAAGTCTCAGGTGCTGAATAATTCTGCACATCGTAGCCCCAGTTGTAGAGGACATTGCCTTCTTCATCGTAGGTCTTATAGCGGTCGGTAACTGGCTGCAATTGCACCACATTAACCCCTAATTCCTTGATGTAATCAAAAGCAGTAGCATCACCCTGGGCGTTCTTAGTCCCAGTCTGGTGAGCCCCTCGGTAGGTTCCTCGATAAGCTTCGTCCACACCGGAAGTTGGAGAAATGGTCAAATCCCGGATATGCATTTCATAGACAACCGCCTGACAGGGATTATCCAGCCGCCAGTCAGCCTTCTCATACGCTTCTGTTTGAAAGGCAGGGAAGATGCGATCATAATGGGAAAGAATGGCTGATTTTTTCCCATTTTCACTGGTAGCGATCGTATAAGGATCACGCGCAATCTCCGTATGGTAATCAAAATAAACCTTGTACTGATAAGCTAGTCCACTGAGGTTCCCCATGACATCGGCATACCAGACACCACAATTATTTCGAACATGGTCGCTAGATTCACGCTGGCCACGAACCATTGGAACAATCTTCCAAACCTTGCTGTCATTAGCAACAGAATCATAGATGAGGAGGTCTACTTTATTGGCAGTAGGTGCCCAGAGTTTAAAGCGGTAATCATCATCCTGCTGGCGATAGCCCAACCATCCTTGATATCCCCATTTGGCATCAAATTCCTGGTAATGAGTCGCCATATCAAAAGCATGTGGCTTCCGACGGCTGTATTCATGACTAGTCATTGCAGCCTGTAAGGAATAATAAACGGTATCATCCCCTTGAATTAACCAGACTTCTCGCAAATGCCCTTCAGGCAAAAGCTCGATATGGTATTCGTCTGACTGACTGATCCAGTTTCCTTCCTTGATGATGACATGACCAAACCGTTGAGGCGTCTCACAGTTATATACTAAGAGCCCCTCAACTCCAAAATAATCGAGCTTGGAGAAGGATACTTCCTCCCCCAAAACCCCTTCATGCCACTTCCACATATCACGTGCAAAATAATCGCCTACAGGATGATGGTAGTGGATTTTAACTTGATACTGATGCATCTTATTGTATTTCCTATTTCCTAACTAAGAAGAAATGAACATTGCCCACTCTCAGCAATGAATCTCCATTATTCTTCTGATTTATATTCCGAATGGACCAAGGCATCGTCATTAATTTCATCGATGTTGGCAAAAAATTCTAAGTGATTGTGGAAGACTTCCAGTTCCACCGGTGTATCTCCCCCGTATTCACCATCTAGATTGATCTTAAACTCTTCTTTCTTATCCAAAACTTCAATCTTCAATTTAGATGTTTTGAGGTATTCAATATTTGAATCCTTGACATGTTTTCCACCATTGACGGCTTGCATAATCAAAGACAACATATCAAATAATTTAGCGGTTTTCACTAAAATCAAAGTGAAATTACCATCATCCAATTTAGCATCTGGTGCTACACTTTCAAAGCCACCGATTGAATTGGTCAAAGCCACGAAAACAAGAGAAACTGGTCCAACATAGACCCCATTATCGTGTTCAATCCGCACCTTGCGGGTTTTATTTTTGGGGAACTTCTTCACCCCTTCAGCCACATAAGCAAAGTAGCCATAACGCGACTTCACCTCACTCGGTACACTAAAGGTCAATTCAGACAAGGTCCCTGCAGCAGCAATATTGATAAAATATTTACTTCCGTATGCCCGTCCAATGTCCATTTGGATGGTTTGGTTCTTTTCAATAATCCTTGCAGCAGCTACAGGATCTCCCATTGGAATCTTCAGAGCACGCGCGTAATCATTGGTTGTTCCCGTAGGGATAAAAGCCATTTTTGGACGGTGTTCGAGACTAGCAACCCCGTTAACTACCTCATTAATGGTTCCATCTCCCCCAGCGGCAATGATCAAATCAAATCCTGCCTTAGCAGCCCGTTCTGCTTCTAATTGGGCTGATAAGGGCTCTGGAGTGGTCTGATAGGCACTTGTTTCATAGCCGACATCCTCTAACACATCTAAGACTTCTGCGATGTTCTTTTTAATGATTTCCTGACCAGAGGTCGGATTATATATCACTCGTGCTTTTTTAATCTTATTTTCCATACATGCCTCTATAAACTCTCAAGCCAGGCTTCATCCTGTATTTCAATCGATAATTCCTGCGCTTTGCTTAATTTACTTCCCGCATCGCTACCTGCAACCAACAGGTCAGTTTTCTTGGACACGGAGCCTGTGACTTTAGCCCCTAAGGCTTCTAATTTAGCCTTAGCTTCAGAACGTGTCAGACGTTCCAGTTTACCTGTTAAGACGACTGTTTTACCGGACAATGGTGCGTCTGCTGCAACCTTTTGTCCTAGGTACTCTAAGTTTACCCCAGCATCCTTAAGCTCTTCTAAAAGAAGCCGAGAGCCTTCCTGAGCAAAATAACGCTGGAGACTTTCTGCAACGACCATTCCTAAACTGTCTATCGCTGCAATCGTTTCAACCTCTGCTTCTGCTAAAGCTGGAATGGAATGAAACTCTTGGAGCAAGAGCTGGCTGGCCTTACTTCCTACATGACGAATTCCCAGTCCAAACAATAGTTTTTCAGCAGAATTCCCCTTAGATGCTTGAATAGCATCTACTAACTTCTGGGCAGATTTTTCTTTAAAACCTTCTAATTGTAAAAGATCCTCAACCGTCAGCCGGTAAATACCTGCCACATCCTGTACCAGTTCTTTGGCAAACAGTTTTTCCACCACAGCTGGCCCCAACCCTGTTATATTCATGGCATCCCGGCTGGCAAAGTGAGCGAGCCCTTCCTTTATTTGAGCAGGACAACGGGGGTTGATACAACGCAAGGCCACTTCATCCTCAAAATGAAGGAGCTCACTCTGACAACTTGGACAGTGACTGGGAATCTCTAATTTTTCTTCTGATACGCGCTTATCCATAACAACCCGTAGAACAGCTGGAATAATATCCCCTGCTTTATAGACAATGACGGTATCGTCTTTGCGAATATCTTTCTCAGCAATGTAATCTACATTATGGAGAGTAGCCCGACTGACAGTCGTCCCTGCTAGTTGAACGGGAGTCAAATTAGCAGTTGGTGTCACCACTCCTGTCCGACCAACAGTCCAATCAACTGACAAGAGTTTTGCTTCCTTCTCCTCAGCTGGGAACTTGTAAGCCACTGCCCATTTGGGAGCTTTGACAGTAAAGCCAAGTTCTTCTTGGACAGCCAGGTCATTCACTTTTATCACGACCCCATCGATATCATAAGGAAGCTGGTCACGCATGGCTGCCACTTCTTGAATATAGTCCCAGACTTGCTCGATACTAGTCGCTGTCTTGTGATGCGGATTGACGACAAAACCGAGTCGATCTAACTTGGCTAACACCTTCTCTTGACTCGTTTGGTCAGTTGGACTAGCTTCTTGATAGAGGAAGGTCGCGAGTTTTCGCTCCGCAACAATCTTTGTATCCAACTGTCTAAGAGTACCGGCTGCCGCATTTCGAGGATTCGCAAACTCTGCTTCCCCATTTTCTTGGCGAGACAAGTTGACAGCATCAAAAGATGCACGGGGCATATAACATTCTCCGCGAACTGTTAATGTAAGAGGTTCTGGCAAGACTAGAGGAATATCGCGAACTCGCTTGAGGTTCTCTGTGATATTTTCTCCAATGCTCCCATCCCCACGTGTAGCACCCGTTTCAAGAACTCCATCGACATAAGATAGTGAAATAGACAGGCCGTCAATTTTTAATTCACATACATAGGTGACAGCAGGAAATTCTTTGCGAACCCGTTGATCAAAGGCCACTAATTCTTCATAAGAAAAGGCGTCCTGCAAGCTGTATAGCGGGTAAGCATGCTGGTATTTTTCAAACCCTTTAAGAATAGTTCCTCCGACCCGATGGGTTGGGCTATTGGGCTGGACCAACTCCGGATGGGCTTCCTCTAAGGCGACTAATTCCCGATAAAGTTGGTCGTACTCATAATCCGATACGGACGGAGCATCTTTTGTATAATATTCTTCTGCATAGTGATTCAGGAGTGTCACTAGCTCTTTTATTCTGGTTTCCATATCCCTATTTTACCATAAAAACGCTTTACTGGGGCCTTTCTGACTACTCCATTAGCGAAAAATATCTATTATTTGAATGAATCGGATTCGGCAATGGCAACAAAAAAGAGCTAGGACAAAAGTCCTAGCCTCTCAATTATCTTTGGATTCTCGAGCAAGACGCAGTGGTTGACTGGGCTCTACTACGCTGATTTCATCAGCTTTTACAGCCCTACTCAACTGTGCGGAGGTGGGACGACGAAATCGAATTCTAACGAATGACCGATTTCTGTTCCACTCTCTAGTAGACTATTGAGTCAAATCAATACGTTGGGCAATCTTTTTAATCAAAATAGCTCCGACAATCAGGGAAGCAAATTCACCCAAACCAGTTGTCAACCAATTCAAGAAGAATGGTGTTTTGTTCAAGATATGCAATTCTAAGGCAATCGTAAACATAGAGAGGGCAAAGAAAATTGAGAATAAGAAATGATCCTTGCGAATCCATCCATTAAAGAGATCTGTCTTTTCGTAACGTTTAAAGAGATATACTCCAAGTGTGACGAAGACCAAAGTAGATCCGCCACCAACGACCACGTCGACAATCCCATAACTCAGGAAGTTAGAAATCATACAGCCAATTGTCACCGACCAAATGTATTTCCGATTGTAGAAAGCCATGAAATTGAGCATTTCAGAAACACGGAATTGGATCTCATTGCTTCCGATGGCATTCAATGGGGGAGTAATGGTCAAGGCCACATAGAGAGCTGCAACTAGAGCAATCTGTGCCAAGTCACGAACAGTATAGTTTTTCATCGTTTTCTCCTTTAGCGGTTTTTCCGCGTCTAATATGCTTGGTGAAAGAAGCTAAGCACCAAGGGTTGATCTTTGCCAATGAACCCCTCTTGATAGAGTTGCATTCGACAAACCAACTTTATAAGTATAGCACAAATAAGGGAATTATGATAGACTAATTGTATGAAAAAACTAGTCCATCGCATCTTTAATAATGAAATTTTAGCCTACCTGATCTTTGGTGTTGCTACTACTATTGTCTCTGTTGCTACCCGGCTGATTGTTTTCCAACTGACGGACCAGGAACAACTAGCTACCTTGATTGGAAATATTGCAGGGATTCTCTTTGCCTTTGCTACCAACGATACTATTGTCTTTAAACAAGAAAGAAAAGGCTGGTTCAAACGCTTAATTGTCTTCTCTTTCGCTCGAATGGGCACTCTCGTTCTGGATCTCCTGATGACTACCATCTTTGTGACCCAGTATCCGCAAATCATTGGTCAGTTTGTCAATATGAATCGTACGGCTATCAATACCATCGAAACGTTTGCTGCCCAAGTTATGATTGTCATTTTGAACTATGTCTTCAGCAAACTTTTTGTCTTCCGAAATAAAAAGTAACTTCCGTGGAAAACCAAAATGAGGCTGGGACAAAAGTCCTGGCCTCTCAATTGTCTTTGGATTGTCGAGCAAGACGCAGTGATTGAGTGGGCTCTACTACGCTGATTTCATCAGTTTTTATAGCTCTACTCAACTGTGCGGAGGTCGGACGACAAAATCGAATTCTAACGAATGACCGATTTCTGTCCCACTCTCATTTTTTTAAACTTCTAAACTAGATGTTTGGGCGCTTAAATAAGAAATCTTTCCTTCTACACCAAAATAGTCCTTGACTAAGCCTTTTAATTCGTCCATTGCTTCTTTAGCACGTTCTCCTTGCTCTTCAGTCACTGCTTCCATAACAAGAATAGCTTGACGAGTTTCTTCTGTCAACATCGTCCTTTTAGCTTCCCGCCAATTTAAACAACGGCAAACAGCCCCTTCTTGGTCATAATAGATGATCTCTTCCGGCAAAGCTGGAGCATCTTCCTCAGCTCCTAATGGGAAGAATGGCTCTCCCTCCTTTGCTTTTCCTAAAGATAAGCCTCCAGCTAACTTTTCCATGTCCTCACCACCACATGGGATAGCATAGGCAAGAGAGACACTATTATACAAATCAACTAAAGGATTAATGGGATAAAACTCCCGTCCTTGCGAAACACGTTTCAATAAGGCTTCAATGGAAGAGCGGGCTCCTTTTTTGGTTTTGAATTTGCTAAAAGCCTGACGCCATTCCTGAACAACTGGGCTAGCAGTGAATTGTTCATCATCGATGAAGGCTTTTGATCGTGCGACTCCCTTGTCGAGTAGATCCTTAAAATAGGGATCCTTGCCCTCGTCGACATGATTGTCGATTCCTTCTACAGTCATCACCACTACTTGTGCTTGGGGAAACAAATCCCAAAACTCTTGATCTATTGTAACTTTCATTTCTTTTCCTCACTATAATTTCTTTTTTGGCCTTTTTTCACTAGCTCCCAATCCGCTGCGACGTTTTCACTCATTTTTGCCAGCCATTTTTCTAATTGAAGAATTTCTGTCTGTGAAAAACCTTTTAAGGCAGCCTTCTCAGAATAAGTATGCTCAGCAAGTATGAAAGGATAAAGCGCTTGTCCCTTTTCCGTTAGGACCCATTTTTTTATCTTTTGATTTGAATGATCGTTTAATTCTCGGATAAATCCTTTATCCGCTAATTTTTTGACAGAGCGAGCTACTGTTGAACGGTCCACTTTTAATAAATCGGATAACTCCTCTTGAATAATCCCTGGGTGCTCTCCAATCCGCACCAAATACAGGTATTGGCCTCTTGCTAGCTCCAAATCTCGGAACTCAATATTAGCAATCGAATCTAAGGCTCGGGCTATGATGCCAATCTCTCTTAAAACCTTCATTTGCTCCTCCTTTCCTTTAAATGGAGTTTATCACATTTTTGTTGCATTTGCAACAAACTATTCAGAAATAACAAAAAAGCCGGATGAAAACCGGCTTTTTCCTATTTTATTTCTTTAAGATTATTCTTGATTTTTTCTCAAATTTTGAAGATGAAAACGACGCTTGAGTGAAGCTTCCTTTTGGTGAAAAGCTACTTGACCTATCTTATACTTGGCTACCACATCCCCGTCTTTTGTCTCGAATCGTGCTTCAATCGCATACTGAATACTAGCATTTAAGATACAACCAATAATCAACACCTTGGCTACCAAGATAAACCAGAACATAATGACTGCTAAAAGGACAGATCCGAAGAAACGAGCATCTAAGAAACTCGTGATATAGTGATCGACATATTTCCAGAAGATATTCAAGGTCAAATAAAGGACTGCTGTCACAAAGATGGCTCCTGGAAAGACATAGCGAAACTTAGGAATTTTGATATTGGGCAGGGTGTAATAGAGCAAGAGCAAGGTCAAAAAGAGAAGGAAGTAAACCGAAGGGCCGGAAATATTTAGAAGGCGAAGGTAGATACTTTCATCAAACTTGAAAATCTGGTAGACGGTACGAATAATCATACGGCCAAACATAGTCAAAACGAGAGATAGACCAAACAGACCTTGTAGAGCAAAACTAATCAAGATACTGAAAATTCTCGCCCAGATAATCCCCCTCTCCTTCTCCACTCCATAACTTTTATTGAAGGCTCTTTGCAGGTAAGCGATACACTGTGAAGAGACCCATAAAGCAGAAATGATAGAAAAACTCAGCAAACCAGTAGACGGCTTGGTAAGCACCGATGAAATAACTTGCAAAACAATGCGGTACATGGAAGCAGGTAAGACTTCACGCAAGGTCAGCAAAATCTGAGTCGGACGAATCTGAAAGTAAGGGAGGATATTGGCTGCAATCAACAATAAAGGGAGAATCGAAATCAATAAATAATAGGCTACTGCTATACTAGTGATATCCGATTCAGAGGCCATATAAAAGCGTAGGAATCCCTTAATAAACGGTCGTTCGCCTAGCCATTTTAGAAACTTTTTCATATCTTCCCCTCCCTAACAAACTCATAAAAAGAGAAAAGAGCGAAACCGTTTTATCTATTCAGCTCCATTCTTTCCTCTCTACTTTTTTTAATAGGTTCCTTCTTCGCCTTGACTGGTCAAAATAACCGGACCATCTTTCGTAATCACAAACTGATGTTCGTACTGACAAGAAAGACCACCGTCAAGGGTTTTGTGGGCCCAACCTGTCTTCATATCGGTATCGATTTCCCAAGTTCCGGTATTAATCATTGGTTCAATGGTCAAGACCATCCCCTCACGTAAGCGCAACCCACGTCCTGCACGTCCGTAGTGGGGAACCATAGGTTCTTCATGCATAGTTGGACCGACTCCATGACCGACCAAGTCACGGACCACTCCATATCCTTTGCTTTCAGCATATTCCTGAATAGCTGCACCAATGTCTCCTAGGCGATTTCCGACAACTGCTTGCTCAATCCCCTTGTAGAGACACTCCTTAGTGACATCCATGAGATCCTTTACTTCTTGAGATACATTCCCGACTGCATAAGCCCAACAAGAATCTGCCAAACCACCAGAGAAGTTTTCTGTATATTTTTTCACCTGAGCTACATTATCAAAGTCTAGTTTTGAAACATCAACAACAGACTTATCTAATGGCTCTGACAAGACCATATCCACCTTTAAGAGGTCACCTTCTTTTAACAGATAGTGGCGAGGAAAGGCATGAGCCACTTCATCATTGATCCCACAACAAGTTGCATAGGGATAGTCCATCAGACTTCCTTCCACACCGATCTGTAGGGGCAAGACATTGGCTTCTTTACAGCGACGTCGAACATACTCTTCTACTTCCCAAAGATCAAGACCCGGTTTGATCAAATCCCGAAGGCCAATATGGATACTGGCAAGAAAATCTCCTGCACGGTCCATGGCTTCGATCTCACGCTGTGATTTCAATGTAATCATCTATTCCTACTTCCATTCTAATTAATTTTCAAAGTAACGGTGGCTTTCGTGACCAGCTGCAGATTCAAATACAAATCAAAATCTATAATAGCCGATCGTCTTGTTTGGCGAACAATACGCGCTTCAATTCGCAAGGTATCGTCCACTTGAACAGCTTGAAGATAATAGACCAACAGCTGTTCGATAATTAAATTTTTTCCAGAATTCATCATGAGCTGGCGAGTGACCGTTGTTAAAACTTCAGTGAGAACGCCATTCGAGAGAACGCCACTTTTTTCTAACATACTTGGTTCAACCGTCAGTTCAAAATGATTGGCTTGCAGAACCACTTTTTGACTGATTTGTTCACTAAAGGTTGGTAATCCAGACAATTGTTCCTTACTCATCCGGTCCATGACTGCACGACGGGTAATGACACCTAACAAGGTCTGATTGTTCCGAATAACAGGGATCATCTCAAAGTCTTCTGCAATCATGCGTTGACTGACATTGGCGATACTAGAAGAAAGGTTTGTCGTAAAGACGGTACGTGACATGACCTTGTCTAGAGTTGTCTGGGGTGCCTTATCGCCGGCATCCCGCATAGTTACCACTCCAACAACCATTTGGTGTTGATTAACGACAGGAAAGCGACTAAAACGGCTCTTTCTTACCAAATCTAGATAGTCACGTACGGTATCTGTTTCCCGTAAAAAACCATATTCATGCATGGGTGAATAGACTTGTTCAACCGTTAATATGTCTGTTTTGATTTGCATGTTGGCGAGAGCGCGATTGATCATGGTCGCCACAGTATAAGTATCATGCTTGGTACGTAAGATAGGAGTTTGACCACTATTACCTAGTTCTAAAATAGAAGGATCGACATCGAAACCACCAGTTACAAGAACAGCATTGTCGTGCTTGAGGGCCAGACGTTGGATATTGGTCCGGTCTCCAACAATGAGGAGCCCACCTTCAGAGACATAATCTAAAATATGCTCTTCTGTCATGGCACCGATATAAAACTTATTGAACTCTCGTTCCAGTCCTTCTTTACCTGCCAAGACTTCCGAACCGGTTATTTCTACAATCTCTCGAAAAGTCAGATGTTCCAGGACAGCCTTTTTGGACTTAACACGAACAGTCCCACTACGAGGTCTCGTTTCAACAATTCCACGATTTTCGGCTTCTTTAATGGCCCGATAGGCGGTCCCATCACTCACCTGTAAATAGTTCGAGATACTTCTCACACTGACACGCTTGCCAATTGGTAGTTTCTCCAAATAATCTAAGATCGCTTGGTGTTTACTCATTGAGATCTCCTCTATCTATGCAGAACTCGTAATAATCCCGCATCTTTCGGGTATAGCGGTCGCTTCCCTTGAATTGTCGTTTTAACGTATAACCGGCATGTAAAGCTACCTGTTGGCTGGCTAAATTTTCAACATGGGTAATAATTCGGACTTGTTTGAGATGAAATTCCTGGAAGGACAAGAAGGTAATTTCTTTTACAACCTCTGTCATGAGGCCTTTGCCCCAATAATCCTTGTGTAAGAAATAACCAAGTTCTGCTTCTTTCTTAATTTCATCCAATTTCTCAAATTTAATCGATCCAATCGCATGACCGGTTTCCTTATCACAAATCGCCCATATTCCCAGAGGATTCTTTAAAAAATAATTAGCCAAGACATACTGGCATTCCTCTAGGGAAGTTTGTGCCGGGAAAATAAAAGGCAAATTATCTGGATTGGAGGATATCTTGTAAAAGTCAGCTGCATCACTATATAGAAAGGGCCTCAAGAAGAGGCGCTCTGTTTCGAAACATGAATATGCTGCTAGTTGCGTCCAAATGTTCATAAAAATCGTTCGTTATGCTTCATCAATTAACTTGATGTCAGCGCCCAATTGTTGCAATTTTTCAATGATGTGCGAATAGCCACGAAGGATAAACTCAATATTGGTAATCTCTGTTCTCCCCTGTGCCATCAAGCCTGCAATCACCAAGGCAGCTCCTGCACGAAGGTCTGTCGCTTTAACTGGAGCACCCGTTAATTGATTTGGTCCTTGGTAGACAATGCGATCACCAACTGTTTCAATCCTAGCCCCCATCCGCATCAGTTCAGCCACATGGTTGACCCGCTTTTGATAAATAGTATCTACAATGCTTCCCTTTCCATTAGCTGTCAAGAGCAAGGGGGTCAAGGGTTGCTGCAAATCAGTTGCAAATCCAGGGTAAGGAGAGGTTTTAATGTGAACAGCTTTCAGATTTTCTTGCTTTTCAACAAAAACACTATCCTCAGAAATGGTCATGCGAACTCCCATTTCTTCTAGCTTGGCAATAAAGCTTTCCAGGTGTTCATAGAGAACATTCGTAATTTGAATTCCTTCTCCCACAGCTGCAGCAAGAGCGATATAAGTCCCTGCTTCGATGCGATCTGGGATTACTTGGTGGCGCGTCCCGCGGAGATAGTCTACTCCTTCAATCGTAATGATATCTGTACCAGCTCCCCGGATGTGAGCCCCCATATTATTAAGAAGGGTTACGACATCAATGATCTCAGGTTCGCGAGCGGCATTCTCAATGACGGTACGACCTTCCGCTTTGACAGCAGCTAGAATGGTATTGATCGTTGCACCAACACTAACTGTATCCATATAGATAGCTGCCCCACGAAGACGCTTCCCATTAGTGGAAAGGTTCATACTAGAACCATCCAAGGTCATTTTAGCTCCCATCGCTTCAAAGGCTTTCAAATGCAGATCAATTGGACGCGGACCTAAGTCACATCCCCCTGGTAGACCTACCGTTGCTTGGCCATAACGTCCCAAAAGACTTCCATAGAAATAGTAAGAAGCACGAAGACTATTGATCTTTCCAAATGGCATTGGCATATCTTTGACACCACGTGGATCGATGACAAGAGTCTCCCCATCTCGCTCCACTTTTGCTCCCATCAGAGTCATAATGTCAATCAAGCTAGCAACATCTGAAATATCTGGAACACCATCAAGTGTCACAATTTCGTCTGCTAAAATAGTAGCTGGAATAAGGGCCACTACGCTATTTTTTGCACCACTAATGGTCACCTCTCCTTTTAAAGGGCGACCACCATTAATTATAATTTTTTTCATGTTAATTTGTATAAGCTCTTTCAATCATTCAGTAAAAAATTACCGCATCTATTATATCATAAAAACGCTTCATTTTCCACTCATTCTTATCTTTTGATCGGTCCATCCAATTCCTAGAAAACTTCAACTATATGTTTTACTATTTTTTTATATTTTCAGTTCCTTACCTAGTTTATCTATGCTATATACTCATTCGCTGTATGTGTATTTTATCAAAAAAGGCAGTTCTTTTCAGACCACCTTTTTTGAGCTTATTTTACTTCATTTCCTAGTTCATATTTACTGTCTTTTAGAGCTCGGATCAAGGACCATTTCCAAGGTTTCCCTTCAATGGTTACTTGATTCTTCTCTAAATCAACTCTTACTTCTTCTACACCTTTTACTGCGGATAATTTTTCAGTGACAGCATTGGCACAACCTTGGCATTTCATTCCAGTAATTTCATATGTTTTTGACATATTTTTGTCCTTTCTTTCGCATAAGGAGAGCATTTTTTCTCCTAGATTTTATAATTTTTTTCTCTTTAATCTTAGAGCATTGACGACGACGGATACTGAGCTAAAACTCATGGCTAGACCCGCTAGCATAGGATTTAAGAGGGGACCACCAAATAGATAGAGAAGGCCCATCGCCACCGGAATAGCTAAAACATTGTAGATAAAGGCCCAGAACAAGTTTTCCTTAATCGTTTGAATCGTGTAGCGACTAATTTCCAAGGCCCGGACTACATCCATCAATTGGGGTTTCATAACTACGATATCTGCACTTTCCATGGCAATATCAGTTCCAGACCCCATGGCAATCCCGATATCTGCAGTTGCAAGGGCTGGTGCATCGTTGATCCCATCCCCCACCATGATCACAGACTTGCCTTCTGCTTGCAATTCTTGGATCACTCGTGATTTTTCTTGAGGAAGGACTTGACTGATGACCTGCCGGATTCCAGCCTTCTTAGCAATCGCTTGAGCAGTTCGTTCATTATCCCCAGTTAGCATGATCACCTTCTTGCCCATTTTTTCAAGACTAGCAACCATTTCTAGACTATCTTCCTTGATGCGGTCTGCTACCCCAAATAGAGCCATTAATTGCCCATCTTCAGCTAAGAAAATCGGGGTTTGTCCATCCTGGGTCAAGACTTCCAAGTCAGCCTTGGCAAGACGAACATCGATTCCTTTCTCTTCCATTAGAGTTTGATTCCCAGCTAGATAAACCTTCCCTGCATATCTAGCAGTGAGGCCCCTTCCTGTTAGACTGGAGAAGTTCTCCATCTCTAATAAGTCTACAGGTACTTCTTTTGCAGCATCCAGAATAGCCTGTCCCAGCGGATGTTCGGACTTGGCTTCCAGAGAAGCTAGGACTTGTAAGGCATGGTTCGTTTGACCATAGGTATAGGAAGAAGACAACTGAGGTTTACCTTGAGTGATGGTCCCCGTTTTATCAAAGACCAAGACTTGCGCTTGGTGAGCTAACTCAAGGACATCCCCCCTCTTGTAGAGGATTCCATGCTCTGCCCCTAAGCCTGTGCCCACCATAATGGCTGTCGGAGTCGCCAAGCCTAGGGCACATGGACAGGCAATGACCAAGACACTGATCGTAACCGTCATAGCAAAGGTGAAAGTTTCACCCATGATAAAGTACCAAAAGAGGCCTGATAAGAGGGCAATCCCCATGACTACAGGGACAAAGACTCCTGCCACTTGATCCGCAATCTTGGCAATCGGTGCTTTGGTTTGTTGGGCATCTTCCACCAGCTGAATGATTTGTGCTAGTAAGGTATCCCGACCAACTTTCTCAGCCCGATAAACCAAACTACCTTGTCCATTAATGGAACCTGCGTAAACTGGACTGCCTTCAGTTTTTTGGATGGGGATAGATTCACCCGTCAGCATGCTTTCATCAATGGCTGATTGTCCGGAAACCACTTGACCATCAACGGCTATTTTTTCACCTGGTTTGACCAGGATCTGATCTCCAATGACCAAGTCTTCTACAGGTAGTTTCACTTCCTTTCCATCACGTAGGACCGTTGCCTCTTTAGCCGCCAGATGCATGAGCTTTTTGATAGCTTGAGAAGTACGCCCTTTTGATAATGTTTCAAAATACTTACCCAAAGTAATCAAGGTTAAAATCACGGCTACAGATTCAAAATAAAGCTGGTGCACGTGATGGTGGTGGCCAAGCAAAATGTGATAAGTCCCATAAAGACTATAAAGAAAGGCTGCACTAGTCGCTAAAGCTACCAAAGCATCCATATTGGGATGGCCTTTTAGAAGGGTTCGGAAGCCATTTCGATAAAAGGCTCGACCGAAAACCATCACAGGGATGGTCAAGGCCAAAAGTACAAGAGTATAAGCCACAGGTGCTTGATCAGGTGAAACAAATGCAGGTGCCGGTAGGCCAATCATGGGCCCCATTGCTAGATAAAAGAGAGGCAGGGTGAAGACGGAAGACCAAAAGAGGCGTTTTCGGATCACTTGTAGCTTGTCACCTTCTCGCTCTTCTTGGCTCTTAGCTGTATCTGGATTGTATACTACTGCCTCATAACCGGCGTCCGCTACTGCTTTTGAAATAGCCTCTGGACTCAAAGGTTCCCCCTGATATTCAACCGTCATTTTTTCAGTGGTTAGGTTGACTGTCGCTTTTTCAACACCCTCAAGATGGTTAACAGCTTTCTCCACATTGATCACACAGGATGCACACGTCATCCCATTGACGACAAAAGTTTCTTCTTTCATTTATCTTCCTCCACATGACTGGCACAGTGACACTGGCCAGGTTGGCAATCACATTGAACCCGCTCCACGCTCACTTTCGAAGCCAGGAGGTCTTGCAACCCCTTCATTTGCTCCTCGGTCATAGGGGTTTGCTGGATTAATCGCTCCAATATGTGACCATGCTTGGTCAAGCAGATCTTACTTAAAACTTCATTAACAGCTGTAAAATTAGCCTCTTCTTCATTGAGGATGGTCTGATACAAATAGGTCCGACCTTCTCTTCGACTCGTCAGATAGCCTTTATCAGCTAAGCGCCCCAAGAGGGTTTTTACCGTTGATGCGGACCAGTCTTGCTTGGTGGAAAGAATCTTAGTTATTTCTGTAGAAGTCGTTTCTCCCTTGGTCCAAAGGACCCGCATGACTTCCCATTCAGCACTTGAAATCTTAGCCATTCATTTTCCTTTCTATCTCCTATCATGGATAATTGGTTTACGTTTGTAGTTTTATTATACGCTTCCTATTTTTCTTGTCAATACTTTTGTTTACATTTGTAGATTTATTTTACAAAAAAGAGGCTGGGACAAAAGTCCCAGCTTTTCAATTTTCTTTGCATTGTAGAGCAAGACGCAGTGGTTGAGTGGGCTCTACTACGCTGATTTCATCAGCTTTTAAAGCCCTACTCAACTACGCGGAGGTGGGACGACGAAATCGAATTCTAACAAATGACCGATTTCTGTCCCACTCTCTCTTTCTATCTACTTACTTAACTGCTTCTTTCAAGGCTTCTACCTTATCCAAGCGTTCCCATGGAAGATCAATATCCGTCCGTCCCATATGGCCATATGCTGCTGTTTGACGGTAAATCGGACGTTTGAGATCCAACATTTGAATAATCCCTGCAGGACGAAGGTCAAAGATTTGACGCGCTGCTGCTTCTAATTTGCTTTCAGCAACTGTTCCTGTACCGAAAGTATCGATACGAACAGATACAGGGTGAGCCACCCCAATCGCATAAGCCAATTGCACTTCTGCCTTCTTAGCAAGCCCTGCTGCCACGATGTTTTTAGCGATATAGCGAGCTGCATAAGAAGCGGAACGGTCCACCTTAGTCGCATCCTTACCTGAGAAGGCACCACCACCGTGACGTGAGTATCCACCATAGGTATCCACGATGATCTTCCGACCCGTCAAACCTGAGTCTCCTTGAGGTCCTCCGATAACGAAACGACCAGTTGGATTGATGAAGAATTTTGTTTCATCATCCAGATAAGAAGCTGGAATCACTTCCTTGATGACCTTGTTGATCACATCTTGGTGGATTTGTTCATTGCTGACATCTGGATCGTGTTGAGTTGAAATAACCACCGTATCCACGCGCACTGGCTGGTCATTTTCATCATACTCAACAGTGACTTGTGACTTGGCATCTGGACGAAGGTAGCTGATATCACCAGACTTCCGAAGCTCTGCCAACCGACGAACCAACTTGTGACTGAGTGAAATTGGTAATGGCATGAGTTCTTCTGTTTCATCCACCGCAAAACCAAACATGATACCTTGGTCACCTGCACCAATCAAGTCAAGTGGATCTTGGTCTGCGTTTCCACGGACTTCCAAAGCTTCATTAACCCCTTGAGCGATATCAGGAGATTGTTCCACCAAAGATGGGTGGACTCCCACTGTTTCAGCCGAGAATCCATACTCAGTGTTTGTATAACCAATCTCTGCAATGGTATCACGAACCACACGGTTAATATCGACATAAGCTGTAGTTGAAATCTCACCAAAGACATGCACGGAACCAGTATAAACAGCTGTTTCTGCAGCCACGTGTGCTTCTGGATCTTGCTCTAAAATAGCATCCAAAATAGCATCTGAAATTTGGTCTGCAATCTTATCTGGATGCCCCTCAGATACCGATTCAGACGTGAATAATTTACGTTCTGACATAAAAATGTCCCCCCTTAAAAAATAATCGTTATAGAGTTACAAAGAACTGGTAGATGCTTTCTACCACCTTATCGGGACCATATAACTTAACTATTATATCACGATTTTGCACCAGTATTCCTTTTTTTATAAAAAGAAAAAGATATAGTTTGAAACTATATCTTTTAACTTAACCTCTTTCCAACTCTAATTCCTACATTAGCAAGGTCCCTATTAATACAAGGATAGTGGAAATGATAGATGGAATTTGAATACCTAACCAAGCTGGATCACCAGCAAAAAGCATGGAGGCAAAATAGAGAGTTACTGAAACAAATAGCATCGTCTTATTAGCCGTTTTCGTTCCAATGCCAAGCAAGACTGTCGCAGCAATATAACAAGTAAGATAAGATCCCAAAAAGATTAGGAAAACAATTCCCCATGGTCCTGCTATCACAGCACTACCTATAAAAAGCATCAGTAAGCCCATATTTACGAAAAATACAAGAGTTAGAAGGCCCCTATTAGGAACAGAATTTTCTGGACCTTGATCCGCCATTGGTGGCTGAGCAGGATTTTCTGGACCTTGATCCGACATTTGTGGTTGAACAGGATTTTCTAGATCTTGATACGTCATTGGTGGCTGAGTAGAATTTTCTGGGGCTTGTTCCGCCATTGGTGGCTGAGCAGGATTTTCTGGACCTTGAGCCGACATTTGTGGTTGAACAGGATTTTCTAGATCTTGATACGTCATTGGTGGCTGAGTAGGATTTTCTGGGCCTTGAGCCCCCATTGGTGGCTGAGCAGGGTTTTCTGGGCCTTGAGCCCCCATTCGTGGCTGAATAGATTCTTCAGGCATTCCGTCTTTGTCTTGGTTTGTTTCACAATTTAGCTGTTGATCTGTCATAATTTTCTCCTGACATTTTTCTAAAATATTTTGCCTTTCTTAAAAAGCTGGAATTAACGAATTTCTATGTGATATTCACTGAATCCTTCCATACATCAAATGACATTTTAAAAATATACAAGTTGATAGAATTTCTTGACTCGATAAGATCATTGATCAAGCAAATACTGATTTAAAAGAGTTTCTCCCTTCTTAATATCTCAATACTTCTTTAACTTCTTTCGCTAGGATTGTTCCAATTAAAACAAGAATACCTAAAACTATCGGTGCAATTCGGTAAACTCCCCAGTCTGGATCATATGCCAAAATAATCGAGAGCATATAAAGTAGGAAACTCGTATAGAGTAGCGCCTTATTTCCTTTCTCCATCCCTATTCTAAGAAAGATGGCCCCAATAGCGATACTTAATAAGTTTGGTCCTAGAAAAATCAAAATGAAAAGTCCCCAAGCATTACCCGAAAGTGCAAAGTAAGAGATAAACAATACAAGATAGATAATGGATAAGTAAAAGGCGACTGAAAGAAGAATGGAAGTAAATTTGATTTTTGTTGGATAATTCTGGATAGGTGCCGAATAAAAACCATCTCCACTTATCCTAATCGTATCTTTCGTTTCTTCAAAATTATTCTGCTGATTTTCCATAGCATTCTCCTACCTTTTCTTATTACTTTATTTATGTTTTCTCTTAAATCAATTATACACAATTCCATCTTTTTTTCATTAACCGTAAGACAAGAGGAATCCGATCTAGCATATGCAGGATAGTGACGCTCAAAGAAGCCAACGGAACGATTGGATACCAGGTGTTTTCTTTAATAATTGAAGAACATAATCGTACACGATCCCTTTTCCCTACCTGCTATCCAAACAGTCGAAATATAAAGAAAGGTTATAAAATAAATGAGCCCTGATACCATTTATTTCACTCCACTTTCAAAGTAAAGTATAAATTGATTTATTACCTCTCATTATACCACAATTTGTAATCGCTTTCTCTATGTTTTCTCGCTATATAAAAAAGATAGGATTTTTCGCCCTATCTTCTATAATTACTCTCCATTTTCAAACATTACAGTTCCGAAAAAAACCACTACAGCTATTATAAGAGGCATAAGGAAAAATAATCCCCCAGCTGGGTCATACGTTGGAATCATCGAAACAAAATAAAAAACTGCGGATGTATAGAGAGTTGTTCTATTCCCCATCGTTTTTCCGATCCAAAGCAGGAGGGTCGCAATGATAATACAGAGAAAATGGAGCTGTTGCATAATTGTCCATTCTATAAGTACGATTGCGCCGAGTAGAGACCATCCTAGGTATATAGTTGCCAAAACAAGTGCAATAGATAGTACTAGAGTACTTCCGACTCTTTTTTCTGGCTTCATCTCATTGTTAGTAAGGAGACTATCTCCTAAAACAGATGCCTCTTTATCTTTATTATTTTGGGGATTCTGCTCTTCCCCCACCATGGGGGGCAGAACAGCCCCCTCAGGCACACTTTGGTGCTCTTGGTTTGATTCAGAATTTTGTTGATCTGTCATAACTTTCTCCTAAAGTACTTCCTTATTCTTTCAAAGAATAGCACTCAAAAATCGACAGGAAGAATTGATTTAATTATAGCTTGGATCGGCCCGAATACTTTTTATTGAGTAGAGTTGTCCATCCCTATCTTTTCATTAATAGCTATTTTCGTCTTCAACTAAGAGGTTTCCAATTAAAACCAGAATAACTAGCAGTAACTGTGCAATTCGAAAAAATTCCAAGTCTAGATCAATACCCAAGATGATAGACAGCAGATAAAGTACGAAACTTGTATAGAGCAAGTTTTTGTTTCTTCTCTTCATCCCTAGTCGAAGTAAAATGGCACCAATAGCAACACCTAAGAAGTTTGGTGATAGAAAAATCAACATGAAAAGTACCGCGATATTAAAGTAATAGATAAACAATACAAGATAGATAATGGATAAGTAAAAGGCCGCTGAAAGAAGAATGGATGTAAATCCGATTTTTGTTGGATGATTCTGAATAGATGCAGAAGTAAAACCATCTTCACTTATACTGCTATGTTCTTTATTTTCTTCAAAATGTTTCTCTTGGTCTGTCATAGCTTTCCCTACCCTTCTTTTTTATATTTTCTTTTAACACCATTATACATGATTTCATCATTCTTTTCATGATACTTACTGTTAAGATGACTTGAAATGTCAGCCATAAAAGAAGCAAAAGCAATGACAGCACGATGACAGGGAGATTCTCTCCATTTTCAGGCTGTCCGGATAAGAGTATGACTACTTGATAAAGAGCACCAAAACCCTAAACAAGCAAGATAATTTGGTAGCAAATTTGACATGTCATCACAATCTCTTTTCTCTAGACGAATCAGTGAAGCGTGATCTCAAAAACAAAGTTTCTTTTTTAAATAAAATCTGCCTCTGCAATAGCTTCTTTGACCTCTTCCAATGGGAGGTGGACCAGTTCTACTTCTTTTTCACGGTAGAGATACTCTGCATATTCATCGATGCGGTATTGATGGATATAAACAACCCGCTTGCAGCCAACTTGAAGCAACTGCTTGGTACAATTGAGGCAAGGGAAATGGGTCACATAGGCAGTGAAACCTTTGGGGATCCCTCGTTCGGCTCCCTGTAAAATAGCATTGACTTCTGCATGGAGGGTCCGAACACAGTGCCCTTCCACCATGAGACAGTCATGGTCCAGGCAATGTTCCGTACCAGAGACAGAGCCATTGTAGCCCGTCGCAACTACCTTATGATCCTTGACCAATACCGCCCCCACCTTGGCCCGCTTACAGGTTG
Organism: Streptococcus ilei; assembly: GCF_000479335.1. Lineage (NCBI taxonomy): Bacteria > Bacillati > Bacillota > Bacilli > Lactobacillales > Streptococcaceae > Streptococcus > Streptococcus ilei. The sequence continues at coordinate 718,454 of NC_022584.1, forward strand.
CGCGATTTGATATTAACAAAGCCTGCGCTGCAAAATACTCATCCCAGGCTAACCGTTTATATCCCACAGTCTTGTCCTCCTTCATGAACATTCTAAATTTTTTTCATTATAGCACGAAATCAGCAAGAAAAAAAGATGACACTGTCACAGCTGATTCCTTCACTCAAAGAAAAAGAGATCCATGCGGATCTCTTTATTAATTATTTACCAAGTTTTGCTTTAGCTGCATCTGCAAGAGCTGTGAAAGCTGCTGCATCGTTAACAGCCAAATCAGCAAGCATTTTACGGTTAACTTCGATCTCAGCCAATTTCAAACCATGCATCAATTGTGAGTATGAAAGTCCGTTCATACGAGCCGCCGCATTGATACGTGTGATCCACAATTTGCGGAAGTCACGTTTCTTTTGACGACGGTCACGGTATGCATAGTAGTAAGAGTTCATTACTTGTTCTTTTGCAGTACGGAACAAGATGTGTTTAGCTCCATAGTAACCTTTAGCTAATTTAAGAATACGTTTACGACGTTTGCGTGATACAACGCCACCTTTAACACGTGCCATTTATATTTCCTCCAATATTTCCTAGAATTCTTTACTTACAAATACGCGATTATTTCAAGCGAGTAAGCATTGCTTTAATACGTTTGAAATCTCCTGAATGCACCATAGATGCTTTACGAAGATGACGACGTTGTTTCTTAGTTTTTCCGTGGAAACGGTGAGAAGTGTAAGCACGGAAACGTTTAAGTCCACCAGAACCTGTACGTTTGAAACGTTTAGCTGATGCGCGGTGTGTTTTTTGTTTTGGCATGATATTTTCTCCTTTTTTTAACTTTCTGACAGATTATTTCTTGTCAGTTGCTGGTGCCAACTGCATGAACATTTGACGACCATCCATTTTAGCACGTTGTTCGATGATAGCAATATCTTGAGTTGCTTCAGCGAAATCGGCTAAAACTTTTGCCCCAATCTCTTTATGGGTGATCATACGACCCTTAAAGCGAATGGAAACCTTCACTTTGTTCCCTTTTTCAAGGAACTTACGAGCATTGCGAAGTTTCGTATCGAAATCACCCTTGTCAATAACTGGGCTCAAACGAACTTCTTTCACGGTCACAACGCTTTGTTTTTTGCGTTGTTCTTTTTGTTTCTTCTGGTACTCAAATTTGAACTTACCGTAGTCCATAATTTTCGCAACAGGAGGTTTAGCTTGAGGTTGAATGAGAACCAAGTCCACATTAGCGTCGTCCGCAAGTGCTTGCGCTTCACCAAGTGGTTTGATACCCAATTGTTCGCCCTCAAGACCGATTAAGCGAACTTCACGTACACGAATTTCATCATTGATGAATAAGTCTTGCTTTGCTATGGTTTTCACCTCTTTTTTTATTTTAGAGAAAAACAAGAGCGGACTTGCTAACGCAAACCCGCACTACATGATTATATTTCATTTCTGAAACTTGATCCGTAGGGGCCAGACAACGTTAGTCGCAAGGCGAGAAGTTCTCACTTCTGCTTTTCTCAACTTTTATATGATATCAAGTTTATGATGGATTGTCAAGGATTTTTTTTGCTTTTTCTTCAATAAATGCAACCACTTGATCAATCCCGACACCAGTCGTATCAAAATGAATGGCATCTGCTGCTGGTTTCAATGGTGAAACCTCTCGGTGACTATCTTTATAGTCCCGCTCAGCAATTTCTTTTTTCAATACTTCTAAATCTGTTTCAATTCCCTTACTCAAATTTTCCTTATAACGACGTTCTGCACGTTCTTCTACAGAGGCCACTAGGAAAATCTTCAATTCTGCATTTGGTAAGACAACTGTTCCAATATCACGACCGTCCATGACGATCCCACCTAGAGCTGCAATCTGTTGTTGCTGGGCCACCAAGCGCTCTCGGACAGGAGCCAGGGCAGATACCCAAGAGACATTATTGGTCACTTCATTGTCACGAATTGGATGGGTCACATCGACATCAGCTACGAAGACTAATTGCTGACCATCTTCAGAACGACCAAAACTAACAGGATATTGATTCAATAAATCAACCAACTGGTCAACATCTGCTTCCGTCAGATCATGACGAAGAGCCAAATAAGTAGCTGCTCGATACATGGCACCTGTATCCAGATAAGTGTAGCCTAAATTTTTAGCAATAATCTTAGCAACAGTTGATTTCCCACTGGATGCTGGACCATCAATTGCGATTTGAATTTGTTTCATAGTCTATCCTTTATCGAATTTTGACCACATCACCTGGATTCGCATACCAAGAACCAGTTGACATGTGAGATGGATTCAGTTGCTCCAATTCGGAAATCGAAATTCCGGCACGCGCCGCAATCGATGCTTCTCCTTCACCAGCTAGAACTGTAATCGTCCCATCTTCAGATTCTTCAGCACTTGCTTTCTCTGTTTTTTCTGCAGCTGGAGCACTACTCGCTACAACAACTGTTGTTTCACCATTATAGAAACCACTCATTTGTTTCTTCTTATCGCTTCCACCTGTAGAAAGGTAAATTAAGAAGCAGACCATCGCTACAATAATAATAAAGAAAATAATCGCCAAGATGGTCAACAAGCGATCAGCTTTAATTCCATTTAATTTGTTTGTTCGTTTCAATGTTTCTTCTCCATCATCATAAACTTCTTCTTCCCATGGCTCTTTCGGCATAACTTCCTCCTTGTGTTTTCCTGTTAAAATCATTACAATATAGATATGAAAATAACCTTAATACCTGAACGTTGTATCGCATGTGGCCTTTGCCAAACTTACTCGGACATTTTTGACTATCACGATAATGGCATCGTTAAGTTCGCCTCGGAAGATGAACTGTTGGAAAAAGAATTTCCTACCGATGCAACCATCCAAGAAGCTGTTAAAAATTGTCCGACCCGAGCTCTTATCAAAGATTAAGAGCTTTTTTCATTATTAGCGTAGTAGAGTTGATAATAGTCCACATGGATGAAGTTATCAGTCAACTCAATCTCACCCTTGAAATGATCGTTCAAGGCCAAAGCATTAATAAAGTATTTTTTGGGCCACTTACGCATACAGAAAGTCCGACTTCTTGATCCATCGTTGAAAATTAACTTGATGGAATTCTTTGTGACTTCCACTTTTTCAATCGATGAAATCGGAACTTTTATAGGAGTTAACGGATTCGCCGTGATAATACGTAAAATCCCATCATCATAAATCGTAAAATAGCGATGCACTCCTACAGCCAGCAAGGCCATAAAGAGAAAGAATGAAAAGAGTACCACTGTCGGAATATTAGAACTCTCATACATCAGAGCTAGTCCAATAAAGACAGGTATAACCGATAAGGACCAATAGATAATCAGCATGGATAAATCAGGCTGCCAATGGTATCGGATTTTCCCAAAAATCTTAATCATATGCGGAACCCCCTCCTACTAGTTTAGCATAAAATCAACAAAAATAGAACAGGAAAGCCTGTTCTATTTTTAATAATTACAGTAATCAAATAACTGAATGACAGATTGATGAAAGATGATCTCTTTCCATTAATTTTTCGCTGATGGAACCTTGAAGAAACCTTGGGATAGGTATCCTTTACCACTTATCAGATCATACTCCACCATCTTCAAATCTTCAGCAATCTCTTTCGCTTCTCCTTCCAGAGCTTTTTTGTCCACACTTGCTTTTTTCAAAACCTCCGTGAGCAAAGCATAGTATGGAGATACCTTGGAATTAGTTTGTTCAAAAACCATAGCAGAGAAATCACTCGAGTTGACCAAAGGATAGTCCAACTTCGGAGCATCGAAATTACTCCAAATAAAGTAGTCCGTTTGGTACTGACCTTCTGGATAGTTTTTAAAAGCAGACTCCGGATATAAACCAGGCAAATGATCCCCATAAAAGACAACTGTTATCTTTTTATCGATTTTGGATAGCTTTTCTAGGAAATCTTGGGTGGCACTGTCAGTGAATGTTAGTAACCTTGAATAATTTGTCAAACGAGTATTCACATCTTCTGAGAAATCTTTTCCAGAAGCAGTTACATCTGATGGTTCACCTGCAATAAAAGGCGCATGATTTTGCATCGTAATGACTGAAAAGAATTGACTCCGCTTTGGATCTAAATCTTTTAATACTGAATTATAGGTTGATTGGTCACTGACATGAATTTCCTGATACCCTACATTGTAATCTTTTTTATCATCAATGCTTACAAACTTATCAAAATCTAGTCTATTGTATATAACATTTCTTGAATAGTTTATTTTAGATTCGAAATGTATGATTTCTTTATTTTTAGAACTAAAAGAATCACTAATCGAAATTAAATGTTGCATTTTTGGAGCAACATCTGAGTATAGAACAGAAACGGTAGGGCTGATATTATAAAATGGTAAGCCTGTTAAGGTTTGAAATTCCATATTAGCCGTACCACCGCCGTAGCCGTCTGATTTCATTAAACCACTTGTCACTCTTGATTTTATGTTTTGAATATTTGGAATAGGATTTCTAGAAATTGTCACTCCTTCGATTCTGCTTGGATCCGAAAAACTCTCACTCAGGACATAAATGATGGTCTGTTGATCGACATATTCATTTCTTGTTTGATTAATTTCAGAAGCTTGCATAGAGTATTTCTTTTCAATCTCTTGCATTTTTTCTTTGCTGTATCCCTCAGGTTTTATCATGACTTCTGTTGTCAATTGATTAAACCATACATAAGCTAGTGATCGATACCTTGCATTTATCGAATTCCCCAGCCATTTCGTATCCTGAAAATTATTCAGTAAGGTGATAACTGGTACTTTCTCTGAAATCACACCATTCTCTTTTTGGTCAAAAATCGAATATACTTTATAACCAAATAATACCAGAGCAAAAAGGGTAAGATATCGAATTATGGTTGATCTAATAATTTTACCTGTATAAATATACCGTCTGCCGAGAATATAGGTAACTGATAGACCTACTGCAACGGCTATGACGATGAACATAAAGGAGACATCAACAAAGCTAAATAAAACGGAAGGTTGAGATAACCAGACTAAATCACTCGGTAAAATTGGCTCTCCCCTCATACTAAATTTAACAGCATTGGCTACAACGAAAAAAATACTACTAAAGATTATTAAAATCGTCGTAAACCAATATCTATTAATTAACACATATAGAGAGATGTATAGAAACACGAGACAAAGGATAGGAAATACGACTCCACCTGGAAAAATCGAATAACCAACTAATAAATCTCCTACTCCAAGTCCAAGTTGCACACCCGTATTCGATAGGATGGCTAAACTAATACTAGTCATGACAGCCAGTGAGAAACTCGATCTATTTTTAACTAAATCTATTTGACCTTTGACAAAAAATAATCCGATAAGAGTTAAAAGAATAGAGAAGGCAAGCATTTTAAACTCAACAAACCAAAATTGCGATAGAGAATATTTGCCTCCTCCAGTTTTTCCAATACCATCAAACAAATACCAGGTCGTACGATAGAGAGTTGAAGGAATTTTTGAATCCGTTAAAACAAAAGTAGTTAAAATACTAGAATGCAATAAGTATTCAAATAGTTTTCCAATTGGTCTCATCTTTCTGTTAACAGCCTTATTATCAAACCACTGTCTAATAGTTGAAAATAAAAGCGAACTAACAACTAATACCGATACAAAAACTATTGAATTAGTCTGCCAAAAACCATTCTTGGCAAAATCAAATACCTTATACTTCGGTACATTAATATGAAGAGCAACTTCAACTGAATAGGAAAGAATTAAATAGACACTATACGATACAAGAATCTTTAAAGCAAAAATTCGCTTTAAATCATATTGAGAAATTAAGGCAACTAAAACGACTGTTGCAAGCCCAAAATAGATCCCACAGTGATTAATCAATGTTATAACGGACCCTGTTGCTCCTATATTATCAGCAATAACATGCTGAACTAAATACGTATTAATGACAAGGAATAACACAAGAAGAGCAAGAGAATACAATTGTGTTCTCGTTAATTTTTGATAGTTTCTTAGAAGAAACTCTTTTAAATTAAACTTCTTTTTTCTCTTCATTTTTCTCCCCATAACTAAGATGTTGAAATTATAAAATCAACCCTGAATTTGTGTATAAATACCAATACTTATCGTCAAAATGTTTAAGAAGATGAGCGCATATTGTAACGATATATCAAAATTTGAATCCTCACTTTGAGCAATATCCGCTATACCCACCTTTTTGTGGAACCATGTGCCAAAATAGAGTGGCAGAAACATTAAAATATAATAATAGTAACGACCTTGAACCCCACCAACAACAATATCACCTGTGTGATATACACGAGGATCTCCAGAAATCGCAACAATAATTAGTATCGCTATACCTAAAAGTAAAAGCAAACTGTAATATTTAAAGAATTTAGGCAGTTCAATCTTATTTCTAAGAATAATAATAAATAGAATGAAAAAGAAAGTAAAAATTGAAGCTGCTATTAAAAATGCTGATTTTTCAGAAACATACTTTAATGGATCTGAAATAAAGTCATTAATAATTCCATGCGGTGCTAAGAATAAGGTTCGTAACAATGGCAATGGATGCGTTAAGAAATAAAATAGGCCTGGACCTTCCCCTGAAATTGAATTTCCAGATGGGAATAGTTTAATAATACCAACATAAACAAATGATATAAATAGATTTAAAAGAAAAAGCAAGGAAGAAAATGACCTCATGTTTTTATCTTTGTAATATCTATTTGGTAAAACAGACAACAAACTTCCTGTTAAAATAAAAGGGAACTTTGAAAATGCAAAAAGCAATGTCGTACATTGAAAAGCAACTGCATATTTTTTATCAACTTTATTTTTCTCAGAGAGAACATTTGTTAATAATGCTAAAGCAATTAAACTAGCCCCAAAATATAAATAATCATAATGATAACCTGCTATGATGTATAATACTGCAGGGAATGTAGCAAATAAATATATCGCTTCTCTATAAACTTTGCTGATTTTTAATGCAATAAATACTAGAATAGCAAATGCTATTACCTCGAATATTCTTCCCAAATAATAAGAAACATATACTTTTTTAGAGATTAATCTACCTATATTCCATCCAATCGCACTAGGAATGAAGGCTGGATTATCAAATCCAACTTTTACTCCTTTAATCTTACTTTCTTTATGTTCAGCATTGAACCAATAATTTTTATCTTTTTTACTAGGATTTCTTAGTGCATCATATTTGAAAACTGAATTATAATCTTCCAATTTTTCATTAGAATATTTAAAAATAGGACTATCAGAAATACTAATTACATTTGGTAAATGAGATTCTTCATCTAGTCCGTATTGAACTGGCTTCACTACTGAAATTACACTACCGAAAATAATTATCATAAAAAAAGCATTAATTGGCAATTTCTTTTTGTCTTTTGGATCAAAAAGAATAAAATAAATTACAACATTAATAATTAATAATATAATTTTTAAATTGATGGTGAATTGAAATAAACTGGCCAAAAACACTCTCGAAAATAATACTAAAAATATAGAAATTAAAATATTTCTAATTTTAGTCTTATCAATAACTCCCATATAACTTACTCTACTTTCTTTTTATCATTCTTTTCACTATATATTTCACGGCTCTTGCTGGACCTATCACGATATACTTCAATGCCCCTTTAATCCCTCCTATTTGATTAAAGTCCACGAAGGTATGGGGTTGAAGATCTTCGCGATTGTTCAATTGCTTATTATCAATAAATGGTGTCAGAACATGTGGGTTTTGAGAGATCCTAAAGTCATATTTTTGATCCCAAGCAATGTAGATCAACAAACGTTCGATCGCATGCAATATCGAATTTTGAGGTAGTGGTTCAGCCGGAACATCTGCTACTGTCAAATTCAAATCAAAGAGTGGTTTCAAAGCATCGTATTTAAACCAAACAAAGGTCCCATAACTCATGACAAAGGTATTGAGATTTTTGAAGTCAATCGTCTTGGTCGCTCCCATTCGTTCCCAGAGCTTGTTCATCTCTGGTGAAATAAGAGCCTCATTCCAAGCAACCACTATTCGATTGTAACGGAAGAAAGTTGGAATATCTGCGATAGTGATTCCGACTTTTGGATTGACTTCCATATTGGCTAGGATTTTATCAGCCGGTTTGACCAACATCTCGATCAATTCTTTTCGCCAAGATTCACCTGCCCAGAAATCTGCTTCTTTAGATTTCTTAGTATGGAAATGGCCAACATAATCATATTGAGAGAGTTGCTCTTTTAAGAGCAGCATTGGTAACACATCTCGCCCAATATTTCCAGTCACCACAACCGTCGCATCTTGTGCCCGATTAGAAAGAATTTGTCCAATATCCTGCTTCTTCTCTTCTACATCTGTCGTAATCCATAAGTCATAAGCAAAATGAAAAGCTTGGAAAGCATCTAGAAACTCTTCTAAAAGATCCACATAAAAGACATGGAGATGCACCGCAACTTTTTTATCAAAATCATCTGCCAATTCTTGGTTTATCAAGTACTTACGCGATAACAAATACGGATAGTCCGGACGATCAATCATAGACATATGGTTAAGAATCAAATCTAATGGATATTCCGATATACGTTCCAATTCGTCAAAAATGTAAGGCATGATTCCTTCATTGTTTGCAATGGTTTTGACTTTGATGAAAGGAACCTTATGATTGAGAATCGCTGTAGGATTGTAGTAAGAAAAGTCTGGATAAAGCATCCCTGTGGTGTCTTCATGAATGGTATCAAAGACCGTCTTATAGCGAAAACCAGCATCTAATAAATTCGTTGTGACCTTGGTTTCATAGTTATCAATCACATCTTGAACATTGGTAAAGTCTTGAACGCCCTGCCAAAATTCATGGAAAGAACTTGATTCAATAACCTGTTTTTTAAAGCAAAGATAATAACTCTGAATATGTTCGTTAAAATCCTTGTCTTTCCGGTAATTGGTCATTCCCCAGAAATCAACCTCATCATCATTCTCAAATTTTTGATAGATTGACTCTAAATCCCAAAGAGGGCCAAAGCAAGTATCATTCATGAGGGTAACAGAATCAAAATGAGCCAGTTGATCAAAACCTACTGTCTTCATTCCGTCCCGCCAAGCCGCAAAGTCAAAACCAGTATTTTGGCGCTCTAGAATATCGTCTACCAGATGCTGTGCTACTAAATTAGACTTCACATCTTCTGGTAGCTGACTATTAGAGATAAAGACCACCCGTGAATACAAGGGACGAATGTTTTCTAATTGGTAAAGTACATGTCCACTAATAAAATTAAACTTATTGTAGTGAACATATAAAAGTAAACGTTGCATATTATTTCCTTATTCTAAAGAATTTCAAGATCTTTGTTGGAATGGTCCAACGACGAGAATGGATGACTGTATTATATGCTTCTTTCGTAGCTTGCAACTCTGCCTCAAGATTTTTCAAACTATTTTGACAATCTAACATTTCAGCAGCAAAAACTTTTCCAATATAATCCGGTGCAGAGGGATTATCTATAGAAATCATTTTATAGCTCAGTTGATACACAACTTCTTCTTCAACTTCATAAATCAATTGAGGATCTGGTTCACTAAAAAGAAACAAATTATCTGTAACGATACCATTACTATAAACTGGCGAGCAAACCTTTCCGTTAGAATCTCTCAATTCAACATCAGAGTAATAACTTGGACTTTCAGACAGATCAACTCGGATAACAGAAGTTCCCTTCGGAATTTCGATTGCCAGACTATCTTCTTTTTGAAGAAGTTTGGTCATGGTACGATCTTCCGAATAAGTATTTTCTTCGTCACCAAAATAAATTGTAACAGATTCCATTCCGATGTGTGAAAGAGAATCCATTGGTTTGGAAAGACGAATCTCATAAGTATTATTACGATCTAAAAGGATCTTCGTCATCTCTTTATAATCGGCATTTGGATATTTATCAAGATACTCAAGTTGTGTTTTCAACAACTTATGAAATCGTCGTTCTAATTTTTTAAAATCAGTAGGACGAGAATCCGATCCTTGATTAATGGTATAAGCAACTGTCGCTTCATCCAGATAGGCTAAAGAAGTCCGTTGAAAGAGTTCCAATTGGAGGTTGAAAGTATCATCTGATGTCGTTAAATCTAACTCTTGATTGACTTCTAACATCAGATCTCTTTCAACTAGCCATGTAGAGGCCATGGTAAAACCTCTTGTTGCAAGCATCTTTTCATAGGTATCTGCTAATGGAATTGTATGATTAGCAAAGCCAGCCTTAGAAACGAGAGTTCCGTTTTCATCATAAATATCAAAATCCGTATTGGACCATTTGCAATCAGGCTCACTTTCTAATAAGTCAACCTGTTTCTGAAGTTTTAAAGGGTCTAACCAAAAATCATCTCCGTCACAGCGGGCAATATACTTTCCACGTGCTTCTTTACAGATAGAGACCCAGGTTTTAGAAATTCCCTGATTCTCATCCTGATAAAAGGCACGAATCAGATCAGGGTAGTTGGCTTGATAATCCTGAATGATAGAACGAGATCCATCGCTTGAAGCATCATCCACCAAGATAATCTCATAATCAAACTCAGTTTGTTGGGCTAAGAAGCTATCAATCGTCTTCTTTAACCAGGGCTCTTTATTAAAAACCGTACAAATAATCGAAACAAAAGGCGTCGTTTCCATATTTCCCTCAGTCTAGTCAGTCATTGACCATGTTCCATTGCGTTGGATTAAGCCACTTGCCGCATCCATTGCTGATTTATCATCTAAAGCGATATCATCTCGATTGATAAAGATCAGTGGAGTTTGGGTAGCATCTGAAAAAGCCAACATCTGCCCTTCAGCATCCCTTACTGTCACTTCTAATTTCATTTTCAAGTCATTTACTGTTGGCAGTGAACAAGTATAATGAACCGTTTTATGTCCAGCCCCACTGATCAGCTGATTCATAGAATTATCGTTATAGATCCATATGTTCCGATCGATATCCGTCAAAGACAGAGCGATATATGTCTGGATATCTTCACGAACATCAAAATCAATCTGGAATTGAATAGGATCCTGAGGGCGTAATTTGTTCGAACTTAACAACTGAAGCTGAAAATTTTCAACCAAGGCATTTTCTTCCTGGTTTGAATTACCTGCTCCATTAGCTTCTCCTCCCTGTTGCAAAGGAGCTGTATTATCAAAACTATATTGGTTTGCAACATTCTCAGGACTACCAATTGCTTTCACCAAACCATTTTCAATCAAAACGGCCTTGTTACAATATTTCTTGACGGCCCCCATATCATGAGTAACCAGGATAGTAGTTTTCCCTGATTTTTTCCGTTCTTGGAAATAATCGTTACACTTGCGCTGGAAGGCTTCATCTCCTACTGCAAGGACCTCGTCCAAAATCAAGATATCGCCTTGGGCCTTAATGGCAACCGAAAAAGCCAGACGAACCTGCATGCCTGATGAGTAGTTTTTGAGCTTTTGGTTCATGAATTCATGCAACTCGGCAAAGTCTACGATATCATCATACATGGCATCAATTTCAGCTGTTGAGAAGCCCAGCATAGCCCCATTCATATAGACATTTTCACGACCTGTCAGCTCTGGGTTAAAGCCCACTCCAAGCTCAATGAAAGACACCAGTTTCCCATCGATAGTGACAGTACCTTTTTCTGGTACATAGATTTCAGAAATAATTTTTAAGAGGGTTGATTTCCCAGAACCATTTCTTCCGAGGATCCCGAAAAAGTCTCCTTTTTCTACTTCAAAAGAAATATCCTTGAGAACGTGCTGTTCTTTATAGCCTTTAATGCCTTTAAAGCGATTGACCAGGGCAGTTCGAAGACTATTGGTTGCCTCCGTTGGCAACTTAAAGTACTTGCTGACATGGTCTACTTTTACTGCAATTTGTTTATCAGTCATTAGAGAATCTCCGCAAATTTCTTAGCATGTTTGTTAAAGTAAGCAAAGCCAGCGATAAAAATAAGAATTGGCAAGACATAAGGGATCAACACCAAGAACTTATTCTCTACCAAAAGCCAAACAGGGGTGTTGGCCTTATCAATCAAGAAATAACGCATGTCTTGGATGATTTGAGCCAAAGGATTCATCATGACCAATTTGGCAGCCCACGGATTGCGGTCTGCGATAAAGGTAATTGGGTAGATAATTGGCGTCGCATACAATCCAGCTTGCAAGAGCACTTCCCAAACTTGACCTAGGTCACGGAAACGAACGAAAAATGTCGCTAAAATCAATGCACATCCTGTCGCCATCAAGAACAACTCAAAGAATAGCGGAATCACCATCAAAGCTGTCCAAGAGAATGTCACCCCATTGAAGAATGAAAAAATCAAGACCACAACCAGGTTAATGACAAAGTTGATGGCTGCTCCTGAAATCGCAGACAAAACAATGATGTGTTTGGAGAAATTCAACTTGCGCAACAGGTCGCCTCGACTAACGATCGACACCATCCCCATGGATGTGGCTTCTGAGAAGAAGCCCCAGATTACATTGGCCAACAAGAGGGCAACTGGGAAATGGGGCACATCCCCACCCAAGCGTAAAAAGCGGATGAAGACGACGTACATGATCGTAAAGGTCATCAGGGGCTTTAAAATGGACCAAAGATAGCCAATCGCTGACCCTTGGTAGCGTAATTTAAAGTCTGTTTTGATTAATTCTCTTAATAAAATTCGATTTTTCTGACTAAAAACGTCAAACATTATTTTTTACCTCGATATGCAAACTTTGTCAGAATCAAGCTGGTAAACACAACCGTATGAAAAGCCCGGTTCTTCCGGTAACCGTACTGACGAATCCGTCTCAAACGTTCTTTTAGTGGAACATCCATAATGGTGACAAAGTTTTCAATGATTTCTTTAGTTTGGGAACTGACAGGCAGATCCAATAAATTTTTTGCTTGTTCTTGACTGGACTCGATGAGATTCCAATATTTAGCAAACAAAATATGAGGGCGAACCCAATTCTTGACCCGTTTTCTAAGGGTACGAGCTCCTAAAACATTGCTACTGTGCTGACGGTACAACTCCGTTGGTTGATCGATATAGATGAGCTTTCCAAAGGCAGTTGCCAACAAAGCCAAGTACCAATCATGCATAAGGAGGGCATGTTTTTCTTGACCTGTCCATAAGTCAGCCAGCGCGTGGTTAATCATGGCCACTCCGCCAGTTACCGTATTTTCCGTCAACTCTTGAATCAGTTCTGTATTGGCATGATCAGACTGGGTGCGAATCATACTCTCATGTTGCACATTCAAGTTTTCATCGACCACTTTTAAATCTGTGTAAACCAGCAAAGGCTCTTCTTGAGGATGCTTGGCTGCTTCTGCTACTTGCAGGGCAATCTTTTCTGGTAGCCAAACATCATCTTGGTCACTGAAGCAATAAAGATCCGCTTTTTCATATTTCAGAAGCGTATGGAAGCTCTTGATAACACCAAGATTTTCGATAGCTCCTTGGTTGATAAAGCGAATGCGCTCATCCTGGGCCACCAACTCTTGAATGATCTTCACCGTACCATCTGTTGACCCATCATCTCGGATCAAGAGTTGCCAATTCTGATAAGTCTGGTCTTGGATACTTTTGACCTGCTCTTTTAGATACTGTTCACCATTATAGGTGGACAACAAGATATTTACTTTCATGATAAGAATAATTCCTCGTACTCACCTACAATTTTTTCCCAGGTAAAGTTTTGCTTCATATTGACCTTGGCTCGTTGACCCCATTCAGATACGTCTTCTAAAGGATCGACCAGGTCGATCAAATGCGCCAAATTCCCAGTTTCTTTAGTCCAATATTGAGCTGCGTCCTTTGCGACTGTTTGGTTAAAGGAGACTCCTAAAACCAAATTGAGATCCGTCTGGGCAAGAGCCTCTAGGAGACCAGGATTAGTTCCGCCCACTTCATGACCATGGATATAAGCAAAGGCTTCTTTACGGATATACTTCAACAGTTCTTGATCATAGACCGTTCCTACAAACTTGACGCGTGGATCCTGATCAAATCCAGTTCGAGCTCGGAGTTCCTCAAAATAAGGATTGCCTTCGTGGTTACAAATAATCACCAAATCCCGTTTGGTGGAAGAGGCCATAAATTCACGAATGGCAGGCTCATAATTATTTTCTGGAACAAAGCGGCCCAAGATCAAATAATAGTTCTTCTCCTGTGTCTGCCATTTCTGATAGAATTCTCGGACCTTATTATCCTGACTGGTCAGGCTGGTTGGAGACAAGTCCGTTCCGTAGGCAATATAGGTCGTCTTGGACCAAGGATAGGCTTCCTTGATATAAGACTCAATACCCGGGTTGTCAGATATCACCAAGTCAGCGTGGCGCGTCATGATCTTTTCAGAATACTTGAGATAGGCTTGGATCGGCTTGGCCCACTTGGCCCGCTTCCACTCCAGTCCATCTGGATTGATATAAAATCGTCCGCCTATCTTATGGATCTTACGCGCAAAAGGCGCCACAAAGGCTCCGATTGTATTTCCCAAGACGTAAAAAATCGGCTGTTTAATTCCTTGTTTCTTAATAAGCTTCAAGGCATAGTTGATGGCCATCATATCATAGGCAATGACACGCGCAGGCCCAAGTTTAGGGGCTTGAATTGTAAAACAATCGACACCCTTGTAGTCAAAATGGTAATAGGCTTGATCATTAGAAAGGCAGGCAACATGGTACTGGATATCTGGAGACACTCGATGCGAAACCAATTGGTCCACAAAAGTCTCAAAACCGCCATATTGAGCCGGAAGCCCACGACTTCCGATAATAAAAACGTGTTGCATAAAATTCCCTTTCTAACAATTTACAGTCTATTCAATTATACCATTTTCTAGGCTTTTTGCCTAATCCAAACAGAAAAGCGACCACAAGGGTCGCTTCAATTTTCACTTATTTCACTTCTTGTTTGTAAAACTCTTTCAAGGCATCTTGCCAAGTTGGAATGACGAACCCTGTAGCCTTAGCCTTAGCCAAGCTCATCGTAGAGTTAAGTGGACGTTTCGCCTTAGCTGGGAATTGGCTAGAATCCACTGGTTTCACTTCTACATCAGTGTCTTTGAGGATTTCAACTGCAAAGTCATACCAAGTTGTATCTTCTTTCGCATCGTTAGACAAGTGGTAATAACCATACTCCTTACGGTTTTCAGCCAAATAGGTCATAAACTCTGCAAGAGTACGGGTCCAGGTTGGGCGACCATGTTGGTCATTGACGACGGTCAAAGTCTTGTGCGTCTTAGCTAAGTTTTGCATGGTGAAGACAAAGTTCTTACCGTAGTTCCCAAATACCCAAGCCGTACGGATGATATAGAAGTTAGACACATGCTTCTCAACCAATTCTTCCCCCATACGTTTGGTACGACCGTACTCAGTTTGAGGATCTGGTTGATCATCTACTTCCCATTCTTGTCCCACTGGTTTTTTCCCATCAAAAACGTAGTCCGTTGAGATATAGACCAAAGTTGCACCGTGCTTTTCAGATGCCTTTGCTACATTTTCCGTACCCGTCACGTTGATAGCATAGTCCAACTCTTTTCCTTCATCTTCAGCCGCATCAACAGCTGTGTAAGCAGCACAGTGGTAGACTAGGGTTGGTTTCACTTCTGCGAATACCTCATCTACTTTCTCTGCATTAGTGATATCCATTTCAGCCACATCAACAGCTACATATTCTTCATTTCGTTCATCCAACAAATGGCGAAGTTCTGTTCCAAGTTGCCCATTTGCTCCTGTAATTAAAATCATGTTAAATTCCTTTCAAATGCTTTTTCCCTATCATTATAGCAAAAAAAGCAGAAGTTTTCTGCTTTTTACTCACTTTTCTCTTTGATGACATAGATTGGACGTTTCTTGGTTTCCATGAAGATTTTTCCGATATATTTTCCTAAAATCCCAATGGTCAATAATTGGAATCCTCCAAGGAATAGAATCACTGTCATAAGGGATGGCCAACCTGAAGTAGGATCCCCAAAGACTAAGGTGCGGATTACAATCAAAATCATCATGATAAAAGCCAAAATCCAAGATAACAGTCCACCAATAAAGGCAATGTTTAATGGGGCATCCGAGAAATTGACAATCCCTTCAATCGAGTACTTAAAAAGGGACCAAAAATTCCAAGACGTCTCTCCTGCTACGCGTTCTACATTTTTATATTCGAGGTATTCTGTCTCGAATCCTACCCAAGCAAAAATCCCTTTTGAAAAACGATTGTACTCAGACAACTCCATTATGGCATCGACCATCGGACGACGCATCAAACGAAAATCACGCGCACCGTCTACCATTTCCACTTGACTGATATGATTGATCAATTTATAAAACATCCGTGCAAAGAAGGATCGAATTGGCGGTTCCCCTTCACGGGTCACTCGACGCGTTCCGACACAGTCCAAATTTTGCTGCTGATCTAACTTCTGCTTCATTTCAATCAATAGCTCTGGAGGATCTTGTAGGTCCACATCCATGACCGTGACGTAATCTCCTGTAGCATGTTGGAGGCCAGCATAGAGAGCCGCTTCCTTCCCAAAGTTTCGTGAAAATGAAAGAAAATGGGCACAAGGATTCAAGAGATTGAGTTCCCGTAAAACATCTAAAGTTTTATCAGAAGACCCATCATTTATAAAAATATATTCAAATTCTTCTCCCATAGATGTCCGAACCCGTTCCATCTCTTCAAAAAATAATGGAATCGATTCTTCTTCGTTAAAACATGGGACTACAACTGATATGGTCATATATTACTCCTATTAACATCTGCTGATATCTTATCAATAAACTAAAAATATTCCAACTACCCTTTACAATACAGTTTTGCAAACAGTTTTAATAAACCGAATTTTTCAATTAAGTTCATTGTAAATATAGCAAGCTTAACCATCAACCTCTCATCTCTAATTTCTCGATCAAACACAGAAAGTGTAGACTTCATGCCATTATTTGCGATCCAATCATTAACCTCTTTATATTGCCGTAAAAACTCCGCACTTGTAGAATGTCTCCCACCATCCAATAACCAATAAAGAGTAAATTTTTTAATAAAAAATTTAATTAAATTAGTTTCAGAAAAATCATTTGGGATAATACCTGCTATTTTATCAAGAACATTCTTTATATCTAAATTTGGATTAAAACCCTTATTTAATGTATTAGATGCACTATTCTCATTGTAAAACCAATTATATCCACAATATGGTATGGTTCTAATATCTTTAGATTTTGTATATACGGTTAAACTGAATAACAAGTCCTCAGCTAATGGAATATCCGGAAAAGAAAGATCGTGATCTATTATAAATTTTTTTCTATATATACGAGCACATGGTGAAATAGATCTATATTTTGACCATTTATCATTACCCAATTGGATAGAAAATAGTTGTTTTCCATCTTGGTTTACTCTCTGAAGTCCACCAATTACTGCATCATCCATCCCTCTTGAGATTTCATCATAAAATATTTGCAAGTAGTCTGAGTTTATGTAATCATCACTGTCAATAAACATGATGAATTTACCTTCTGCAAGCTTAATACCCTCATTTCTAGTATATGCTGCACCTTTATTTTCTCGACTCAAAATTCTAATATTTGGAGAAAATTGTTGGTATTCATTCAATATTTTGAACGAACCATCTTTTGAACCATCATCAATTGCAATAATTTCAAACGATTTAAAACTTTGATTCAAAACTGAATCAATACATCTTTTTAGATATAATTCTGCATTATATACAGGAATAATGACACTAATCTTAGGCGCTTCTTTCACAATCTTATCCTTTATATTTTCAAATATCACTCATAGACTTTGCAGATAAGTAAAATAATATATCCTATATCTTATTATCTAACCTCAAGTACGCTATCTTTAACCATTCGTATCCTGACTCTTTTTATAAAATCGATTTAAACATTTCGCTAATCCTTTTGGCCAAAAGAGTTTAAACATCATATAATCTTCCTTTGTTCGAGTATTGTCGCTAATAGTATTACTCGTTTCAGAATCTTCATGAATACGATGACACATTAACTTTTTGGGTACATAAACAAATCTACCATCAAATTTTGCTAAATGGTACCATGCAAGCCAATCTAGGCTAACTCTCCATTCCTCATCAAATCTAAACCCCTTAATCAATCCTAAGTTATAAGTTACAGCTGGGCAACAAATTGGATTTCCAAAAGCAAGAATACGGTTTCTCCACCACTTAGTTTTTGGGAATAATGAGATTGTTTTTAACATTAAAGATTTGATTTTTAAATTTGAAGTCGGTTTAATAACTTCACCATTTTTTTCTTCAAAATAATCGGAATAAAGAATTATAGCGTCATTATGTTTTGTTATCCTCTTTTGAATTTCCATTAAATAAGTTGGCTCATAATAATCATCCTGATGAGCTATTGTAGCATATCGAGTAGAGACAAAAGATAACGCATTATTCCAATCTTTCCCGATTCCACCTCCAACACTTGTATTAAGAGAAATAGCATATTTTTGGCAAATACTTTCGATAAATTCACTTGGAGTAGAGGTATACAAAATGATATTACTTTTTACGATTTGATTTAATAAAGACTTTATACAATCCTCTAAAAAAGGGCTATCCCCGTAAGCACAGATTACAAATGTATGATCATTCCACTGATTCATATTTTTGAATTTCCTTTCTTCTCATAGTTACAAAGACAATCCAACTCGCAAATGTGTAAAATAACATAACCAAAATAAAACTAAGCCCCGCACCAAGCAAGCCAAACTCCCTCATCGCTAGAGGAGTAAGGAAATTTGTTAATAACGCCATTGCGATATATACATAGAGTAGATAGACTTGTTTCCTCAATATAATTAAAAAATCACCTATGACAGAAGCAATAGAATATAAAAAGCCGGAAAGTACTAAAATAGTAAGTAATAAGCTGTAATTAGATAAATCAATACCACTTATAATATTTAAAATAGGTACCCCAATTAAATAGGCTAGAATTGATACTACCAATCCTAGAATCATAAGTAATAATAAGATTTTACTTACCATGGCATTAAACGTATGAAATCTTTTTTCCGACCATTGTTTTGCCAAGTCAGTTATCAATGGCCTTAATGCTAATACAAATAAACTCATAAAGAAAACAGGCATAAATAGAATACTGAAATCTCTTTGTGCTCCTTCACGTAACACGCCCTCAACTAGCAATTTATCAATTACTTGTTTTGGATAATTCAATACATACACTAACAAAAAGCCATTTACAAACAAAGGGAGGCACGTTTTCATGATACTAAATGATCGTTTAAATGTAGTGTAAGAAATTTGATTAAAAGGAATGGTTTTTATTTTTTTGGACTGGCAATAATCACCTAAAAAAACAAATAATACGTTAAAAAAACATAAGCAGACTAAAGAAAAAATTAAAGAATTTGTGAATAACAGACTAATTAAGAGAATTATTGTGCTCACCCCATAACGTAGCACCATTAATTTCCCAGCAATATCTAAACGTTCATGTTGTTGAAATAAGCCTTGGAATAAATCAGAAAAAGCATCACATGAACGATAAAGCACCGTTAGTATAACTATTATAAATAAATTTCCTTTTCCAACATTATTTCCACTAAAAAATAAATATGGAAATAAGGTAACCAACATTAAACAAACTGTTATAACCCGAGTTAGACAATATTCCAAATACGAGTATGTTTCTTTCAAATCAGTCGCTTGATAATTTCTTACTTGAAACATACCAATTACAATCCACAGGTTACCTATTGCATAAGCCAAACTAAAATTATCAGCATCACTCGCGGAAGTATGTCTAGAGACAATAATCAAATACAGTATTGAAACTGCAGCTGCTGCTATATTCCCTGCAAAATTCCAAAAATAAACACTCCTATTTACTTTACTGTTCATTTTCATTCTCACTTCTTAATAAGGCAATTGTTTGTGACAATTTCTTAATCTGAACTGATTGCTTTGATACAGTACGAGTCAATGAAAATATTAAAAATATTAATAAAAATGTACTTAATAAAAAAACAAAATTACTTAGTGTCTGAATACCAAGAAATTCAGATATTGTTCCAATTAAATTTGGAAACCAAATAACTGGCAACGAGACGATACAAAGAATAAGCCAAGAGATGACATTTCTCATTTCAACAACTTTCTTTGCCACTAGTCTCAGAATATAAACCATAAAAATAATTACAATAAGGGTTAACCAAATATTTAGCATCTTATTTCTTATACCCTCCACCTATTCTAGCCACTAACATAGCCATTGTCACTTTAATCATATAGTAAACCGACTTACTTAAGGTAATAGATGATTCCCCGTGTTCACGTTCGTTCATTAATACAGGGACTTCCGCAACAGAGTAGCCTGAAGTTAAAAGCGACACTATGGTCTCTGGTTCAGGATAATCACTTGGATACTGCTTAGCAAATTCTTCAATGACTTTTCGATCTGCTACACGCAATCCTGATGTAGGATCTGTTACCTTCTGACCAGTCAAAATCTTAATCAATTTTTCAAAAAATGTAATTCCGATTCTTCTTAAGAAAGATGATTGAAAACCTTGGTTTTCAATAAAACGTGAACCAATCACCATGTTGACTTCTTGTTCTTGAAGAACTTCTAACATTTTTTTAATAAATTCAGGATTGTGTTGGCCGTCTCCGTCTACTTGGACAGCGTATTGGTAGCCGTGTCTAACTGCATATTGATAACCTGTTTGTACAGCGCCCCCAATTCCTAAATTGATGGGTAAATCAATGACATTAAATTGATTCCTTTTACAAATTTCCAGAGTATTATCTGTGGAACAATCGTTGATAATGACATAGTCAAATTCTGGTGTATGTTCCTCAATCATCTTAATTGTCTTTTCGATATTACCACTTTCATTATAAGCAGGAATAATAATTAGCAATTCTGAAGTTCTCAATCCTTCTACATTCCCTTCTAAGCATATCACTTCATTATACTATATTTAAGGCTTTATTTCTAGTTCAGGACGGTGCTTAGAAATACGCAAATTACTAAAAAATCAGCTCCCCTAAAAAATAGGAAAGCTGGTGATTTGATCTATGTGATTAATTTTCTCTTTCTTTTACTTGGACGATTCCCATTCCGACTAAAAGAACGATTCCTAACACGCTTGAAGTGACTTCAAAGCTGGTGGTCATTCCAGTTTGCGGCAAATAAAGGTCTTCCTTACGAGTACTGCTCACTTGAGGGAGCTCTTCATCCACCGTCTCTGATCTTTCTTGCTGGTAGTTGACAGCTAGTGGTATCAGCGTATCCTTCTTACTAGACTCAACTGCTAATGAACCTGGCTTGTATGGTGTATAATCCTTGTTTGGTATCTGCTCCTTCTGATCCACGGATGGCACGAGGGTGTCCAGTGGATACTCTGGTAGGGGATTTTCAACGAGTGGAAGGACCTGATAAGTTTCATCCTTTTCATTTGGAACATACCAAGCATAGTGAAGACTACTCTTTTGAACGGTTGGTATTTCTGCCACGATGGACCGTGTTTTCAAGCGATAGGAATACGGATCATCCGTCCAGACATAGTTACTATCGAAGGTGGTAAAGACTAGGCCCAGCTTATGCCCCTTCTTGACCGTGTAAAGATTTGGCTGTAGGTAAACTGTATAGTTTCGAAACTCTCCTAGCTTGGGATCTATGCTCTTGCTAGAGCTAGAGGAGGCATAGCCTGCATCTGGATTTGCTAGATTGATCCAACCAGAAGAGATGACCTTATACTTGGTTTTAATGGTTCCAAATTGCTTGTCGGGAATGTTCTTTAAATTACTTCCCATCCAGTAGCCTGTTTCAGAAAGCGTGTTGAGAGGCATTTCTTGGTACTTGTAGCCAGCCTCATCGTAGGTAATCTTATTGGATGCGACATCAAATTCCTCATCTGAGAGATCGACCAGTTGTACATTAACTTGGTAGTCTTTGAGCTCTTGATTGGGCAGCTTGGCTAAGGCGGCTTGGAAATGGACAGGAATATGCCCTTTAATAGTCACATCCTCTGTCGCTTCTGCTGTAAACAAAGCATTGGCAGTTGACGATTGCTTAGTGGTATGTGAATCACGATTGGTCCAATCCATACCTGCACCATAATAATCATTATCAATGGTTTCTTCCTCTCGTCTAGAAAGAGTCTTCAGGGTCAATTTATTACTAGACTCCCAGCTAGAATAGTGTTCCCATTTAGATGGATCGTAGTTATTAGATACGGTTACTTCTGGCAAAGATTCTACCTGATTTTCGGCATCATATAGGTAGTGACTAAACCATAGGTTGAGAAGGTCACTGACACTTTGTTGGCCCTCTTTAATTCCGAAGCGTTTATTGACAGGATAAATATGATCCCCTTGATATAGGTAGAGCTTCACAGGCTGCCCAGCTTTTTTCAAGGTTTGATACATCAGCTCAAAGTGTTTAGTTCTGACATTATCATCATTTAGCCCATGCATAACTAGAGCGCTGGCCTTGAATTTTTCTGGATGAAGAGTATAATCGCGATTTTTCCAAATGTCACTATAATTATAACCATGCTTATGTTGGTCGCGATTCAATTGAGTGATATAGCGGGCATAGTCCTCTTTAATCTTGTTCCAATCAGCCGGATCTAGAATCCTGTTGGATACATAGACAGACAAATGAGACAGATCTCTATAAGGACCGACATTAAAAGTCGTTCCTTGACTGTTGTAATAATCATACCAACTTGCAATACCAGCCGCAGGGACGATAGTCTTTAAGCCCTCTACTCCTGTCGCAGCGACTCCAAAAGTAGTGGTTCCTGCCCATGACAGGCCTGTCATACCGACTTTTCCATTCGACCAATCTGCTTTTATAGCGATATTCGATGTCTTATCTGTATAAGCAACTCGTTTTCCATTTAGCCACTCAATGACACTCTTATAACCAGCTACTTCTAGGTCACTTCCTGTTGTATTGATTCCCTCAGACTGATAGCTTCCCAATCCAGATGTGGTAACGACGGCATAGCCACGTACTAAGAAATAGTTGTACCAGTTAATATTTTCATAATCGTAACGAGTGAAGGTCGCATCACTCTCGTTTGGATTTTTATAGTACCAGTCTTTAGAATCTGCCTTTTTAGCATGTTCTAAAGTCGTGGTAGAACCGGTTTGACGACGAGGATCTACATAGCGATAGAGTTTCTTGTTGTCAAACTCACCCTCTTCTTTTAGACCAATTTCGCCAAGGGTTTCCTTATTAGTCGTTCCCGCTACGTAAGGACTTGCCTCATAGATCGTCGAAGCCTTAAAATCCCCATTGGCAACAGCTTTCGGTAGTTGAACAAAAGTTTTGATCAGGTCCCTTTTTCCGTCTCCATCTGTATCATAGTCTGATTCGACATAGACAACAAAGCGGACGATATCACTCTTTTCATTCGAGTAGCCAGTTTCTACATCACCCGGAGTAAAAGGAAAAATAGGCTGGGTCTTACCATTAAGGATGAGCGGTTCTTTTTTCTCTGCACGATAGGCCTCTTTTAATTTCTTAGCGATCGAAATCATATGATTTAGATTCTGGACGGGCTCATCCTTGCCTACCCCATTTGGAATCATCCCCAAGCTTTTTGCGAACTCAAGACGATCTTCTGCTGTTGAACCAGTTTGATCCGGTTTGGCCTCTGCCCATTTGAGTAACTCGATTGCTGTATCCCCTATACTCAGATTCTGATTTGCGACATGTGGATTTTCAATCAGAGTCGAGAGTTTATCAGGCGTTTCTGATACCAATAAAGGTTTCGGTAGGTCTCCTAAAGAATCATTTGTTTCAGTTAACTTGCTAGCTTCCTCCTCAAGTAAGTATCCACTCTCAGTTTCTGCCCTCCCACCTGACTCTAGACCTGCAGCTTCAGGTTGGGGATTAATCTGAGGCTTTTCTATAGAGACAAGTTCTGGCGAACCGACTAGTTCAGTATCTGCTCCTGTAGCCTTTTCGGAAACTTCATCAGCCCGAACTTGAGTGGCTATCACTATAGGTGAGAGTAATAAAGCAGACAAGATAAAAGAAAGATTCTTTTTCCTCATAATGAAACTCCTTTAAATTTAAGAGATTTGAAAGAAGGAAAGCCTTCAAACGGAATGACAGCGTTTACAATACCATTGTAGTCTCTATACATTTTATAGTCAAATCAAATAAAAAGGTATCATAAAAATATAATCTTTCTGAAAGTTGAGATAATTGAAAGGGCCTATGAGAAATATATTATAGTTTTCAATTCTTCTTTTCACACAAAAAAGCAAGTTTCAATCCGGTTTTTAACCGTTAGAAACTTGCTTTAGCTTTTATAGAAATGCTCTCCTACTTCCGATACATCTTCACTTGTAGGTAGAGGTCGTTATAAACGCCTAACCACTTCTTGCCAAGTTGTTCGTAGACTTCTAAGTTCTTTAGCGTGTCATCACTTGGATAGAAGGCCTGGTCCTCTTGGACCTCTTTTGGTAGCATCTTCTTAGCTTCTTTATTCGGTGTGGAATAACCGACATAGAGAGCATTCTTATAAGCATTTTCTGGGCGAAGCATAAAGTTGATAAAGGCATAGGCTGCTTCTTTATTCTTCACCGTCTTTGGAATGACAATATTATCAAACCAAAGATTGCTGGCTTCTGATGGGACGACGTAGCGGAGGTCCTCATTGGCTTCCAACATTTGACTGGCTTCACCGGAGAAAGTCACCCCAATAGCCGCATTGTTTTGGATCATGTAGCCTTTCATTTCATCGGCTACAAGGGCCTTGATATTAGGCATCAAGGTATAAAGCTTATCCACAGCTTCTTGGAGTTGCTGAGGGTCCTTGGAATTGAGGCTATAACCTAAGCTATTGAGTCCAATTCCCATGACCTCACGGGCCCCATCGTACATCATGATGTCATTCTTGTACTCTGGTCTCCATAGATCCTCCCAGTGCTCAGGTGCCTTATCAACCATCTTACTGTTGTAGATGATACCAAGGGTACCCCAGAAATAAGGGACTGAGTACTGATTGTCCGGGTCAAAGTCCAAATCCAAGAAGCGTGGATCGATATTGTCTAAGCCTTTCAATTTGGACTTATCCAACTTTTCAAGCAAGTTTTCGTCCATCATCTTAGCGATCATATATTCACTTGGGATGGCAATATCGTATGCTGTTCCCCCTTGCTTGATCTTGGTGTACATGGCTTCATTGGAATCAAAGGTATTATATTGGACTTGAACGCCTGTTTCCTTGGTAAATTCCTTGAGCAATTCTGGATCGATATAATCTCCCCAATTGTAGATGACCAGCTTATCACTGTCTTTTGGATTGGTCTTGGCTTCAAGACGGGCACTTAGCCCCGCTAAAAC
Source organism: Streptococcus ilei (assembly GCF_000479335.1). Taxonomy (NCBI): domain Bacteria; kingdom Bacillati; phylum Bacillota; class Bacilli; order Lactobacillales; family Streptococcaceae; genus Streptococcus; species Streptococcus ilei. The sequence goes on from NC_022584.1 coordinate 743,865, forward strand.
GAGGATTACCACCACAATCCCTAACAAGAATGAATAGAGTTTTTTCATACTGTCTCCTCCTTCTCTCTAGTGATGAAGTAATAGCCGACCACCAGTAAGATACTGAAGAGGAAGACCAGGGCAGAAAGGGCATTGATATTCAACGAAATCCCTTGGCGAGCCCGTGAGTAGATCTCAACAGACAAGGTCGTAAAGCCATTTCCTGTGACAAAGAAGGTCACCGCAAAGTCATCCAAGGAGTAGGTAAAGGCCATGAAGTAACCGGCAATAATCGCAGGTGTCAAATAAGGAAGCATGATTTCTTTCAACATCTGCACCTGAGTAGCTCCTAGGTCATAGGCCGCATTGATCATATCACGGTTCATTTCCTTCAAGCGTGGCAAGACCATCAAGACTACGATTGGAATAGAGAAGGCCACGTGACTCATCAAGACAGAGGCAAAGCCAAGCTGGAACTTGATCGTCGTAAAGAGGATCAGGAAGCTAGCCCCGATCATAACGTCAGGTGCCACCATAAGGATGTTATTGATGGACAAAAACGGTCCTTCAAACTTCTTCTTAGATTGGTAAATATAGATCGCCCCAAAGGTCCCAATAATGGTCGCAATCAAGGCTGACAGGAAGGCCAAGAGGAAGGTCTGTGAGAGGATCAACATAAGACGCGTATCCTCAAAGAGACTTTGGAAATGCTCCAAGGTAAAGCCTGTAAAAGCATTCATATCCCCACCAGCATTAAAGGCATAGGCAATCAAGTAAAAGATTGGCAGATAAAGGAGTAGGAAAACCAATCCTAAATAGATACGTGAAATCTTTTTCATCGTTCACTCCTTTCTCTCGTTACCCACATGACTAAGAGCATAGCAAGGATCAAGACCACTCCAATGGTTGATCCCATTCCCCAGTTTTGTGTCGTGAGGAAATGCTGCTCGATGGCAGTCCCCAGAGTAATCACCCGGTTTCCTCCGATCAAACGCGTCAACATGAAGAGACTCAAACTTGGAATAAAGACCGATTGGACTCCAGAGCGAACCCCGTTCATAGACAACGGGAAGACAACTCGACGGAAGGTATCCCACTTATTAGCTCCTAGGTCATAGCTAGCATTGATGAGATTTGGATCCAAATCATCCAAAACATTGAAGATAGGAAGGATCATAAAGGGCAACTCAATGTAACTAGCGACAAAGATGAAAGAAAAGTCCGTAAAGAGGATCTGTTGAGGACCGATTCCGATGAAGCTCAAGAATTGGTTAATAGATCCCCCTTGACCAAAGATCCCGATAAAGGCATAAGCCTTGAGCAAGAGGTTAACCCAGGTCGGAAGGACGATGAGCATGAGCCAGAGCTGACGATGCTTGAGCTGGGTCAAAAAATAAGCTGTCGGGTAAGAAATCAAGAGCGTCACAAAGGTAACGATCCCAGCATAGAGAATGGAGTTGAAGCTCATCTTGAGGTAGGTCCAATTCTGCGCTGTAAAAAAGGTTTGGTAATTCTCTAAGGAACCCTGTCCCTGGACATTAACAAAGGATTGCCAAATAATCAAGGCTACAGGAGCCAAGACAAAGAGGAGGATCCAGAGAAAATAGGGAACCACAAAGAGGTTAGAGGTTGTTTTCTTCATCTCTTTCCTCCTCGATGGCATTGATCAATCCGGCTTCTTGCTCTTCCACTTCTACGTACTCTTCGATCCGTGCATCGAACTCTTCTTCCGTTTCATTGAGACGCATGACGTGGATATCTTCTGGTTCAAAGTCCAGACCGATTTCTTCACCTACGATTGCCTTACGCGTTGAGTGAATCATCCACTCATTGCCCAATTCATCATAGGCGATGATCTCATAGTGTACCCCACGGAAAAGTTGGGTATCCACTTTCACCTGGAGCTTGCCTTCTTCGGGCAGTGTGATTTGCAAATCTTCAGGGCGAATAACGACTTCGACCGGTTCGTTTGGTCTCATCCCTCCATCGACTGACTCAAAGCGTTTACCGTTGAATTCTACTAGGTAGTCTTCGATCATGATCCCTGGAAGGATGTTGGACTCACCGATAAAGGTCGCAACGAAATGGTTGATCGGCTCATCGTAGATATCGACTGGTGTTCCTGATTGGACAATTTCTCCTTCGTTCATGACGAAGATCCAGTCACTCATAGCTAGCGCTTCTTCCTGGTCATGGGTAACAAAAACAAAGGTAATACCCAAGCGTTGTTGCAATTCACGAAGCTCATACTGCATATCTGTCCGCAACTTCAAGTCAAGGGCAGACAAGGGCTCATCCAAGAGGACTACTCGCGGTTCATTGATAATCGCCCGTGCAATAGCCACCCGCTGGCGTTGACCACCAGAAAGTTTCTGGATGGAGCGTTTCTCAAATCCTCCTAATTGCACCATCTTAAGGACTTCAGTCACTCGTCTTTGAATTTCCGCCTTGTCTAGCTTCTTCAAACGAAGAGGGAAGGCAACATTCTCAAACACATTCATGTGTGGGAAAAGGGCATAGGACTGGAAGACGGTATGGACATCCCGTTTGTTAGTCGGTAAATCATTGATCCGAACACCATCCAAGAGGACATCCCCTGTCGAAGCGTCTAACAAACCGGCAATAATGTTCAAAATCGTCGATTTACCAGATCCTGAAGCACCGAGGAGGGTATAGAATTTCCCTTCTTCCAACTCAAAGTTGATATCTTTGAGAACCACTGTATCGCTGTCTTCAAATACTTTTGAGACATTTCTAAACTCAATAATTGGTTTTTTCAATTCACATAAATTCCTTCTTTTTCATGCGTTTCCATCTGAGACCAACCACTAGTCTCATAGGCTGACGAGAATACCCGTCAGGCCACCAACACCTCTCGGGGACTTATAAGACTGCCCCACCTATTTTCAGTATCGATAGGCACTCACCCCCCTTCTAAAGTAGGAAGGGTCTACCCAAGAGTAGCCCCTATTCCATCTCGAACCGTTAATCTCTCCCAATAATACGGACTTCCCGCTCTAAGGTCACCCCAGCCGATTTTTCAACTGTCGCGATGACATGAGCAATCAAGTCTTCATAATCTTTGGCAGTCCCATGATCGACATTGATCATAAAGCCAGCATGCTTTTCAGAAACTTCTACACCACCAATCCGGTATCCCTTTAATCCTGCCTCACTGATCAACTGTCCTGCAAAGTGACCGACTGGACGTTTGAAAACAGAGCCACAAGACGGGTATTCGAGAGGTTGTTTCAGCTCTCGCAAATGAGTCAAGCGCGCCATTTCTTGATTGATCTGATCATAGTTGCCAGGTGCTAAGGCAAACTTAGCCGAAATCACCACATCTCCTGTCTCTTGGATCTTGGAGTGGCGATAACCAAAGGCCAAATCACTTGCGGATAGGGTTTTTATTTCACCCTCTGGCGTCAAGACCTTACAAGATTGGAGAATATGGGCAATCTCGCCACCATAGGCACCAGCATTCATGTAAACAGCACCCCCAATGCTACCAGGAATCCCACAAGCAAATTCAAAGCCTGTCAAGCTATGGTAGCGGGCTACGTGAGTCACATCGATCAGCTTAGCACCTGCCTCTGCTTCAATCACGTACCCATTGACCCGGACATCATGGAAATGATCAAACATGATCACAAAGCCTTCAATCCCACCGTCACGGACGATAATATTCGAAGAATTCCCCAAGACCATCCATGGAATTTCATGAGCATTGGCAAAGGTGACAATTCGTTTTAATTCATATTGATTGCGAGGAAAGGCCAAATAGTCTGCAGCCCCTCCAACCTTGGTATAGGTATATTGTTTGAGTGGCTCATTGAACAAAATCTCAATGCCAGCCAACTCCTCTTTGATTTGCTTTACGATTTCCATCTCACAACTCTCTTCTATACATTATCTTATCCATTATAACAAAAACCAGCCCACTTTTCGACCCAGAAGTAAAAAAAACAGAAACAGCCAAAAGACCGATTCTGTTTTAATTTTTTTTAAACAAGGGTTTATTAAATTAGCCAATCTTACGCGCAATGCCACGTGTTTCTTGAGTGGACAAGGCTGAGCCAATGGCAACCCCACCCCCAATAATGGTAAAGACTGCCAACATAAAGAAGTTAAAGAAGTATTTATCAGGTGCTTCACCATTTAGAACAAGGGAATTGATCAAATCAAATCCATCACTAAAGTCGAGTCCAAGCTGTTTAACTGCTTCTAAGGCATAGTCAAATTGGTGAACGAGAACAACAGTCACCAACAAGAGGATACTAGAAATAACTGCACCAAGTTTGCTAAATTTCTTCCCTAAGATCTCATAGCCTTTGACAACACAGATCCCAAGGATGAAACCAGCATAAAAAGCTACGTAGCCGAGACGGGCAATAAAAAGAGTCACAGCTCCTCCGATAATGGCACCAATAAAGGCACCGACTGTTCCAAGAAGGACATTTTCTTTCTGACTATTATATGAATCTGTTTCAATTTTTAGTTGGGAACTCACAATTTGATAGTTTTCTTCATTCATCAAGAAGAGGGAATCTCCAATCTGGTAGAGACCAACCGGACCTTTTTCACCAGAGTAGCCACATACAGTGTAGAAACCATTGGTTTGTAAAAATTGCAGGATTTCTGTTAGGGCTTGGTGAATGTTCTCAATCGTTTTTGCCTTGGTCATCCCAGCTTTTACAGTGAAAGTTGTGACATATTGGTTGAGGCTAACGCTCTTCAGAACAGAAGATTCTTTCACCATTTGCTGCAGTTGAGCCGCTGCTTCTTCCGCATCATCACGAGAAACAGAAAGAGCAATGCTGAAGACATTTTTTGTGTCTGTTTCTCTCATTAAGAAGAAATACCCAGAGTTCTCACCATAAATAGATGAGGTCTGAGGATCAAACTGGAATCCAAGTTCCGTAGCAAGTTGATGACGTTCAAAGTCTTTCATTAGAATTACAATCTCCTTTACATTTCTATCTATCTTTTGAATAAATGTTTATTATCCTAAAATAATTTGATAGACAAATGATTTATAAAACTATTTTATCATAGATAAATAAAATTAGATAGACTAATTTAGCCTATCTAATCATTTTTTTCTTTGAATCAAGATTCACTAAGCTTCTACCTTCACACCAGTTGTGTCAATCTTTAATGAGAAAACCTGACCATTTAAGGCCTTAGACTCCAAGCCTTTGGCAAAGGCTTCTGCATGTTCAACTGGGAGCAAGGTCATAATGGTTGGACCTGCACCAGAAAGGTAAGTCGCATAAGCTTCATGTTGATGCGCAAGTTCTTTCACCTGAGGGAACTCTGCAACTAGTTGTTGACGGTAGCGCTCATGGAAGCGATCCGCTTCGATAGCTTTTCCTGCAACTCTTAAGTCTCCCTTAGCAAGGGCAGCAATGGCCACGTTTGCAATGGAACTAGCTGCCACAGCTTCCTTATAAGTCCACTCACTCGGAAGGACATTTCGGCTATCGCTGGTCTTGAGCTCGTAATTCGGAACAAAGGCCACTAGTGCACACTCAGGAAATGGAAGAACCAAATGATGGGTCTCCTGATCCACATAGCTTGCTACGACCAGATTTCCAAAAATAGCTGGCGCTACATTATCCGGATGACCTTCGATTTTTGTCGCGATCTCTAGTTTATCTTCATCGCTAAGACATAAGTTGCCCAGTTGATTAGCCAACTCAATCCCCGCTACAATAACAGAGCTAGAGGAACCAAGACCACGCGCCAAAGGCACTTCACTAGTCATCTTGAGACGATGAGGAGGCAAATCGGATGCGACTTGGAGAGCAGTTTGAAGCAAGAGATTCTCTTCATCGCTTGGAATCTCCTCTCCTAAATCATGTTCAATCCACCAGTTTTCTTGCGCTTCTAGCACATCAATGGTCAAATACTTAGAAACAGCGATCCCAACAGAATCAAATCCTGGCCCTACATTGGCACTAGTCGCTGGTACTGTAATTCTCATCTCATTCTCCCAATACTTTAAAGGTATTCATAAGTTTGAAATTCGGCTCTGAATCCAGTTTTTCAACCAAGTTCTTGAATTGCGTCTGGTTGACTTGGTGGGTAATGATAACCACACTTGCAAATTGACCATCTGAGTCTTCTTGAAGGATTTGCTTGAAGGAAGCTCCTTCTGCATTAAAGATTTCCGCAATACGTAAGATTTGACCAGTCGCATCTGGTGCCTTGATTGAGAAGTAATAATTGTTCTTCACATCTTCAGGCTTAGCCAATTGAAGCGGGCGGCTGTATTCGTTGAAGGCTTTACCGATTGTTCCTTCATTCAAACGACGAACAATGCGAACGATGTCAGCTACAACACTAGTCGCAGTTGGTTTTTGACCTGCCCCTGGTCCATAGTACATAGACTCACCAATCCCGATCGATTCCACATAGACCGCATTCATGACGTCGTTCACGCTAGCAAGTGGATGTTCTTTAGGAAGGAAGGTTGGTGTCACTTCTGCTGCAATCCCTGACTTTGTTTCAACAATCGAGCCGACCAACTTGATCACATAACCAAGGCTTTGGGCTACTGAGACATCTTGAGGAGTGATTTGGCTGATCCCTTTGTGCCCTACTTGGTCAAATTGGATGTTCATCCCAAAGGCAAATTGGCTCAAAATCACCATCTTATAAGCTGCATCAATTCCTTCAACGTCATTGGTCGGGTCACTTTCAGCGTAACCAAGTCGTTGTGCTTCTGCTAAAGCATCTTCATAAGTCCAGCCTTCTTCGACCATTTTGGTCATCATAAAGTTAGAAGTACCATTGACCACACCGAGAACTTTGGTCACCTTGTCAGAAGCCAAGGAATTCACCAAGGTCCGAAGGATTGGAATTCCACCCGCTACGGCAGCTTCATAATAAAGGGCTACTTGGTGTTCTTTTGCAATCTCCAGCAACTCACTTCCATGAACCGCAAGAAGGTCTTTGTTGGCAGAGACCACATGCTTACCTGCTTCCAATGCACGGGTGATAAAGGTCTTCGCTGGCTCGATACGCCCCATCAATTCAACCACGATGGCAATCTCTTTATCTTCAATAATCTCATCGACATTGGTCACAAAGTTGTAGTCATGACCTGCCGCTTGCAAGCTTTGCTTTTCCGCATCGTCGCGAACCAAGACCTTAGCGATCTCAATTTCATCCTGAGCGGCCTGACTGATCTTTTCATGATTTTCTTTTAATAAAAATGGTACGCCACTAGCAACTGTACCAAATCCTAGTAAGGCAATTTTAACAGACATATTGGTCTCCTTAAAAATCTAATATATTCCATTATATCAAAAACTAGGGCCTTCTGACTAGTTCTATGGTTCTCTTCCTCTAGAAGAACACTTCTCACCCAGATTAAAATCTTCTCATCAAACCAACTAGCATTCCATGCCTTCAAAAATAGCCTAGATCTCCTGAAATTTTAAGCCATTTGTAACTTTGTCTTTAAGAGATTTCATGACCCTATGATATAATGATATTGATAAAGAAAGGGGTCTCTATGAATCACCGAAAAAGACGTGTCCCAAAGAAAATACGATTACTACTGATTTTAAATGCTTTTCTTCTGTCTTGCATATTCTTTTTAGGGTTCCTCCTATTGAAACAGGGGACTATTGCTGACAAGCAAGAAACAAATACAAGTCAGACGATGAGCCAGCAAGGGTCTACTACCAAATGGGTAAAACAAGAGCAACCTGTAAAAATCCCGATTCTCATGTACCACGCTGTTCACACGATGGCCCCTTCGGAAGAGGCCAATGCCAACCTCATTGTAGCACCAGAAACCTTCGAGAGTCATCTCAAAGCCTTAAAAGAGGCCGGTTACTACACCCTGACGCCCGAAGAAGCTTATCGCGCCCTTACAAAAAATGAACTGCCTGAAGGTGGCAAAGTCGTTTGGTTGACGTTTGATGATGGAGTTGCAGACTTTTATACCATCGTCTATCCACTCCTAAAAAAATACCAAATGACCGCAACCAATAATATCATTACTTCATTTTCTGAAAAGGAAAAACCGAGTGTTTTAACCTTCGATCAAATCAAAGAAATGAAAGCACAAGGCCTTACTTTTGAGAGCCATACGGTATCCCACCCAGATTTGGCCCAATCAGATACTGCCACTCAAAAGGCTGAACTTGCCAATTCAAAACAAGTATTAGATAAGAAACTCGATCAAACCACTACCACCATTGTCTACCCCGCTGGTCGCTACTCTGAGGTCACCATGGATCTAGCAAAAACCAATGGCTACAAAATGGGCTTGACAACCAACAATGGACTAGCTAGTTTAGATGATGGCCTCTACTCACTAAAACGTCTGCGGATCTTGCCAACTACGACAGCAGAAAACCTACTTGCAGAAATGCAAACCAATCCATAAGCATACAAAAAGCACGAGTCCGAGCGACTCGTGCTTTCTTTCTCCATAAAGGAGGCTTTTACTTAGACTTGATGTAGTTCACACCATCTGCTTTTGGTGCAACCGACTTACCAAAGAAGGCTGCTAGGACGATGATGGTCAATACATACGGCGCAATACGGAGGTAGACTCCTGGAATATGGGCAAGGAAAGGAATCTGCGTAGACACAACCGCCAAGGCTTGTGAAAGACCAAAGAATAGACTGGATAACATGGCACCGATTGGGTTCCATTTACCAAAGATCATAGCCGCTAGGGCGATAAATCCAGGTCCCACAATTGTAGTTGCTGAGAAATTGACAGATGCAGATTGTGCATACAAGGCACCCCCAACTCCTCCTAAAAATCCAGAGATGAGCACACCATAGTAACGCATGAGGTAAACATTAATCCCAAGGGTATCCGCAGCTTGTGGATGTTCACCAACTGAGCGAAGGCGAAGACCAAACTTCGTTTTAAACATGATAAACCAGGCTACAAATGAAAATCCAATCGCGACATATCCCATTAAGCTTGTATTCTTGAAGAAGATATCTCCAATAACAGGGATATCAGACAAGAAAGGAAAATCAAATTTACCAAATGACAAATCGATATTGTTGGTTTGACCTTTTCCGTAGATTGCTTTTACCAAGAAGACAGCTAAGGCAGGAGCCAACAAGTTCAATACCGTACCACTCACCACGTGGTCAGCACGGAAGTTGATAGTAGCTACAGCATGGATAGCAGAGAAAATAAGACCAACCAAACCACCTGCAAGGAGAGATAGCCAGATTGTCATGCCACCAAGAGAGTCAGCAAAAGTCAAGTTAAACACGACTCCTGTGAAAGCTCCCATAACCATGATACCTTCCAAACCGACATTAACGACACCAGCATGTTCGGAGTAGGCTCCTCCGATACTAGTGAAAATGAGGGGAGCAGCATAGACCAGCATATTCGATACAAGAATCGTTAGTATAGCAACAGTATTCATCCTTACTCTACTCCTTTCATTTGTTTTTTAGGCTTGATGTATTTTTCGATAATGTAATGAGCACTTACAAAGAAGATAATCGAAGCTGTCACAATATTGACAAGTTCTGGCGGAATAGTCGCTGTGGTCATACCTGGCGCACCTGTTTGCAGGGTACCAAGCAAGAAGGCTGCAAAGACAATCCCGATAGGAGAATTGCTAGCAAGGAGAGCCACCGCCATACCATTAAATCCAATAGCCAAGGAACCAGGTTGAACATAAATGTTCTGGAAGGTACCAATCCCTTCCACTGCTCCACCGATCCCACAGAGGGCTCCTGAAATCACCATAGAAAGAATGATGATTCGTTTAGCTGACATCCCTGCATAATCTGAAGCATTTGGGTTGAGACCAACGGAACGGATTTCAAAACCAAGTGTTGTTTTCTTAATAATGAACCAAACCACTGCAACAGCAATCAAAGCGATAAAGATACCGATATTCATCCGTGACTTGGTTAATTCAGTCAGAAAACCTAGTCGATAACTTGCATTTGCCCCTACTGTGATACTGGATTCAGAATCGACCATGAACTTTTTAGGGAAGTTCCGGATGATTTCATTTCCAGCAAACAGGACGATGTAGTTCATCATAATGGTAACGATGACTTCACTCGTTCCCAAAAATGCTCGCAAGATACCAGGAATCAAACCAACGAAACCACCTGCAATTGCAGCCACAAGGACTGTTAAAGGAATCATTAAGATACGAGGGATATCTGGGAAAGATAAAGCGAACCATACTGCCGCAATCCACCCAGCCAAGGCCTGTCCTGGTAAGCCAACATTGAAAAAACCAGCCCGGCTAGCTACTGCAAATCCGAGAGCGATCAAAACCAGTGGTCCCATGGCACGGAAAATTTCACCCACATTTTTAATAGAACCAAAAGCTGTCTTGAAGAGTTCTTCATAACCCCAAAGGGCATCATAACCAAAGATCCACATGATGATGGCTCCGAGGATGATTCCTAGGATTACAGAAATAAAAGGAATAGCAATTTGTCTTGTGTTTTTATTCATTTGAAGCCTCCTTGATTTCTCCACCAGCCATTAGAATACCAAGCTCTTGTTTGTTGGTCTCAGATGGCTTCACAATACCTTGGATTTTTCCATCATGAATAACAGCAATCCGATCTGATAGGTTTAGAATTTCATCTAATTCGAAGCTGACAACGAGGACGGCTTTTCCTTTATCACGTTCAGCAATCAAACGTTTATGGATGTACTCAATCGCACCAACGTCCAATCCACGTGTCGGTTGGCTAACGATTAACAAATCTGGATTCCGATCAACTTCACGAGCAATAATGGCCTTTTGTTGATTTCCTCCTGATAGAGCACTTGCTGGAACAATCTCGTTGGCTGCACGAACATCAAATTCTTCCATCAACTTGCGGGCATATGAATTAATTTGATTGTAATTCAACACACCGTTTTTGCTAAGTGGTTCTTTGTAGTAAGTTTGAAGTGCGATATTTTCAGAAAGCATCATTTCGAGAACAAGACCATCACGATGACGATCCTCAGGAACGTGGCTGACATTCATTTCAGTAATCTTACGTGGGGAAAAGCCAACAACTTCTTGTCCTTTAATTTTAATACTGCCTGATTTGACTTTGCGCAGTCCAGTAATAGCCTGAATCAATTCACTCTGACCATTACCATCAATCCCTGCAATCCCTACAATTTCGCCTGCACGAACATCAAGAGATAGTTCTTTGACTGCAGGAACTCCACGGTTTTCATTCACGACTAAGTCAGAAATTTGAAGAACCACTTCTTTCGGTTGCGCTTCTTCCTTTTCTGTTACGAAAGAAACCGAGCGCCCAACCATCATCTCTGCCAAATCTTTATTGGTAGCACCTTCGATGCTAACGGTTTGAATGGATTTCCCACGACGAATAACTGTGACACGGTCCGCAACCGCACGAATTTCGTCCAGTTTGTGGGTGATGAGGATGATAGATTTCCCTTCTTTAACAAGGGCTTTCATGATATCCATCAACTCCAAAATTTCAGCAGGAGTTAGCACCGCTGTGGGCTCGTCGAAAATCAGAATATCAGCTCCGCGATAGAGTGTCTTCAAGATTTCTACACGTTGTTGAGCACCAACAGAAATATCTTCAACTTTTGCTGTAGGATCCACAGCCAAGCCGTAGCGTTCTGACAACTCAAGGATATCTGCATTAGCCTTTTTCAAATCTAATACACCTTTATTCGTTACTTCGCTACCAAGAATGATATTTTCTGCAACAGTGAAAGCTTCTACCAACATGAAGTGCTGGTGAACCATCCCGATCCCTAGAGAAGCAGCCTTTGAAGGAGAATCTAATTTTTCAGACTTCCCATTGACCACAATTTCTCCGCTCGTTGGTTCCAAAAGACCAGCCAACATATTCATCAGGGTTGATTTCCCAGCTCCATTTTCACCAAGAAGTGCATGAATTTCACCTTTACGCAATTCGAGGTTGATTTTGTCGTTTGCGACAAATTCACCAAAGATTTTGGTAATTTCACGCATCTCAATGACGTTTTCGTGTGCCATTCGAATATTCCTTTCTAGAAAACTATATTTTATTTCAGTAGGACCTGCTAAACGAGTTAGTAAGTTCTATTGAGACAAAATGTCCCAACACCTCATAAAAAAGCGACCCAAGAAGGATGGATCGCTTCCGGAAGGTTTTATTTCTCAGGTGCTTTTACACTACCATCGATAATTTGTTTTTTAGCATCTTCTACTGCTTTTTTAGCATCTTCAGAAAGATTAGAAGTTGTCAAATCAACACCACCATCTTTCAAACCAAATGTGATCACTTTTCCACCTGGGAATTTGCCATCAGCAGTTTGAGTTGCGATTTCTTGAACAGTTTTACCAACTTGTTTTAAAGTTGAAGCCAATACGAAGTTAGATTCTTTACCATCTTTTGAAGTGTATTTACCTTCGTCAACTTGGTCACGGTCTACACCAAGAACCCAAACTTTTTCGTCTTCATTTTTCTTCTCGTTCAAGTCTTTTGCTTCCTTGAAGACACCAGCTCCTGTACCACCAGCAGCTTGGTAAATAACGTCAGCTCCTGCAGCGTATTGTGTCGCTGCAATAGTTCTTCCTTTTTCAGGGTTGTTGAAGTCTTCAGCATATTGTACGTCTACTGAAATGTCTTTGTTTACAGACTTCACGCCTGCTTCAAATCCTTTTTCGAAACGAGTGATAACTTCACCACGTGCTCCACCGATGAAACCAACTTTGTTAGTCTTAGTTGTTTTGGCAGCAGCAACCCCTGCAAGGTAAGCAGCTTCATTATCCGCAAAAACAGCAGATGCTACGTTCTTTTTATCTCCTACAACAGAGTCAATGATAACGTAGTTGATATCAGCATTTTCATCTGCAGCAGCTGTAACAGCTGGAGCAAGTTTGTAACCAACACCGTAAACTAATTTGTAGCCGTTTGTAGCAGCTTGGCTAAAGTTATTTGCAAAATCTGCTTCACTTGTAGATTGGAAATAAGTGAATCCGTTATCTTTAGAAAGACCGTTTTCTTTCCCCCAAGCTTGTAGACCTTCCCATGCAGATTGGTTAAATGATTTATCATCAACACCACCTGTGTCAGTAACGATAGCAGCTTTTAAATCAGTTTTTGCATCTGAAGAATCTTTGCGAGACGCACGATTTCCACATGCAGCAAGTCCGATTGCAGCGACAGTTACTAGACCTAGGCCTAACCATTGTTTCTTGTTCATTTCTGAACCTCCTAAATAAGATATGCAACTAAGTTGCGGATTAATGAAAGGGTCAATAGACCGCCTTTACAGATGTTACTAGGTAAGATCTGTAAAGGAATATGGAAGCAATTCCTTGACCGTCATCACGACCGTCGATTTATCTTTGGCTACCAGAGTAACCGGTAGGTCTGGCTCGAAAAATTCAGCCATCACCTGGCGACAAGCACCACAGGGTGAAACTGGTTTTTCCGTCTGACCATAAATAATTAATTCCTTAAATGAACGCTCCCCTTCTGAAACAGCCTTAAAGATGGCTGTCCGCTCGCCACAATTGGTCAAGCCGAAGCTAGCATTTTCAACATTGACGCCTGTATAAAGCTTTCCATCATCTGTCACAAGGACAGCCCCGATTGGAAAATGAGAATAAGGTACATAAGCATTCTCACTTGTTTTTACAGCTAGGTCAATCAACTCAGTAGTCGCCATGGGCTACTTCTCCCTTCATAATGGCTACTCCAGAGGAAGTACCAATTCGGTTAGCACCCGCTTGGATCATAGCTTGAGCATCCTCATAGCTACGAGTCCCACCAGATGCTTTTACTCCCATATCAGGTCCCACAACCTGGCGCATGAGAGCCACATCCTCAACAGTTGCCCCACCAGTAGAAAATCCAGTCGAAGTTTTGACAAAGTCAGCTCCCGCCAATTTAGCGATCTGGCAAGCTACTACTTTTTCAGTTTCGGTCAATAAGCAGGTTTCGATGATCACTTTTACCAAGTGATCCCCACTTGCATCCACAACAGACTGAATATCCTCTTCTACTAACGTAAGGTTTTTGGATTTCAAGGCACCGATATTGATGACCATATCGATCTCATCGGCTCCATTTTGAATGGCATTTTGAGTTTCAAATGCTTTAACAGCTGGTGTGTTCGCGCCAAGAGGAAAACCAATCACTGTACACACTTTTACATCTGAATCCCGAAGTCCTTCAACTGCGAAGTTGACCCATGTTGGTTGCACACAAACACTCGCAAAATCATATTCTTTCGCTTCTTCGATCAAAGCCTCGATTTGTTCTTGCTGTGCATCCGGTTTTAATAGTGTGTGGTCTATGTATTTGTTTAATTTCATTAATGAATCTCCCCTAAACGAATTACGATACGATTTCAATAATTTCTGAAACGCTTACAACCTTGTCTAGTATTTTAACATTTTTTTGGAATTCTGCAATGTTTTTTTGACAAATTTCTAAGTTTGTATAAATAGTTGCAACAAGATCCCCTTTTTGAACAGGATCCCCGACTTTCTTAGCAAAAACAATCCCTGACTCATAGTCTAAAACATCTGATTTAACCGCTCTTCCAGCCCCCAGACGCATTGCGAAGAGTCCGTGTTCCATAGCAGGCAATGCTGCAATATAGCCATCCGCTTCTGCATAGACAGGTACTTGTTCTTTTACCTGAGCTGGACGGTATAGATCTTCCAAATCTCCACCTTGAGCAAGGACCATTTCCTCAAACTTCTTCAGAGCTTTGCCAGCTGTCAGATGTTGTTTGATTTCTTCCAAGCTAGCCGTCACCCCACCAAGCTCCAACATAATTTGAGCCAATTCGCAAATGAAGTGGGTCACGTCTTCTCTACCTTTGCCTTGAAGAATATCTAAGGCTTCAAGAATTTCCAAACGGTTCCCAATGCTGGTTCCCAAAGGCTGGCTCATATCCGTCAAGACAGCAATAGTCTTGCGACCGACAGCATTTCCAAGATCCACCATGGTGCGGGCCAGTTCACGCGCTTCTTCGATGGTCTTCATAAAGGCCCCTTCTCCAACGGTCACATCCAGAAGGATTGCATCTGCTCCAGCAGCAATCTTCTTACTCATAACGGAACTCGCAATCAAGGGAATCGTGTCAACTGTTGCCGTCACATCCCGAAGCGCATAGAGAAGCTTATCTGCTAGGACCAATTGGTCAGACTGTCCGATAACAGAAAGACCAATGTCTTGCACTTGTTTGATGAACTCTTCTTGGGTCCGCTCAATTTGGAATCCTTTGATAGATTCTAGTTTATCAATAGTCCCACCTGTATGTCCAAGGCCACGACCACTCATCTTGGCTACTGGGACACCAAAGCTAGCTACTAGAGGGGCCAGCACAATCGTTACTTTATCCCCTACACCACCTGTAGAGTGTTTATCCACCTTAATGCCTTTAATAGCAGAGAGGTCGAATTGCTCCCCGGTTTCCACCATCTTCATGGTCAAATCTGAGATTTCTTGAGTTGTCATTCCTTTGAAGTAAACCGCCATGGCAAAGGCAGCCATTTGATAGTCTGGGACTGTTCCAGCCACATAGCCTTCAATCAGCCAGTGAATTTCTTCTTTACTCAATTCAATGCCATCACGTTTTTTCTGAATGATATCTACAGCTCTCATGTGGTTTTCTCACTCCTTAAAATATAATAACCCTTGTCTTTTTTGAGGATTTCACAATTTCCAAAGACTTCTTCCATCTTTGCCTTCGCACTTGGAGCACCCTGTTTTTTCTGAATGACAATGGTTAAGTCTCCACCAGGATTCAAATGGTCAAAGCTTCCAGAAAGTACTTCATGAACCACCTTTTTCCCAGCCCGAATCGGAGGATTACTGATAATATGATCAAAACTTTCCTCAACCTGATCATAGACATTGGATTGGAATATCTTTGCTTCTACTTGATTGAAAGCCGCGTTTTTCCGTGCTAGATCAAGAGCACGTGTATTGACGTCTACCATAGTAGCATGAACTCCTTGGGTCTTAACCAAAGAAAGCCCAAGTGGACCATATCCGCAACCAACGTCCAAAACCGTCTCTCCTTGCTGAAAAGACAGACAAGACAAGAGGACCTGACTGCCAAAGTCGATCATTTTCTTACTAAAAACGCCAGCATCCGTCAAAAATTTCATCCGCTCTCCTAGAAGGACCACATGTAACTCGTGGATATCATGTTGAGCATCTGGATGTTCATCATAGTACATTTTACTCATATTAGCATTATAGCATAATTTAACCTATTTTTAAATCGTTTACAGAAAACAACAAAACTGTTATACTAAAGGTCACTATGGAGGAAAGGCTTGCAATGGATAAAGAATTTCTACACTTCGAAAAAATCAATCGACAAACTTGGCAAAATCTCCACCGAAAATCAACTCCTCCTCTATCTGAAGAGGAATTGAATTCCATCAAGAGTTTTAATGACCTCATTAGTTTACAAGATGTAACAGACATTTATTTACCCCTGACACACTTAATTCAAATCTACAAAAAAGCAAAAGAAGACTTAGCCTTCTCTAAAGGCATCTTCCTCCAACAGGAAAGCAAAAAACAGCCTTTTATGATTGGAATTTCAGGGTCTGTGGCTGTCGGCAAATCAACGACTAGCCGCCTTCTTCAAATCCTTCTTTCTCGGACCTTTTCCGGTTCTACAGTGGAGCTAGTGACGACAGATGGCTTCTTATATCCCAATGCGACTTTGATTGAACAAGACATTCTCAATCGCAAGGGCTTCCCTGAAAGTTATGATATGGAACTTCTCTTGGATTTCCTGAATGGGCTAAAAAATGGTCAGAGTTACCAGATTCCCGTCTATTCTCATGAGATTTATGATATCGTCCCTGACCAGAAGCAAACCATCCAAGCTGCAGACTTCATTATTGTTGAAGGGATCAATGTTTTTCAGAATCCTCAAAATGATCGCCTCTATATGACAGACTTCTTTGACTTCTCCATCTATGTAGATGCTGAGGTTGCCAATATTGAGTCCTGGTATATTGACCGCTTTAAAAAATTATTGGACCGTGCGAATGATGATCCAAGCAACTACTACCATCGCTTTACCAAGCAACCAGAAGCTGAAGTCCTAGCTTTTGCTCATCAGGTATGGGAGTCTATCAACCTCTTAAATCTAAAAGACTACATCGAGCCCACCCGCAACCGTGCTGAACTGATCCTACACAAATCTGCCAACCATGAGATTGATGAAATCTACCTCAAGAGATAAGAGTTTGATAACAAAACCAACTCTAAGAGATAGCGTTTCGAAGAAAAATTAGTTTGGGCTTGTCAAAAGAAAAGTTTTCAGATATAATAAGAGAGTTAGAATATCATTGGAGGTGAAAAAATTGGCAAACATTAAATCAGCTATCAAACGCGCTGAATTGAACGTTAAACACAACGAAAAAAACTCAGCTCAAAAATCAGCTATGCGTACTGCAATCAAAGCTTTTGAAGCAAACCCATCTGAAGAACTTTACCGCGCTGCTAGCTCAGCTATCGATAAAGCAGAAACTAAAGGTTTGATCCACAAAAACAAAGCTAGCCGTGATAAAGCACGTCTTGCAGCGAAACTTGGTTAATCAAGAATTGCATACAAAATGAGCTCTCCGGAGCTTTTTTTGTTGCTTCCATATGAGGAGATACGATGAAAATTACGATTATCGGCTATTCTGGATCAGGAAAATCTACTCTTGCAAAGACCCTTGCTGATCACTATCAACTTTCACTGCTTCACCTAGACCGTCTGCAATTCCTTCCGAATTGGCAGGACAATGACCCTGACAAGATGGAGCAAGAAGTCCTTACTTTTTTAGATACCAAAGAAAACTGGGTCATTGATGGCAACTATGCTTGGTGCCAATACGAGCGCAGATTGGAAGAGTCCGACTGGATTATTTTCCTAAATTTCTCCCGTTGGAACTGCCTTTATCGGGCCTGGAAGCGGGCCCGTCACTTCCGAGGTCAAGTTAGAGACAGCATGGCAACTGGTTGCATTGAAAAATTAGACTGGGAATTCATCCGCTGGGTTCTTTGGGATGGTCGCCAAGCCAGACAGGTCACACGCTATCAGACTGTCGGCCAAACCTATTCAGACAAATTCATCGCTCTCAAAAACCAAAAAGAACTAGACCGTTTCCTAAATAAAGTCAAAAATGACCTACTAGAGTCGAAATAATCACTCGATCTAGTAGATCATTTTTTATTTTCTTTTCTTTTGAGGAAACAAGGGAAGACCCAAGGAGGCCATCTTCTCCGCCGGTACCTTCATGCCATCCTTAATCCATTTAGCTAAGACAGAGACAATGGCTGAGCTGAGGAAGGAATTTAAATAACTAGCTGGTCCTTGTGAGGATTTCTGAGTTTTACTTCTCTTTTCCAGAAATTCATAAACAGCCTTGGTGAGTAGTTTTTCAAAATTATAATCGACGGCCAAGCTGATAATGCGGGCTTCCTTTTTGGCCTCTTTAAAGAGATAAACCCAAATCTGGTACAAATCGGTCTTAAAATTATAACCCTCTAAAGACTGGGTAATTTTCGAAACAGTTGATTGGAAGATGGATTCCAGCAATTCTTCTTTTGACTCATAATTTCGGTAAAAAGCTGCTCGGGAAACCCCTGCTCTCTCCACTAACTCCGAAATGGTGATCTTTTTTAGGTCCTTTTTATCTAGCAATTGGAGCAATGAAATCTCCAGGGATTCCCGTGTAATGGCATTACTCTCTTGGTTGGAGCGTTTCAAATTTTCTAAGGATTTTTCTGATATCTTTCTTTCTGCCATAACACTTACTTTCTATCTGTATCATCCGAATGTATCTGCTTTCAGAGAAAGCAACTTCATGATATAATTGTAAAAAAAGACTAACTACTTGTCAATGTACAATTTTTTACATTTTGAGGTAATAAAAATGACATGGAAAATTATTGCAGATTCTGGCTGTGATTACCGTACTTATGAAAGCGCTGCACCAGATACAAGCTTTGTTTCAGTTCCCCTTACCATTCAGATTGGTGAGACCATCTATACAGACGACGATAATCTGGATACAGACAAAATGATGGAAGATATGTATGCAACAACTACTGCTTCCAAATCAGCTTGTCCCAGTCCTGATGACTATATGAGAGCCTTCGAGGGAGCTGACAATATTATCGTTGTTACCATCACTGGTACTTTGTCTGGTAGCCACAATAGTGCTCAAGTCGCTAAAAAACTTTATCAAGAAGAACATCCGACTACCAATATCCATGTGATTGATAGTTTATCAGCTGGAGGTGAAGTGGATCTACTCGTTCGCAAACTTCATCAATTAATCGCCCAGGACCTTGACTTTGATCAAGCGGTCGAAGTCATCACCAAATACCAAGAGAAAACCAAACTGATCTTTGTCCTTGCTAAGGTCGATAATTTGGTCAAAAATGGTCGTCTCAATAAAATTATCGGGACTGTTGTTGGCCTCTTAAATATCCGTATGGTCGGTCAAGCCAGCGATACCGGGACCCTTGAGCTTCTCCATAAAGCCCGTGGCCAAAAGAAAGCTATTTCCACTACTTTTGAAGAAATGCTCAAAGCTGGCTATAAAGGGGGACATATCACCATTGCTCACCGTCGCAACGAAAAATTCGTAGAACAACTCTCTGCCTTGGTCCATGAAAAATTCGCCAATGCGGATATCGAAGTCCTTCCGACCTCTGGTCTATGTAGCTTCTATGCTGAAGAAGGTGGCCTCTTAATCGGCTATGAAATCTAAATCAACATAAATTCAAAAGAGGCTGGGACAAAAGTCCTAGCCTCTCAATTGTCTTTGGATTGTCGAGCAAGACGCAGTGGTTGAGTGGGCTCTACTACGCCGATTTCATCAACTTTTACAGCCCTACTCAACTGTGCGGAGGTGGGACGACGAAATCGAATTCTAACGAATGACCGATTTCTGTCCCACTCTCTTTTTTATTCACCAATTTCTTGGTTAAATTTGTAGAAAGTATTCTTATAAATGAGATACGTCGCAAGAGCTCCAATACCCGCTATGAGAAGATAAATCACACTAGCAAGCAAGGTGGTGAAAGCTACAGCGGATAGATAGAAAGTAAAGCCTATCAGGACGAGCATAACGATAATAAAGACGAATATCAACAATCCTCTCAAGGCAGCATTTCCTCTATTACGGTTCATCAAATCCGTTACAGTCGACCAATTGGTCGTTAAGAGCTTGTAGTCTCGTCGAAAAGCGATCACACTCAAACTCAAACTGGTCAAAAACCAAATCAAAAGCATAGCTAGAAGAGAGAGGGGATGGACCCCAAAGTAGCTGGACACCCCTACTAATAGCACAATCGGCAAAGCAGACTGAACGGAAAAGAGAATCCAAAACTTCTTCAAACAATAGCGTTTAAAATCAATCGGAAGGGCACGAAGATAAGCGAAATTTTCCCGCTCCAAGGAGATTCCGATACTGGTCAAGCTTTCTACAGAGTTGAAAACTCCGATCATGAAAGCGATAAGAGACAAAGGAAGTAAATATTGGGGCGTGAGGTAGTTTTCAATTTGAAGGGAAGCTCGCGATGCCCCTAAAAACAAGCCAAAGGTAAAAAGATAAGGAAAGATCGCCATCATAAAGATGACCTGCGTCAGCAAGGTACCATCACTTAGAAGCCGTTTATGATAGGAAACGGTAAAGCGATGGAAGGCCTTTTGATCTCCTACCTTCATCTGGCTCACCCGCTCCTTGACTGCATGGCTGGAAGAGACCTCAAGGGCAGCATCATAGAAATGAGGCAAGACCTGACTTTTGACCAGCCAAAGGAGGACTGCTAGAACCAATATCCAAGCCAACATCCCAAGCAGAGCACCTGAATCCAAAGGATTCAAGATAAAGGTATGAAAGACCTCTATCGGAGGAAAAATACTCGGTTGAGTGACCAAATCACCAGCCACCGAGTGCTCTGACTGGAGCATATTGATATAGAGATAAGCTCCAATGGAGATAAGACTACTCAAGCCAATGATGACGTTAGACACCAAACTCGTGTGCTTCTTAAAGACAGCTGATTTGGTAATCAGGTGAGATAAGAACAAGGTGCCCAAGAAGAGGATAGAGAGGAGAATCATGGCACAAAGAAGGCCAAGAAAGAGCCCCACTAGGATATTTCCCCCTGCTTGGATAGGAAGAATGATAAAATAACTGACCATTGGAAGCAGGGCCATCAAGAGCACTAAAATGACTGAAATACTCTTTCCTGCAATGACTTCTGCATCCGAAAAAGCATAGGGACGGTAAAATTGCAAATCCTTGCTCTCGTAAAAGACATTGTAAAAACTCATCAAGCCCTGGGAAATCGTCAAGAGCCCAAAGAGCGTAATCATATTGACAAAAGGACCAGGGCTAGAGACGAAATCATTGGCACTCGAGAGAATCCCAAAAAGGAAAAGATAAAGGAGACCAATAAAAATATAGGTCCGAATGGACTGGGCGGAAACATTCACCTTCCTAGTCGGATTCTTTTCCTGCTTCTTACGAAATTTCGCTAATTGTGCGGGCTGAGTAGCATAGATGATGTTGACATCCACTAGGCGACGAACCATCTTAAGACGCATCTGGACTCACCTCTTCTCTTCGACCAGCCAGTCCAAGATAGATGGACTCTAGGCTTTGTTCTGGATGTTGCCCCTTCAGTTCCTCAATGGTCCCATAAAAGATGAGGTTCCCCTTCTTCAGGATGGCAATCTTATCACAGAGTTGCTCTGCCACTTCGAGGACATGGGTTGAGAAGATGACGGTATTCCCCTTATCAGCATGTTCCCGCATCATCTGTTTCAGGTCGTAGGAGGCTTGTGGATCCAAACCAGTCATCGGCTCATCTAGAACCCAGATGTCTGGATCAGATAGGAGAGCTCCGATAACAAAGACCTTCTGGCGCATCCCATGAGAGAAAGACTCAATGACCTCATATCGATGACTTGTAAAGTCAAAAAGGTTGAGCAAATGTTCCAAACGCTCATCACATTCCTGCTGGCTCATATCATAGGAAGTGGCAACCAACTCCCAAAATTCATTGGCTGTCAAACGTAGAAAGAGATCTGGCGAATCGGCTACGTAACCAATTTTCTTTTTGATTTCTAATCGATTGCTGTAGAGATCCTTCCCATCGACTAGAATGCTGCCTGTCGTCGGTGTGATGACACTGACCAAGCTCTTAATGGTCGTTGATTTTCCGGCACCATTATGGCCAATCAAGCCGACAATTTGCCCATCTTCAATGGTCAAATTCAAGTGGTTCAAAGCCAGATGCCCATCGTAATCTTTTGTGACTCCTTGAAATTCAATCATAGATTCTCCCTCTTCTATCCCACTTCCCTGATGAAGGAAAACGGTTTACTTGTTTTGCCAATATTTTATTCCATTTTTCCTCTTTTGTCAATGGAAAACTCAAGTATTAAAGTAATTCATCAAAGCGGTAGAGAAGGCCAAATAGATAACTAGGAATGATATCTAGGAGGTCCTCCGTAAAGACCCGCTCCCCTCTTTGGTGGAGTTCCTTGCCCCAAGGCCCTAAATTGACCGCAGGCACTTGAATCTGTGCAATGTTTGCAAGATCCAACTCGTAAACTTGAGAGGGGATAGCTAAACTATCCAATACGACTTGATAGCTTTCTAGCTCTCTCTCCAAGGCACAATAACTGGTGTCGCAAATGCCCATGAAGTACTCTTCCACCTTCAGTGACAAGCCCCTGCTTGCTAAATAGTAGCGATAATCATCTATTAGGTTATCAATTTTTAGACTGGTATTCGGTAAAGACCGACAATTCATAGAAGGGTAATAAGGTGGAGCAAAGCCAATAACCACCAGAGGATTTTTCTCACTCAAAAACTCTAAGAAACTTTGAATCTGCTGGATGGCAATGGTCTGATAGCTGACTCCTGATAAGAAATCTTGATAGGCTCTTTGCTCACACTGCTCTTGAAAGCTTAAAAATCCTTCCTTCTTTTGGCAACGATCCAGCAATTCTTGATAGCTGATGACTCTTGGCTGAGAGATCAGATGTTCTTGCCCTGCTTGGTCCTGAAGGGACAGGTATTTGACATAAAATTGATCAACCGCTTCCTGGCTCAACTCTTTGATGCGTTGCAACAATTCTTGAGGGGTCTTTTTCAGATGCAGAACGCTGAAATAGCCGGCAGCATGGAGGACAGTCGACACATCATATTGATCCTTTAAATCCCTCAGATAAGACCAAGAAGGAAGGGGAGACCGCTCACCCAGAGCATGATCAGATAAGTCTGGGTGAAGGTCCAATTTTGATGCAACTGCTATTAGGAGAGAGAGGGCATTGATTCCCTTTAGAGGCTCTTTCATATGAGACAAAACTCCTTGGGCAACAACGACTGGCATCAGCTTGCCAACCGTTCCGATATGCAGGACCTTCTCCTTGTCACTCCCTGCTTCAAAGGGCTCTGAATCCACTGCTAACACATAGTCCAAGTCAAACTCATCTTTTAACTGACAGAGTAGACCCAAGGCTCCTCTCATCCCACGTGAATAAGACTCCTCATCTCCCACAGATAGATAAAGCAAATTAACCTGACCCCCAGCTGGATCTGAGGCATAGGCTTCTAGGACTCCTAGCTGGAGCGCTAAGGCCGCCTTCATGTCACAAGAACCTCGTCCGAATTGCCATTGGCGAGAATTTAGATCCTCCTGCATTTCTGATCGAAAATCGAGGTCCTTTAAGGCTTGAACCAGTGCCTCCGAATCCAAAGCTATAGGTGCGAGGGGACCGTAATCTTCTAGATCTACCGTATCGTGGTGGTGAAAAAGAATCACTGTCTTTTTCTTTCCCTTATCAACTAAAGCCCAGTTGACACTCCGATGGAGATGGTCATTGGGAAGAGGGTAGCGACCAAAGTGATGGGGGTGAGTCTGGAAATATGGAATAGCCCCAATTCGTTGGTCTAAATAGTCTTCCATCTCCCTTTCTGTCTCTGTATTAGTAAAGCTAGGTATGGACATTGCCTCTTGAAAAATTGTGGCAATTTGTTCTTGGAAATCTTCTATGGATCTCAATGGGGGCCTCCTTCTGATGGGCTGGATCCCTTTGTTTTCTATCACTCTTTGGCGATAAGTCTGATATTATTGATCTTCTTTGCGACGGTAGACAGCTTTCCACAGGCTAGTCGCAAGGACGGTAAGCAAGCCATAAACTGTCCAGATA
This sequence comes from Streptococcus ilei, assembly GCF_000479335.1. Classification (NCBI taxonomy): domain Bacteria; kingdom Bacillati; phylum Bacillota; class Bacilli; order Lactobacillales; family Streptococcaceae; genus Streptococcus; species Streptococcus ilei. The sequence continues at coordinate 768,046 of NC_022584.1, forward strand.
TTTGCTGTTTCACCAGTTTCAGGTAAGCGTGTTTCCTCCTTCTCAGGCAAGCGAGCGACACTTCCCTCTCCTTGGCTTGTGCTTCCGCTGACGTGTGCTAATTGAGCCAATTCTTCTTTCTGTTCTTTACGGAAGTCCATTTGGTCTCGTCCGACTGGTGGTTGTTGTTCTTGATGACTAGCTTGATCAGAAACAGAGCCCTTACCGGCTTCTTCCACTACAGTAGGATTCTTCTTAGCGATTGGGAGAATACGATCTGCTAAGCTTGCATACTCGGTATCCTTTTCATTTGGCTGGTAACGAAGTAAGAGAGAACGGCTATCTTCAAGAATCGGAATTCTTGCTGAGATTGAATCTGTCTTAAACTTGACTTCGTATGGATCAGCATAATAAATGTAGTCCGGGTCAAAGGCATGAAGCGTCAAAACTAGGCGATGTCCTTTCTTAACTGTGTAGAGGTTCGGTTGTAAATACATCGTATAGTTGTGGTACTCATTTTCCTTTAGATCGATCGAGTGGCTAGAACTTGCTGAATCAAATCCAGAGCCAGGATTAGCCAAGTTGAGCCAGCCTCTTGAAATGACTACACTCTTAACCTTGTGCGTCTTATAACGTTTCAGAGGGAGACTGTCCAAATTGCTACCACTCCAGTAGCCGGTTTCATCCAGGGTCTCTTTTTCAAGGGTACGAGTACCGTAGCCATCCTTATCATAGGTGATTTCTTCTTTGACAACATCAAATTCTTCGTCAGAGACATCCATTAGGGTCGCGCTGACATGAGCATGGCTCTTATCTCCTTTTATGAAGCTAGCGCTAAAATTCACAGGAATATGACCTTTGATGGTGATATCTTGATCGACCGGTGCAGCATAAGAGGCACTGACAGCAGATGAATGGAAGGCCGCATCTTGGTTTCTGGTTGTCCAGTTCTCACCGGTGCCATAGAAATCGCTGGATACTGTCACATCTTCTCTCTTAGAATAAGCACGCGCAGTGATGCTATTGGTTGATTCCCACTTATCAAATTTGCGCCACTTAGACGGATCCAAGTTGTCCTGTGCTGTGACTTCTGGCAGATACTGAATTCCATTTCGAATTCCAAACAAATAATGACTGTACCATAGATTCATCAAATCATTGAAGGCTTGACCCGCAACATTCGTCCCAGACCAACGTGTCGATGGATAGACATGGTTTCCTTGGTGGAGCAAGACTTTTGGATCAATTCCTGCCTTCTTGAAGGCTTGAACCATTAATTCAAAATGTTTTGGCTTGACATTGTCATCATTGAGCCCTTGGATAATCAATGGTGCAGCTTTCAAATTTGCTGCGTTCAAGGTGTAGTCACGTTTGACATACTCTTCGTTGTAATTATGGCCATCCTTGTGTTGGAGCTCATTCAGCTTGGTAATATAGGCTGCATAGTAATCCTTGACCTTGTCCCAATCTTCCTTATCAAGAATACGGCCTGAGGTGTAGACTGACAACCAAGAGAGGTCATTGGAAGCTCCTGTATCAAGAGGAGATCCTTGGCTGTTAAAATGGTCATACCAGCTAGCGATACCTGCAGCTGGCACAATGGTCTTGAGACCTTCGACTCCAGTAGAGGCTACACCGAAGGTCGTTGTCCCAGCCCAAGACAAGCCTGTCATGGCCACATTTCCACTGGACCAGTCAGCCTTGATTTCACGGTTGCTGGTTTTATCCGCATAGGCCTTACGCTTGCCATTCAACCACTCAATGATGTTCTTGTAGGCCGCAATTTCTAGGTCAGATCCAGTCGTATTAATCCCATCAGAACCTTTGGATCCCAGGCCGCTACTGGTAACTACTGCATAACCGCGAACCAAGTAGTAATTGTACCAGTTGAGGTTTTCATAGTCATAGTGGGTATAGTCATCTGAGCTTTCACGAGGATTGACATAGTACCATTCTTTTGGATCTGCAGCCTTTGCCACTTCTTCTGTCGAGACTTCTTTGACTGCCTTTCTCTTTTCTGGCTTACTGTAGAGTTTTGCCATATCAAAGTTCCCACCTTCTTTCAGACCCAATCCCTCAAGGGTGCGTTCTTCTGTCGTTCCTGTTACGTAAGGGCTGGCTTCAAAAATACTCGGTGCTTTATAATCCCCCTTGACTGCAGCCTTAGGAACTTGGACCAAGGTCTTCACTAAGTCAGGTTTGCCATCTCCATCCGTGTCATAGTCGGTTTCAACATAGACAATATAGCGGACAATGTCACTCTTTTCATAAGAATAATGCTCAATATCATCCCCCGGTGTAAATGGGAAAATCGGTTGGGCCCGTCCGTTCAAAAAGAGAGGTTCTTTGCGATCAGCGCGGTAGGCCGCATGGAGTTTTTTAGCCACCTCAACCATGGAAGCTAAGTTAGTCACTGGTGCCGTTCCTTCTGTATCCTCACTGATCATACCAAGACTTTTAGCAAAAGCCAAACGATCCTTATCAGTTGCTCCTACTTGGCCATCTTTTGTCGACGCCCACTTCAAGAGCTGGTTGACAGCATCCGTCACAGTTGCTTCTTTCTTAGCATCTTGCTCCTCAACAGATTGACCAGTCACCTCTGAAAGTTCCCCAAGAGTCACCTTAGGAGCGCTAGAAAGAAGACTGGCATTTTTTTCTGATACAGCCCCTTCAGGAGATGGACTTGTTTGAGGACTTGCACTAATCAGCTTGTCTGCTGGAGGAGAGACAGGATCCTTTTCCGCAACAACGTCCTTATCTGTCGACGTTGGCTGGTCAGCTACTGCTGGTGTTGCTACAGGGCTTGTAGCAGCTACTGGTATATTCGATTCAGGCTTTTGAGACGCTTCCTCCTTAGGAGACAGCTCATCACTTGCTGGAACTTCATTTGAAACAGGAGAGGTTTCTGCTGTACTTGGCTGTCCCACATGAGAGGTCAAGGCTGGTTCTTGACTATTCGTAGCCACTTCCTCCGCCTGGACATGGCGCGCCAAAACAATTGGACTCATTAACAAACTTGCAAACACAATCGAAACAAGGCTAGATTTTTTCATATACAAACTCCTTTGAAACATGTCGTTTTGACCGATTTATCCAAAACGACGAAAAAAGTAGACAAATTCATTCTTTAATAGATGCACTAGAAACGAAACCTCCTTTCATCGACGGCATCTTTTCCTGTCAGGAAGCAAGATTTCCTCATATCTGGTAGTCAACCAGCTTTCAAACAGGATCACAACTTAACTTACAGCAGGGAAAGCTCTCTGGACTTTCCTTCCTGTAAATCAAATGATGGAGACACTTTTTCAACTAGCAAAGCCTTCTAAGACAGATTGAGCGAACTTGAATAAAAATAAAAAAATAGTTCCTATTCATGGGGCCAAATCCCTCTCTCCGATCCATACAAGACCTATCTTTTTACCCATTTATACACTATGAAATAAAGACAGCGTTTTCGAGAGTGCAAACCTTTGCCCTATCCTTTCATTTTTGGTAAAATAAGGCATTAATTCACGAAAGATGAGAAACAAATGGAAAATCAAACCTTAATGCAATATTTTGAATGGTACTTACCTTCGGATGGTCAACACTGGTCCCGCTTAGCTGCAGATGCTCCTCACCTAGCAGATTTGGGTATTCGTAAAATTTGGATGCCTCCTGCTTTTAAAGCCACTTCTGCCAATGATGTCGGCTACGGCGTCTATGACCTCTTTGACCTTGGAGAATTCGACCAAAAAGGGACTGTTCGGACCAAATATGGTTTCAAAGAAGACTACTTGCAAGCCATCCAAGCCTTAAAAGAAGCTGGAATCCAGCCCATGGCCGATGTCGTTCTCAACCATAAAGCAGCTGCCGATGGTTTAGAAAAATTCGAAGTGGTCGAAGTGGACCCTAACGATCGGACCATCGTCTTGACAGAGCCTTTTACGATTAAAGGTTGGACAAAATTTACCTTTGATGGTCGAAATGGAGCCTACAATGACTTCCACTGGCATTGGTACCACTTTACCGGTACCGACTACGATGCTTCCCGCAATAAGAGTGGGATTTACCAGATTCAAGGAGACAACAAAGGTTGGGCACAAGACGACCTCGTTGATAGTGAGAACGGAAACTACGATTACCTCATGTACGCCGATATCGACTTTAAACACCCCGAAGTGATCGAAAACCTCAATCAATGGGCAGAATGGTTTATTGAAACCACTGGGGTTGAAGGCTTCCGTCTAGACGCTGTTAAACACATCGACTCCTTCTTCATGAAGAACTTCATCCAACAAATTACGGACAAATATGGAGAAGATTTCTATGTATTTGGTGAGTTTTGGAATGGGGATGAACAAAGCAACAATGACTACCTGGCCAGCATTGCCTACAAGTTTGACTTAGTGGACGTTGCCCTCCACCAAAATCTCTTTAGAGCTAGCCAAGAAGGGGAAAACTTTGACTTAACGACTATTTTCAATGGTACTCTTGCAAGCAATCATCCAGAAAGTGCGGTAACCTTTGTCGATAATCACGATACCCAAAGAGGACAAGCTCTAGAGTCCACAGTTGGTGAATGGTTCAAGCCTGCTGCTTACGCCCTCATTCTCCTCCGCGAGGCCGGACTTCCATGTGTCTTTTATGGAGACTACTACGGGATTTCAGGTGAGTTTGCCCAGCAAGATTTCCAAGCGGAGCTTGATCAACTCCTTCGTATCCGCAAAGACTTAGCCTACGGTGAACAAAGAGACTACTTTGACGATCCTAACTGTATTGGTTGGACGCGGTCTGGAACTGAAGAGACTGCTCCTATCGCCTGCGTCATTTCAAATGCTGGTCCATCCGCCAAACGGATGGAAATTGGTCAAGCCTATGCAGGACGGACCTACTACGACGCTTTAGGAAATTACCAAGATACCATCCAAATTGAAGAAGACGGTTGGGCTGATTTCCCAGTCTCAGACCGCTCCGTCAGCGTGTGGATTTTGGCAGACTAACTAGAAAACTAAATCGAGTAAAGAGGCTGGGACAAAAGTTCTAGCCTTTCAATTGTCTTTGGATTGTCGAGCAAGACGAAGTGGTTGAGTGGGCTCTACTACACTAATTTCATCAGCTATTACAGCCCTACTCAACTATGCGGAGGTGGGACGACGAAATCGAATTCTAACGAATGACCGATTTCTGTCCCACTCTCTTTCTTATATTTTATAGCAAACTACAGGTTCATTCTAACACCTTAGGAAAGCGCTGTCAATTCTTTATCTGATTCTCTTAACAACTTCATGAAAGAAAAAACTCGCTCACTTCCTCAGTTGGAAATGAACGAGTTTAATCATCTAAGAAGCAAGGGGTTCTTTTTTGTTAGCTTAATTCTGCAACAATCGCTTTGAGTTGTTCTTTGGTATGAACACCAGCGACTTGTTTCACCACTTGGCCATCTTTCTTGAATAAGAGAGTTGGAATGGACATGATGCCGAAGTTGCGAGCAGTGTTTGGATTTTCATCCACATCCATCTTAAAGATTTTCAAGTCATCTTCATGGATTTCTTCTGCCAGCTGTTCTAAGATTGGTGCCTGCATCCGGCAAGGACCACACCAAGTTGCCCAGAAGTCGACCAAGACCAAACCTTGGCTCGTTTCTTGTTCAAATGTTGCATCTGTTAGTACGTGTACCATAGTTCCTCCTTTGATCAGTGATTGTCACTAATCTCTCATTGATAGTTCTATTCTACACCAAAATTCAAGTTTTTAGAAATATTTGCTACGTACCTCAGCCTTGGGACTCCTCTTTCTTTTTCTTCCAGAAAAGAAGACTAGACAAGAAGAGGGTACCTAAACCATAGAATCCCATCCATTCCTCTGCGCTACCTGTTTGAGGAAGCTGACCTGCTTTTTCTTGTGCTGGAGTTGCTTCTTTAACCGTTTCAGAGACAAATCTTTGTCCATAAGCAACAGATAGAGCCTCTGGTTTTGCAATTTCTTTCTCAACTGATTTGACGAGAGGAAGAAGACTTGGACTAGCAGGAATTTCTGGTTTTCCATATCTTTCAGGCTCTGGAAGGACTGGCAGATGGTATTCTTCGATTGAATGAATTGCCGGTTCTACCAATTTTGCTCCTTTTATCTCAGGAAGGGCAGCATATGCTGTATCAGCCGCGTTCGGAAGATAAGAGGCTACCTGCGAACGAGTCCCTTCTACGATCGGAATAGTCGCACGGATCGAATCTGTCTTGAAGGTCACTTCATAAGGATTCTCAACAGTTAAGTCTGATGGATCATAAGTATTGAAGACTAGGGCGAGCTTGTGTCCTTTTTTAACCGTATAAAGGTTTGGTTGGAGATGGACCGTATAGTCGTGGAATTCTCCAATTTTTGGTTCGATGCTATTTCTTGAGCTAGCTGAATCATAGCCAGACTCAGGGTTGGCCAGGTTGATCCAACCTTTTGCGATGACCTTATACTTGGTCTTGATGGTTTCGAATTCAGCCACAGAAAGGTTGCTTAAATTGCTACCCATCCAGAAGCCATCTGCTTTTTTATCCGCCTTAACCCCACCGTTGCCGACCACATCAAATTCTTCATCCGATACGTCGACTAAAAGAGCATTGATTTGGAAGTTCTTTCCTTTCCCCTTAGCAAGGGCTGCCTTGAAGTGTACAGGGATATGTCCTTTGATAGTGGTGTCTTCTGTCACTTCCGATACGAAGGTCATGTTGGCTTTTGAAGAACCTTGGCTCACGGTTTCATCACGCTTGGCAACTTCGACACCAGCTCCAGCATAATCGCTCGAAATCGTTTCTTCCAAGCGTTTCGACTGCGCATTGAGGAAGAGGAGCTGCGTGGTCTTCCAATTATCATACGTGGTCCACTTGCTTGGGTCATAGTTATTTTGCGCCAAGACAGCTGGTAGATTTTCGACCTGATTCTCCACTCCATATAGGTAATGGGTCAACCAGGTATTGAGCAGGTCATAGAAATCTTGTCCATTAGCCTGAATACCATAACCACGGGACATAGCTGCTGGATAGACGTGGTCTCCTTGGTGGAGATAGAGTTTGACATCCTGCCCTGCTTTCTTAAGGGCATCGTACATGAGTTCAAAATGCTTGGTTTTGACATTGTCATCATTTAAACCATGAACCAGGAGGGCACTGGTCTTTAATTTTTCAGGATTGAGGGTATAATCCCGTTCCTTCCAGACATCGCTATAATTGCGTTCATGTGCATTTTGATCCTTATTGAGCTGGTTGATGTAGTTGGCATAATTTTGCCAAATACCGGCCCAATCAGCTTCATCCAGGATTCGAGTCCCTACGTAGAGGGATAACCAAGAAAGGTCACTGTATGGTGGGTTCCCATAGGCTGTTCCTTGACTGTTAAAATAGTCATACCAAGAAGCAATCCCAGCAGCTGGTACGATGGTCTTCAAACCTTCGACTCCTGTCGCTGCGACACCAAAGGTCGTGGTTCCAGCCCAGGATAGGCCCGTCATAGCGACATTTCCTGTAGCCCAATCTGCCTTGATTTCGACATTGCTATTCTTATCTGTGTAGGCCTTGCGCTTGCCATTGACCCACTCGATAATATTCTTGAAGGCATTGATTTCCAGATCAGACCCTGTCGTATTGAACCCTTCTGATCCCTTGGTTCCTAGACCAGCACTGGAGATAAAGGCATAGCCTCTGACCAAGAAATAGTCATACCAGTTCAAGTTTTCGTAGTCATAGATATACTCGTAGGGACTGTAGTAATACCAATCCGAAGCCTTGGCTTTCTTGGCTGCTTCGACTGTCGAAGAGCTTCCGACTGCCTGGCGTTTAGCTGGTTGCTCCCGCAATTTCTTCATATCATAAGAACCATCTGTCGGCAAGCCCAAGCTTTCAAGGGTCACAGAGTTCTCATCCAAGGTTCCTGCTACATATGGACGCGCTTCGAGAATGGTCGCCGCCTTAAAGTCTCCCCTGGCCACAGCCTTAGGTAACTGCACAATGGCCTTGACTAAGTCAGGCTTGCCATCCCCATCTGTATCATAATCGGTCTCTACATAGACCGGGAAGCGAACAATTTCGCTATCCTCATAGTGATAGTCTTCATCTGCTTTTTCCCCTGTAGTATAAGGGAAGATGGGTTGAGCCCGCCCATTCAAAAAGAGAGGAGCTTTCTTTTCAGAGCGATAGGCATCATAGAGCTTTTTAGCAATACTGTACATATTGGTCAGCTCTTCCTGACTGACCTTACGACTCAAGTCCTCATGGCTACTAATCATTCCCAGACTTTTAGCAAATCGTTCCCGATCTGCGGTCGATTGACCAGCCTGCTTGGGATCCTTCGCAGCCCACTGAAGCAATTCATCAACGGCATCTTGAACGGTTAATTCCTTGTCCTTGAGTTCACTATTTGCCAAGCTACCTGTATAAGAAGTTAAGGCTTGTCCTGTTGCTGGAGAAGTTGCTCCTGTCGAAGCTGCAGGGCTAGCTTTGTCACCTGTTCCCTGAGGTGCCTGTGGGATGCTTGTTTTTTCAACAATCGTAAGAGGCTTGTCTTGACCAACTTGCTTGTCGACCTTCTCCATCTCTGCTGGATCCTTTGGATTCCCTATCACTGGTTCAGAAGTCGCTACTTCATTTTTTTGATCCACACTTGGGACTGATGCAGTCTGATCCGCTTGAGATTGGGAAGCTGCTCCTTCAGAAGTTACAGGCTCAGGAGCCACCTGAGTCACGACTTCTTTCGTTGGAGAAAGCTCTGGTAGATTCTCATCTGCTGCCACCACTTGATTTAAGATAAAGGGAGCTAGCAGGAGGCTAGAAGCCACCATCGACACCATTGTTTTCTTTTTCATAAAAGAGACCTCGCTATTTTGTAATCAATACAGCTATTATACTATGTAAGCGCTTTTATATCAAATTCTTTTTAACAAAAAAATCGAGGCGAACTGCCTCGATTAATTCATGCTTATTTCACATGGTTTTTTAATTCTTCTTGAGCTTTTTGGTTAGACTCTGCTTGCTCTTTCTTCCATTTTTCAAGAGCTTTGTTGTAGTCTTCGGTTGTTACAGCCTTGTCTTGAAGTTCCATACCTTTATAGACAACGTTGTCTTTCCCTTTACCACCGGTCCAGCCAAATGGTGCTGAAAATGGTACAACACGAGTCAAGAATGGACGACCAGTCTTAGATGTTGTTGGGATGACCAAAGCACTATCTGTCAACCAAGCTTGAGCTGCAGCATATTTCTCATAACGTTTGTTAAGGTCTTGTGTTTCAGCTCCTGCTTCTGTTACCATCTTCTCAAAGTCGTACAAACCAACTTTCTTAGCTGCCTCATTGTTTTCGCTTGGGTCAAATCCAAGGAAGGTACGAGTGTTTTCACCAGAAGATGCTTTCAAGATATCAAGGTAAGTTGATGGGTCTTGATAGTCAGGGCTCCATCCAACGTTATCTGAGATATCCCAGTCTTCGTCTTCTGCTTTTGCAGCAAAGAGCGTTACGTTCAAGAGGTCTTCTTTGGATACCATATGGATGTCGACAACGACGTTTTCTTTTCCAAGCGTACTTTCAACCGATTGTTTGAAGGATTGAGCACGTTGAACCTTAGATTGAGTCGTTTGGTCTACTGGCATATCCAAGTGGATTGGGAATTTCACACCATCTGCTTCAAGTGCAGATTTAGCTTTCGCAAACTCTTCTTTGGCTTGTTTTGCGTTGTAAAGACCATTTTGACCATCGTCAAGATTTGCATCTTTCCACTCGTCTCCATAAGTCACCAACTCAGATTTAACCATCTCACCGAAGGACTTGCCATCTGCTTGAACGAATGTAGGTGGGATGTACAAGTTACGGATCAGTTTGCTTGCTCCATCTTTACCATTTGCTTGGGCAGCATAGGCTTCACGGTCAAAGGCAAAGCTGATTGATTGACGGAAGTCCTTGTTCAAGAGAGCTTTCTTAGTAGATGATTTTTCTTCATCTGTTGTTTTTGATGTGTACTTGTATGACTGACGATCGATGTTGACACCGATAACGAAGGTGCTGGCATCTTGAGGAGTGTAGATGATTTCATCTTTAAACTTCTTAGCTTGGTCAGTAAATCCAGGTCCAGTTGGGAACAATTTAGCAAGGCTAAGAGCGTTGTCCTCAAATGAGTTGGCCAATTTACTTTGGTCTTGACCATCATAGTATTCTAGCTTAACATCTGTGATGTGAACATTGTCTTTATCCCAGTAGTTTTCATTCTTGCTCATCTCGATAGATGATTTAGAAGTGAAGCTCTTCAAGATGTAAGGACCATTGTAAAGAAGAGAGCTAGTGTCACTTGCTTGGGCAAATTTATCCCCTTTAGATTCTACGAATTTCTCATTGATAGGGAAGGTGATCCCAAGAGTCAACTTAGAATTCCAGAAAGGCTCTGCCTGGTTCAAAGTGATTTGAAGGGTATGATCATCGACTGCTTTAATGCCAACATTTGAGAAATCAGAGGTCTTTCCTTCAACATAATCATTCAAGCCCTTGATGGAATTTTGAATGATGTAGAGCATTTCAGACTTGTGGTCAGCGGCATATTTGATACCTGCAACGAAGTCATCAGCTGTCACGTCCGCATACTCTTCCCCTTCTGAATCATACCATTTAGCATCATCACGAAGTTTGTAAGTATAAGTCAAGCCATCTTCTGAAACTGTCCAATCTTTAGCAAGTGAAGGAATCAAATTTCCATACTTGTCGTTTTCAAACAATCCATCAATCAAGTTTCCTGTGATTTCGTGGGTTGCAGCTTTACCAGATGTGATGTAGTTCAAGTTTTCAGGTTCTGTCTCATAGACGTATGAGAATTTTTGACCTGCTTCACTTGATTTTGAGCTAGAGCTAGATGATTTAGAACCACCAGAACATGCTGCAAGAATACCTGCTGAAAGAAGAGCTACTCCTGCAAGAGCAATGACATTTCTTTTTTTCATTGTTTACTCCTAATAAATTTTTAAGGTTGTCCTAAGATTATACCACAAAGATTTTCAGAAGAGAAGTAATTTTCTGAAAATTTATTAAATTTTGTAATTTTTCTTATCCTTAGCATTTATTAAAGTGGGAACCATAGTCTACAAAGTCCTTGACATCGCTGGTTTTGCCCTCATGAAGGTCCCGAACAATTTTCGATCCGACGATGACACCATCAGATACCTGATTAAAGCGGTCGATATCTTCCTTAGTGGAGACTCCAAAACCTGTCAGTACTGGAATAGTGGCCAAGTCTCTCAAGGTCGCCAAGTGCTGATCCAAGTCATCCCGGTAGTTGCCCATTTTCCCAGTTACCCCATTAATGGCTACCGCATAGATAAAGCCTTCTGCTTCTTGGATCAAAGTCTTCTGGCGTTCGATACCAGTGGTCAAGCTGACCAAGGGAACGAGGGCAACGTCACTCTCTTTCAAGTAAGGGGCTATCATATCCGCATGTTCGTTTGGCAGATCCGGAATGATCAAACCTTTGACTGAAGTAGAGGCTAACTCTTTTATAAAGGCTTCTATCCCATATTGGTAGACCGGATTGATATAGGTCATGATGACGAGAGGAATCTTGGTCTCTTGCTCTTGGAGTTTTTTTACAATAGCTGTTAAGGTCACGCCCTTGGCTAAACTGCGTTGCCCAGCCATTTCGATGACCGGCCCATCTGCTACAGGATCAGACCAAGGAATACCCACTTCAATAGCCGATGCTCCACTTTCTTCCAAGAGCTGGATGGTATCAAATAGGCCATCCAGTCCTTGCTCGTGATCCCCCGCCATAATGTAAGGGACGAAAATCCCAGTCTTACCGTCTTTGATGGCTTGTAAATGCTCTGTTAGTGTTTTTGTCATTTCTACTTCCCTTCTGCTTCAAACCGTTCTTTGACCTGCATGACATCCTTGTCTCCACGACCAGATAGGCAGATGATCAGCGTTTGGTCTGGAGTCATTTCTGCTGCGACTTTTTGCGCTAGAGCGATAGCATGACTGGACTCCAAGGCTGGGATAATCCCTTCCAAACGTGAAAGCAACTGAAATCCTTCTAGAGCTTCTTCATCCGTGATCGCATCATAGGTTGCCCGGCCAATTTCATTGAAATAGCAATGCTCTGGACCCACACCAGGATAATCCAAACCAGCAGAGATGGAGAAAGCTTCCATGATCTGTCCATGGGCATCCTGGAGCACTTCCATCAAGGCTCCATGAAGGATTCCTGGACGACCTTTGGCAAAGGTAGCTGCGTGTTTGTCCGTATCTAAACCAAGACCGGATGCTTCTGCTCCGTACATCGCTACAGATTCATCTTCTACGAAGGGATAGAACATGCCAATGGCATTGGAACCTCCACCGATACAAGCTAGGACCGCGTCAGGAAGCTTTCCACCTGAGACCTCTGCAAACTGACGTTTCGCTTCCTTACCAATAACAGATTGAAAATCTCGAACAATCTCTGGGAAGGGAGCTGGTCCGAGGGCAGATCCCATGATGTAATGGGTATCATCAATCCCAGCTACCCATGCACGAAGGGCCGCATTGACCGCATCTTTCAGCACGCGCGATCCGTCTGTTACACTATGAACTTTTGCTCCCAAGAGCTCCATCCGAAAGACATTGAGGGCTTGGCGTTTGACATCTTCCTCCCCCATGTAGATGGTACACTCCATCTCGAAGAGAGCCGCAGCCGTCGCAGTCGCTACCCCGTGTTGACCAGCCCCTGTCTCTGCGATGATTTTCTTCTTGCCCATCCGTTTAGCCAGCAAGACCTGACCAAGGGCATTGTTAATCTTGTGAGCCCCTGTGTGGTTGAGGTCTTCCCTTTTCAGATAGATTTGTGCTCCACCGATGTGCTTGGAAAGACTTTTGGCATGGTAAAGTGGAGTCTCCCGTCCCACATAATTCTTGAGCAAGTCATCCAATTCTGCTTGAAAGCTTGGATCTGCTTTGGCTTCTCTATAAGCCTTATCGAGTTCAATCACGGCTGTCATCAGGGTTTCTGGAACAAACTGTCCTCCAAATTTTCCATAAAATCCTTTTTCATCCGGTAGTTGATAGTTCATGCTTTCGCTCCTTCTATAAATGCTTTTATCTTTTCTATATCTTTGCGACCGTCCGTTTCGACCCCCGAGGATACATCTACTGCATATGGCTGAAAGGTCTCTCTAGCTTGGCGGACATTGTCCTCTGTCAAGCCCCCTGCTATAAAGAAGTCCTGCTGGATCTTCTGATCTTTCAGCAAGCCCCAATCAAAGGTTTGACCACTCCCAGCTACTGGTGCATCAAAGAGCAGATAATCTGCCTGGCTGCTTACTTGGGCTTCCTGATCACTGAGCTGGATCGCTCGAATGACGGGAACTGAAATCATTGGCATCAGCGCTTCATCAAAAGCCCCATGAATCTGAACCATGTCTAAGGGAACCCGACTAATCGCTTGCTCCAAGTCCTCTAGACTCGGTGAGACAAAGACTCCGACAATTTTGGTCTTGCCAGTCACCCGTTTTGCCAATTCCTGGGCTTGCTCCAGACTGACTTGTCGTTTGCTCGCAGCGAACACAAAACCGATATAGTCTGCGCCTGCTAGGACAGCTGTCTCCACTGCTTCCACTGTAGACAGGCCACATATTTTAACCTTTGTCAATTTGTAACTCCTTGACCTTTTCTGCTACATCCCCTGCTGTCATGAGAGCAGTCCCTACTAAAATTCCATTGAAGTAGGGAGCGACTAGGACTGCATCTGCTCCATTAAAAATAGCGGACTCAGATATATAAACGGGCCGGTCTTTGAAATGCGTAGACAATTCAAGACTGGTATTCAGATCCGTTTCAAAGGTGACGAGGTTCCGGTTGTTGACCCCGATGATGTCAGCCCCAATCCGATGGGCTATTTCGAGCTCAGGTAAGTTATGGGTTTCTACAAGAACCTCCAGACCAAGCTCCGTTGCAAAGTCATAGAGTTCTTTGAGCCGGGCTTCTGGTAGGGCTGCGACTATCAAGAGAATGACTGTAGCTCCCGCATTGCGAGAGCGGACAATTTGTTTCTCATCAATGATAAAATCTTTGGCCAAGGTTGGAATCGTCACCTGGCAAGAAATCTCACGAAGGTAGTCTAGATTTCCCTTAAAGAAGACTTGGTCAGTCAAGACCGAGATCATGGCTGCCCCATTTTCTTCATAGGTCTTAGCTTGGGCGACAATATCCACTTCCAGATTGATATCCCCCATACTAGGACTGGCTTTCTTCACCTCGGCGATGATCTGTAAGTGCTCTTGATCACTCTTGAGAAAATCATAGAGACGGTAGGTCTGACGAAGAGGTTGTAGATCTTCCATGACCATTTGAGCCACCTCTTTTTCTTTTTGTTCTAAGATTGTAGGTAGAAAGGCTTTACTCATACTTGAACCTCTTGTAAGTGTTGCAATTTAGCAAGGGCAGAACCATCCGCTATCAATTGGCGCGCCAACTCTACACCTTCTTTGATCGTTGCGACTTTCCCATTAGTAAAGAAGCCCAGACCAGCGTTGAGAACCGTCGTTTCCAGATAAGGGCTGGCTTCATTCTTCAAGACACTGAGGAGAATCGCAGCATTTTCCTTGGCATCACCACCTGTAATTTCGGATAGCTCCACCTTTTCCATCCCCATATCTTCATAGGTAAAGGTATGCTGGCTGATGTTCCCATCTTCTAGCAGGGTGTAGGTATTGGTCCCATAGAGAGCCGCTTCGTCCATATTGTCAGGACCTGTGATGACCACTGCACGTTTGCGTCCCAACTGTTGGATAGCACGGGCGACAATTTCTTGCAATTCGGCACGATAGAGACCCATGAGTTGCGTTTCTAGGTCCAGCGGATTCGCCAGAGGGCCGACCAGGTTCATGATCGTTGGAATCCCCATAGCTTGACGAGCTGGGCCAATGAAGCGCATAGCTGGATGCATGGTCTGAGCAAAGATAAAGGCCAAACCAACCTCGTCCAAAGCTTTAGAGAGGGTTTCTGGCGAAGCAGCTACGTTGATGCCAAGCGCTTCTAGGACATCCGCAGATCCTGACTTAGAAGAAACCGAGCGATTGCCAGCCTTGGCCATGCGGATCCCTCCAGCAGCCAGAACGAAGCAAACCGTCGTTGAAATGTTAAAGCTATAGGATTGATCGCCACCAGTCCCACAGTTACACATGGCATCTGAAAAGGTCTCGGGTAAAACCGTTACATGGGCCTTTAAGGCGCGCACAATCCCTGTAATTTCGTCCGCTGTTTCTCCCTTGGTTTTGAGTCCCATCAAAAAGGCAGCGATTTGACTTTCTGATAGTTGGTTCTGCAAGATTTGATCAAAGACTTCTTGAACTTGCTCTTGGGTCAAGTCTTGGCGATTAGAGATTTGTAAGAATAGTTCTTTCATAAGGGTTTCCTCTTGTCTTTTCTACACGTTTATTAGGTATTCTATCTGCTTGGAACTGCCGGTCTAGTCTAGGACTAGCTTCACAAAATTTTCGATCATTTTTAGGCCATCTGGACTACCGATACTCTCAGGATGGTATTGAAGGCCATAGATGGGCAGACTCTTGTGTTGAATGGCCATGATTTCTTGGTCGTCCGTAGTAATGGCCGTGACCTCAAATTCTTCTGGCATTTGATCAACGACGATCGAATGGTAACGCATGATGGGTACTTCATTGTCAATATCCTCAAAAATTGGTGAAGGTGTTTCAAAGGTAATCTGGCTTTGTTTGCCATGCATGACATTCTTAGCCAGGCGCAACTTGCCACCAAAGGTCTCCGCCAGGGCTTGGTGACCTAAGCAAATCCCCAACATAGGTTTCTTACCTGCAAAGTCCTTGATCATGGCTTCCATTTGACCAGCATCTGCTGGCCAGCCTGGACCTGGAGAGAAGACGAGGGCATCTGCTACTTCCGCCTGCTCATACAAGCGCTCATCATCATTTCGCAAGACCTCAACCTCTGTAAAAGTTCCCAAGTATTGGGCCAAATTATAGGTGAAGGAATCGTAATTATCCACTAATAAAATCATTGAACATCTCCTATTCTTGTCATTGATTTTGCCTTGTTAATCGTTTCGTAAAATTCATTCTCCGGAACACTGTCGTAGACAATCCCTGCTCCTGCTTGGACGTAGGCCTTTTGATTTTTGAGGATCATGGTCCGGATAGCAATGGCAAAGTCCATATCTCCTGTCGCAGAGAGGTAACCAATAGCTCCCGCATAGACCCCACGTTTTTCCTCTTCCAACTCATAGATCCGACGCATGGCCCGAATCTTAGGAGCTCCAGAGACTGTTCCCGCTGGTAGGGTAGCTTTCAAAGCATCTAAGGCTGTTAGGTGAGGCAGGAGTTGCCCCTTGATCACACTGGTCAGATGCATGACATAACGGAAGTACTCCACTTCCATATACTTGGTCACTTCGACCGTCCCGTTTTGGACGATTTTCCCGATATCATTGCGCCCCAGGTCCACTAACATGCGGTGCTCAGCTGTTTCCTTGACATCGTGAAGGAGTTCATGAGCCAAGGCTTGGTCCTCTTCCTCCGTCGCCCCACGAGGACGGGTTCCAGCTATCGGATTGGTGGTCACCTCTCCTTTTTTCACCGATACCAAGCTTTCCGGACTGGCCCCAATGATTTGGTAGTCCCCAAAGTCGTAGAAATAGAGATAGTTTGATGGGTTGGTCACGCGTAAATTTCGGTAATAATCCAAGGGATCTCCTTCGAAGTCTGCTGAGAAGCGTTGACTGAGGACACACTGGAACATATCACCTTCTCGGATCAGTTTCTTGGCCTTGGCCACCATCTCCATAAAGACTTCTTTTTCGATGTGGTTGCTGAAGTGCAGGGCCTGCAAGGCCTGAGGGGTGAACTCATTTGGTGCTTGAGTTTGTAGATCAGTCACCACTTTCCCCAGTGATTGGCGGACTGCATCATTGCTCCGACCAGAGTAGATATTGTCCTCCACCACATATACTTTTTCCTTCTTGTGGTCAAAGATCAAATAGGATTCGTAGATGAAGAAATGCATGTCTGGTGTCCCGATGGTATCCTGAGGAATCCTTCCAATCTCCTCATAGACTCCGATCATATCATAGCCCGCAAAGCCGATAGCCCCTCCGGCAAAAGGAAGATCAGATGTCAGCCCCTTTACTGTTACCTGGTGGAGGTAGTCAAAAGGATCTTGCTCCAGTACCTTGCCATTCTCATAAAGGATGCCATCCTGATAGGTCACCTCAAATACTGGATTATAGGCCACGATAGAAAAGCGGGCATTCTCCTTTTCACGCGGGATTGACTCAAGGATGACCTTATGGTCACCTTGGACACGCATGTAGGCTAGAATGGGGGTTAAGGTATCAGCTGGTAAAATTTTTTTCATAGGAATTCCTTTCTTTTCCTAGGGACGAAGCGATGCAAGTCCTGATCCAAGCACATACAATACTCTTCGAAGTTAGCAAGCTGACCAACTTCAACAGAATACAAAAAACCTCACAGAGTAACACTCTGTGAGGGCATTAAATCGGGTTTAACACGGTACCACCTCAGTTAATGGTCAAAAGGGTAGAAAGCGACCATTATCTCTATCTCCTCTAACAAGGAGTTGCACGATAAGGGGTGCCTACCGAGAAGAATATGTGTTATCCTCTCCTACTCTAAACAATCAGCCCAATGTTCACTAATCCCGACTACCTGCTCACAATACCCGCAGGCTCCCTGAAAATCTTAGACTAGTTACTTTCTGATTTACTACATATTTTACTACATTTTTTTGGCTTGTCAAGAATTTTTTGACAGTTTATCCTAAAAAATCTACCCAGTCAACTGGACCAGGCAGACTCAATCCTATGTTTTAACCTTGAAAACGAAGCTTATTTCACCAAGTCACTCTTGAGATAGGCATCGACCATACGCTCTGTCGCCACCACAGAATCTACATGGGTCCGCTCATAGGAGTGGCTAGACTCGATCCCTGCTCCGAGAAGACCATGCTTGACTTCTGCACCTGCGCTCATGGCTGCAGAGGCATCCGAGCCATAGAAAGGATAGATGTCCAGTTTGTAAGGGATGTTTTGCTCCTTGGCCAAGGCCACCAAGTGCTGGCGGAAACCATAGTGGTATGGACCAGAAGCATCTTTGACACAGATAGAAACTGTGTACTCGTCTGTCTGCTGGTCATCTCCCATCGCCCCCATGTCCACTGCTAAGTATTCAACCGCTTGAGCTGGGATGCTAGAGTTAGCCCCATGTCCCACTTCTTCAAAGACAGAAAAGGCAAAGTGAGTCGTCACTGGTAGGGTCACGCCTTCTTCCTTGTAGACGCGAAGGAGATTAAGCAAGATGGCAGCGCTGACCTTGTCATCCAAGTGACGAGACTTGATAAAGCCTGTATCTGTGACGATGGTCCGAGCATCAAAGCTGATAAAGTCTCCGACTTCAATCCCCAAGTCACGGGTTTCTTTTTCAGAGGTCACTTTTTCATCCAAGCGCACTTCCATATTGTCCTGAGTCCGCTCCACAGTTCCCGCATCCTTGTAGACGTGGCAAGAGGTTTGGTGGACAAGAATAGTACCCGAATGTGTCTTTCCTGTATTGGCCACATGGACGGTACAGTTTTCCCCTTCGATCATGTTCCAAGGGAAGCCACCGATGCGATCCAGCTTGAGACGACCATCTGGTTTCACAGCACGGACAATCGCTCCCAAGGTATCCACATGGGCTGTGATGTAGCGGTGTTGCTCGTCATTCTCACCCTTGAGGACAACGGTTACGCCTCCCTTAGCTGTCCGAACAGGGCTGTAGCCCATGTCTGTCAAAGTCTTGACTAGATAGGTAGCCACTTCTTCTGTAAAGCCTGTCGGTGATGCGAGGGCTGTGAGTTCTTTTAGATATTCAACTGTTTGATTCATGAATTTCTCCTTCAATAATCTGCTAGTACGATTATAGCACGACTGCCCCTAAAAGACTAGCTCAGATAGAAAGCAAAAAAAGGCTGGGATAAAAGTCCTAGCCTCTCAATTGTCTTTGGATAGTCGAGCAAGACGCAGTGGTTGAGTGGGCTCTACTACGCTGATTTCATCAGCTTTTACAGCCCTACTCAACTGTGCGGAGGTGGGACGACGAAATCGAACTCTAACGAATTACCGATTTCTGTCCCACTCTCTCTTTCTTTATTTCTTTTCAGATCCAATCTACAGCTGAGGAAACTGAGTCCCCACAGAGAAGACAGGGGCCTTAGCTACTCAAACCTCCAACAAACTTATAAGCAGTTACCAAAGCATTTGTCATGGTATCACGGGTTGCTTTGAAGGCCTCAATAAAGGCTGCACGGTGCTCTTCTGGGAAAAGCGTTGTATCATCTCCAAATTGAGTCAGTGTTTCATTCACAGAAGCCAACTCTTCATCCATCTTTTTGATACCAGGTTCCAAGGTCTTGAAGTAAGATTCTTGTTCAGATTTTGGCAACTTTTCTCCCAATTCATTGGCATGCTTCTTATAATTTTCAGCTAGTTTTGCATAAAGTCCCTTGATATCCCCGATTGTTTTCGCATTTTCAATTTCCTGATCTGTTACCAAAACAACTTCTGGAGCTGTTGCTTGAGCGCCAGAGCCTGAAGTAGACTGACTAGAAGAGCTGCTTGTATCATCTGTCAATTCAAATTTCTTTGATGAAGATGATTTCTTCTTAGATGAGGAAGTTTTCTTAGAGGAAGAAGATTTCTTTTCCACCTTGCTAGAAGATTTCTCTGAAGAAGCCTCTGGTTTTGCAGTTTGATTTCCCGAACATGCGACCAAGGTCAAGACTGAAAGCAAAGTGATTCCACTTGCGACTAATTTTTTCATGGTTCTCTCCTATAAATAATTTTGCTTTTGTAAATTATATCTAAAATTATTTCGAATGTCAAAACACTATAATATCTATATTTCCCTCTCTTACCTTAGGATGAATTCAGGTCTAAATGGTCATTAGATTTTTCTTAAATTGTCGGACTTTTATCATTTGGGACAAAAGACTTGTAAACTTAGATGTTTTAAATTATAATCATTCTAAATAAGGATTTAGGAGATAAGTATGACTGAAACAAAACATGGGGTTGATGCCTCTTTTAACGACCGCTTAAATATCTTACGGGCTGGGGTGCTCGGTGCCAATGATGGCATTATCTCAATCGCTGGAGTTGTCATTGGGGTTGCCAGTGCGACCAGTAACCTCTGGATCATCTTCCTATCTGGCCTTTCTGCAATTCTAGCTGGTGCCTTCTCTATGGCAGGTGGTGAATACGTGTCTGTATCGACTCAAAAGGATACAGAAGAAGCCGCTGTGAGTCGAGAACAAGCCCTTTTGGACCGCGATCCAAAAGCTGCACGCGACTCCCTCTACGCAGCCTATATTCAAAATGGGGAATGCGAAACAGCTGCTCAAATCATGACCGAGCGGGCCTTTCTCAAACACCCTCTCAAGGCCTTGGTGGAAGAAAAGTATGGCCTAGAGTTTGAAGAGTTTACCAATCCATGGCATGCGGCCGTTTCTAGCTTCCTTGCCTTTGTCCTCGGATCTCTTCCTCCCATGCTGTCCATTCTTCTCTTTCCAAAAGAAATCCGAATTCCCGCAACGGTGATCATCGTAGCCCTTTCCCTTCTCTTTACTGGCTACACCAGCGCCAAGCTAGGAAAAGCCCCAACCAAGCAAGCCATGATCCGTAACTTGGTCATCGGCCTACTTACTATGGGTGTTACCTACCTCTTTGGACAATTGTTTAGTATTTAAAAAAGCTGAGACTTCTGTCTCAGCTATTGAAGATAAAATCTTCAAAAAAACTTTCCTTAGGTGAGTACGGAGGTTAGCGAACTTCGAAGAAGTTCCATGACTTAGTTTTGGACCCAAGGTTCCAAAACTCCCGAGTGCCTGAAACAAATGCGTTTCAGGCACTTTCTCACAGCGGAAAGTTTTTAGATCTTCCTAAATGAAAAAAACAGAAGTCATTATGTGGAAGAATCATCTAGAAATTTTTTATTCTGAAATCTAAGCTGGAACCTCAGTTTCAGCTTTTATTATGCTTCCAACAAGGCTTGGGCTTGTTTTTCCAATCCTGCAATTGCTTCGTCTGTCAAGACCAATTCACCTGTTGCCCAGGCTTCTGGGTTAACGGTTGTTCCAGTGAAGTCTCCCACTACTTGAGTTCGAACGAATGGCAAGAGCGCTTGGTATGCCGCAAACATTGGCTCGTGTCCTGCATTAGCGACTGAAGAAACTGTTACGATCTTGTCTTGGAGGGCAGATGGACCACGAGTTTCTGATAGGTCAAGGGCACGGCTGAGCCAGTCGATCAAGTTTTTCACCACACCTGGAATGGCAAAGTTATAGACTGGTGAGAAGATCCAGATGGCGTCCGCAGCAAGGACTGCATCACGCGCCGCTTGCACTGCTGGCAAGGTTGGAGTTTCCAAATCTTGGTTCATCATAGGGATGTCCTTGTAGTCCAAGTACGTCACTGTTGCTTTTCCTTCAAGAAGGCTTTCTGCTTTCTCAGCCATTTGTTGGTTGAATGATCCTTGACGAAGAGATCCGACGATAAATAAAATGTTTTTCATAGATGTTTCTTCTTTCTGTTGTAATATCATTTGTTACAAGTACTATTCTACACGACCCAGATGTAAAGTCAAGAATTACATCTTGAATATTACTAGTTATTACTATTTTTTTATTTTTTCTCTCAAAAAGACAGATTTATCAAGTTTTCTAACCCTTTCTGACACGGGTGACAATCCCATCCGGGTCTGTAAACTCGAGCTCACTTGAGGTCAACCAGTTGACAGCTGCCTCCTGCTCTTTTGCTCGCTCTGCGATGGCAACCAGGTCTTCTTTCTTTTCTACTTGAACGACGTAATAGGCAAGACCAGGAAGGTGGGCTTCCCGTTTGGCCAAGTGCTTGCCAGCCCACTCATTGACTGCTAGGTGATGGTGGTAGTCTCCAGAGGCAATCCAGCTGGCAGATGGAACCGTAAACTTATCAGCTAATTCCAGCACTTTTTGATAAAAGGTGGACGCTGCTCGGCTATCTCTAACAGAGAGGTGGACATGTCCCATGCGGGTATCGGACGCTATCTGGAAGGGTTCCACCTTGCGCCCCATTTCATAGATCTCTTGAGCAGAGAGTTCTTCTGTCACCCCGATGATGCGACCATCCTCACGGATATCCCACTCCGCCACTGGCTTATCCCGATAGAGCTCGATGCCATTGCCCTCTGGATCTTCGAGATAGAGGGCTTCACTGTAGCCATGATTCGCAGCCCCGACAAAGGGAACGTTCAGCTCAGCCATATGCTTGAAGACATCCGCCAAGTCCTCCCGACTAGGTAGGAGAATGGCCATGTGATAGAGACCATAACTGGCCTTAAGAGCCTCAGTCCGATCCGTTTGGATGAGACGCACCAAGGGCTTGCCTCCAGCCCCAAGAAGGACTTCCTCCTCCGTCTGAGATTGGATCTCCAAACCTAGAATCTGCGTGTAAAAAGCGGTTTGGCGAGCCAGATCCTTCACATTCAGCACTACTTCTGCCAAATAAATCTTACTATTGTAGGCGTAGGTCATAGGTTTCTCCTTTTCGGTTCTATTTTGGTTGTAATATTTTGTATTACATCATTATACACTCTTTCATAAAAGAAGCAAGAAAAACAACTCGACAAAAAACCCTCCTTAGAAAACTAAGGAGGGTGAGTTATGATAATCCTTAACTAAACAGTTTACAGTCACATCAAGACACAAAATCCTATTCAGTCACCATTTACTTAAACAAAGTAATAGTTCACCTTCAACTCTCTGAACTGCTCATATCCAAGATACTGATCCTTCTGCAATCTTCCTAAAACAATACTAGGATGAATATCTATCTCCTCAGAAAAGCGAAGGATATCTGACTTATCAAAGTTTCCTTTTTCAACAAAAACTTGATAGTCTTCTGGGCTAATCAAGAGATCTTTTGCAAACTGGTCTGCCCGTTCCTCAGAACGACGGTAGGATTCACTATTTCCATCATCAGATGAAAAATCATTCTCCAGAATATGTCCTATCTCATGAAAGAGTGAGAACCAGAAAATATCGGATACTTTATTTCGATCAGTGAGTAAAAGCAAGGCACTACCATTACTGAATTTTTTAGTCGCTCCATTCAGATTAGCATTTGGCAACGCAGGTAGACCGACTAAAACAACACCACAGTCTAACAAGATATCAGACAAGCACTGAGGAAAGACTTCTGGGTCTTGTCTGGTCAACTTTCTCAAAGCAGGTAAGCTTCTCTCAAGCTTTCTGCGATTGAGCTTAGTACTCGTTACATCACGCGCTTTTTTAGACGCCAACTCCAGCATGATATTGGAGTTAACTATACTTTTGGTCGTGAATTCACGCGTATTCCGATAGCTGACTAGATGGTTAAAAGATGTAAGGTTTTCTAAACTTGCCACACCGAGAATCTTGCGAAGCTCGACAATCTTCTCCTTCAAGCTATAGCGTTTATCTGGAACGTAGCCTTCTGCCTTAAAATATTTGAAATCAATCATCTCACAGATTTCTTTCTCGCTACCTTCTTCTAGCTCTTTTTGTTCTACAATCTCTGCAACTTTTACATCATAAGCATTTTGAAGATTAAGCCAAGTTTGCATGGAAATTCCGCTTAGCTTGGCTAACTTATGAGCTGTCTCTTTACTAATGGACTCCTCAGCATTGACTAGCTTGCTGACAGTCTTTGCTGAAACTCCCAAACGCTCCGAAAATTCTTTCTGCGTTACATTATAATCTTCAATCAACTCTTCAACATACTGACCTGGATGAAAAGCAATCAGGTCTTTGTATTCAACAATTTTATTACTCATAGTGATTGCTGACCTCCTCTATTTTTAGGATTTCGATTTCAACAGGACTAGGAAATACCTTTTCTAGATCCTCTTCAAGAAAACCGACAATCAAACGATAGGAACTTTTTCGACCATCTATATCTAAAGCGAACTGCCCCTGTCTCTTTCCCTTGAGTGGGTGAAAGTGATATTTAGGAAAAGCTGTCACACTGGCCAAAGAATCCGCTGCTTCCAAAAAGGTAATCAACTGATGCAACTTTACCGCAATCTTATCCGAAAAATCCTTTTTCGCCTGTCTCAGCTCTGTGCACTGCTTTTTAACAGTTTTGTTTGTATAGATAAGCTTCATAAGTTCCTTTCTGTTATAATTAAATTACCTTTTAGGTAATTTAATTATAACATGAATGAACAATAAAAGCCAGCCAAAGCTTGACTTGGCTGGGATTATAGTTATTAATTTAGAATAAGAAATGTTACTTATTTTCTTTTTAAAATGTAAATTCCATCACCTAATCTATAACTAGTTAATTCTACATCTGTTGCTCTCGCTGTTTCTATATCATCAAACGAGAGATTTGTTATGATATGATGAGCGTGAGGAAAACCTGTAACTCCAAATATCTTAAACCCAAAAACTCCTAGAACAGGGTTTAGATAACTTGCATTACTACCAACATACATTAATCCAATCAAAAGAAATAACAATGAATTCATGAAAATACTAGTTGTATTATTCATATCAAAAGACAGTAACGGAGTAAAATACGTAACAATGTAGTTCATCAATGAGTCACTTTCCGGTGATATTTCCATTTCCCTCGGTATTTTGAGACTTTCCTTACCGTCAAACTTAAATAATTTCCATAATTTAATAATTGAAATAAAAATTAGAACAACAAAAACTATACGAATCAATTTATGGTCAAAATCAAAAGCTATTAATCTCTCAAATGAGAATTTGGAATAATTAATATTACTAAAAAGAAGCCATAAATATAGTGGTAGATACGAGGTGATAAACAATGTCCACTTAGAAAAAAGATCTCGCTGCATTACATACGTCCTTCTTCAACCGTTTCAACTTCGGAAATATAAGCTGTTACAAGAGCATCTGATATAGCATTAATCAATTGTACACAATTTTTCTCATCAGTAATACTTAGCTTTCCATTACTGAACGTAACCCCTTCAATTTCTTTATAAAATTTATGATTAGGATCATCTTTTATAGTTTGTATTTTGTCAATATGTTTAACTGTTTCTGTAAAACGATTCGTATCAGAAACAATTTTAATTAACCTCGTAGCAAGTCTTTTACCATTGATCACTTTTGTTTTCAAAAAATTAATTGAAGCTTGTTCAAATATAGTTTTTATATTTGCATCAGTATTTAGAATTTCTGTTGCTTGCTCAGCAAATTTTTTATTCATACCAAATATAGAATCAAATTTTGATTCTGCTTGATTGATTAAAATTTTTTCATCATTTACAATCATTAAATCAATCTTTTTATTTAAACCAAATAGATTATTTCGTTCTCTTAATTTAATTTTACTATCCGTAAAATTACCAAATAACATCTTTTTTTTCAATTGAAATGCATTCACAAAAGAACCGATAAATTTTAGATTAATAACACCACTCTTCTTTATTTCAATCAAATAGTTATGCAAATCTTTTTCCGTCTCACAACTTGTACTCAGTAGATGTTGTTGTTCATCATTAAATTGTGAAATTACAGATTGAACATTCTCATATTCTGAAACCTCTACTTGCTCATGTACATTCTTATATGTTATGACTGGATCATATGGTTTTATTTCTCGATTACTAAAAGTAGATTTATTCATACTTTCAATAATGGCTTTAAGTATATTTTCTTTAGTTTTCTTATCAGCATCTTGTTTATATAAAAAAATCTCATTTTTCTTAATTTTAATTAGAAAAATCTTAACATATTCATCAAAATCTGGTTGTTGACTAAAAGAAATCAACCGGTTTTTTTCGTCATTAATGTTTATTTGAATCAATTTATGCCTCTTTCCTCTACTCCACCTTGACCTGCCCATTCATCAGCATTGGTAAGAGCCAATCGCGAAGTTGGGTGAGTTCTTGGTTTTGGTTTTCTAGAATCTGTTGTTTTAACATTATGGGTTGTAGTTTAGCATCTAATTTTGAAATAATTTCAATCGGCGGAACTACAATTTTAGCCTGCTTTAAATGGTCCTGAGTAATATGTCCCATAGTTGTTTTTCTCAACTCAGCAATTGCTTTAAATACCTTCAAATAGCTTTTCAATTCAAAGTAGATGAAGGATTCTGGATAAGTGTCCGAAGTAACTTTAAAAATATGTTGATTTAAAGCTCCCTTTTCTTTCCCCCAGATTATAACCTCTAATGTTGCAGACCAAGAAAATAATATGTCTCCTCTCTCTACAACTGCTTCTGAGGGAATATCCAATCTTGCTTTTTCTGTATCCTTCGAGAAGCCATTCATCATTTCTCTAATTTTAATGACAGGAAGGTAATCATCCTCTGTTGTATCTGGTCTATATTTTTGCATAGCTAATCCATTATAGAAATTCGCTATATTCCATAAAGAATCCACTCCCCACCCTTCTGGGATTTCGCGTTTGAGTTCTGGGTGATAGACCATCTTTCCGCCTGATGATTTGTAGGGTTTGCCATTCTGGTCTGGGAAATCAAACTGCACAAACCAGTAGTCATAGAGGGTCTTAGCCATGGCTTCCAACTCTTGGTTGATTTGGTTGTTGATTTGGATTTTTTGGTCAATTATTGAGATAGAATTTGCAATTATCTTTTGTTTTTCAATATCGATTTCAATATCAACAATCATGTCTTTTAACATACTTTGAGTAATAAGTGGTTGACTAGAACCAATTTGTTTACTATTTAGATTTAAAGACTTTAATACATAATACAAGTAAGTTAAATCTTGACCTTCTTTCGGGACACCTGCGATTGCATTATCTGAAACCCAACATAAATTTTCTTCAACATGTATACTTCCGCAATATGCACCCACTCTTCCGACAACTATAGTATGACTAAAATTAGATTTATCGGTATATCCTAATATTCCGTTACCTCCGTATATAGGTATAATTCCATCACTTTTTTTTATCGATTTTCCATTTTTAAAATCAATTACATCACCTAATCTAATCTTTACCATACTTCAACCCCTTCATTTGATCTTCTATCTCCTGCTCCAGTGCATGCGATTGCTGGAAGAGGTCTGAGAGTTTGTCTTGAAAGGCGGTCATCTTAGCTTCAAACTCTTCTGCTGTGATATTCACATAGTCGATCTTGATGTCAAAGTATTGTCCTGCGCTGAGAGAGTAGTTTTTCTCCTTGATATCCTCATAAGAGACAGAGACAGAAAAGTCCTCGACGGCTTCTTTCTTGATAAAGGTCTCGACGATCTTTTGCTCTTCTTCAGGAGACAGCACAGTTTTTTGGTTCTTGCCTTCCTTGACCTTGGTTCCGAGGTTTGAGGCATCAATGAGGACGACATCACCCTTGTTTTTCTTATCGATAAAGAGGATGGAGACATTGGTTCCTGTCGTCGCAAAGATATTGGACGGCATAGAGACAACACCTGCCAGCATTTGATTATCCACCAAGTGTTGACGGATGGTCTTGTCAATCCCTGACTGGGCAGTGATAAAGCCTGTCGGCAAGACAACAGCTGCTTTACCATCTGGTTTCAAGGAGTAGATGATATGCTGAACAAAGAGCTCATAGATAGCCATCTTGTCCTTAGACTTGGCTGGAACCTTTGGCACTCCTGCAAAGAATCGCTCGCTAGCTTCTGGCAAGATCTCCACTTGGTCACGCCACTCTGAAAAGTCCAGCTTGAAAGGAGGGTTCGACACGATATAGTCCATCTTTTCAGGATGACGATTCCGCAGAATGGTATTTCCTTCAACGATATTATGGATGGAGTGTTGCAATCCATTCAAAATCAGATTAAGACGGAGGAGATTAGAGGACTTTTGCGAGATATCCTGGCTATAGACTGTAGTTTTTTCCACACCAATACGACTAGCTAGATTCATAAGCAAGGTACCCGAACCTGCTGACGGGTCATAGATACGCACGTTTGACGGTTGGTCATTTCCCACCAAGATATCCGCGATAATCTTAGCTACTGAGTGAGGTGTATAGTACTCAGCATAGGTCCCCCCACCATCTTTGTTGTAGTCCTTGATCATATACTCAAAGAGGGTAGAGAAAAAGTCAAAACCTTGTGAAAAAATAGCTTCATCAAACTTGACGCGTGCAAGAAGATTGATGATGGATTTGGCAACTTCGTTGCGCTTACTACTATCTGAGATGTTATCGGTAATCAGACGCTCCGTAAAGAGACGAACAGTTGTGTCTCCTTCTGTATGCACAGAGAAGATATCGTTATTGTCAATGGCGATTTGGTTGAGGGTATTTTCAAAAGTTTCGTAAAAAGTCGGCTCATTTTGCTGACGATGGAGGGTTTCAATCAACTGGTCTGGCTTGAGCCAAGCTGTGCTGGTACCGATATCCTCCAAGAGCCAGTCATAGTCTTCCTCACTCATAGCCAGCAAGTTTTCATAGGTGTTGGACTCATCTAGGATCTTGGCTTGATACAAAAACTTGTCATTTAAAAATTTGTAGAGGAAGGACTGGGTGAGGAGTTTGTACTCACCCGCTTCTCCTCCTAGTCCCGCGTGGGTAAAGACAGCTTTCAAATCATCTACCAAGCCTTGGACTTGGACTTTGTATGTTTCATTCATTAGTGTTGGTATTCCTCTTCATATCCTTCAAATAGTGACTCGACGATATAATTAAAATCCGCTCTTGTCAAACTACTTGCAGATTGGTTGGTTTTCATTTCAATCCGAGCTTCTTCTCGAATCATTTTCTTGAGAAAGTCCTCGTTATCGAGTACTCCTTGATTTTGACCGATTTTACGGTCTAGTCTAACTTTAGAACCCTTGATGACATGGTAAATAGCAGGAAACTCGCTGACCGTGGTTGAGTTGGTCACGTGCTTGTAGGAACGAGCTGCCATCTCATCTCCATTAAAGTTCATGGTTAGACGTCTCATACGAGTATGATAGTCCTCCACAGACTTAAAGAGTTCTTCGTAGTCTTTTTGGGTTTCCTTGATATTCTCCATGGTGAAGCCTTCTTGGCCATGGATCAGGTGTTTTTTCATGATACGCTGAAATTCTTCGTAGAGAGAGACCCACTCAGGATCTTTCTCATCACGTTGGTTCTTAATACCACTTGCAACTCGACGTTTCAAATCTTCCAAGTCATTGGCTGCTAGACGAAGTTCTTCTTCTGCAATCTTGACAAAGCTAAAGCTAGTTTCAGACATGGCAAGATTTAAGAGCGTCCGACTAGAGAAGTCGTCTGGTTTATCGATCAGAGACAGTGTCAGCATCCTTCTAGATAGGACATTGAGCAGGGTTGCAATCTGAGCGATGTCAATCTGCTGGAGCAGGTGTTGGTAGCCAAGGAGACGGGCGATATTGTAGTACTGCTTGATAGACTCCAAGGCCTTACGAAGATCGATTAACTGCTTCTTATCCTTGATATCATTGATGGCTTGGGAGAAGTATTCTAGATTGTCCGTTGGATAGTCGATGAGGATATGCTCGGTCTTGTTCAACTCTTGAGAAATCTCATCTGCTGACACAAAGAGCGAGCCAAAAACATCCTCGCCATTTTCCCCAGTCAGAGCTGTATCATACTCTTGGTTGAGTTCTTCCAGATAGGCACGATTGGTCTTGTCAAACTCCTTGGAAATATCCGCAAAGTCGATGACATAGCCAAAGAGATAGTCCTTGTAGGGACGATTAACACGAGTTAAAGTCTGCAAAAGGTTGTGGGCCTTGATCTTGCGCCCTAGGTAGAGGCGCTTGAGACGAGGTGCATCAAAACCTGTCAGGAGCATGGAGTAAACGATGATAAGGTCAATCTTACCTTCCTTATAGGCGTCTACCTTGTCCTTCTTCTCTTCTTTGTCTCCCTCGTCATGGAGGATGAGAGCTGAGGTCAACTTGGTCGAGCCAGCTTGACGACGTTCTTCTAATTGCTTTTCAAGCTCACGCGCCTGCTTGGACGAGTCACAGACAATCATGCCACCGATGGTCTGGTCATCAAAGACCAAATCACGCGCACGATTGAAGTCCTCGATGATAAAGTCTAGCATAGGCTCCACATAGCGGGGATGGGCAAAGATATCTTCCTTGGACAGGTCGCCACGTTGGATTTCTTCGTTGATGGTTCTGAGATTGTCCTTATAGGAGGTCTCGATATCTTCTCGCATCAGGCGTAAGGTAAAGCCGTCATCGATAGACTGGTTGTAATAGTATTTATGGATATAGTCTCCAAAGATATCACGCGTGGTCGCATGACTTTCCTTGGTCTTGCCATCTTTCTTATAGGTGATGAGGGGCGTTCCTGTCAAGGCAATCTTAATGGCCTTGGTATCTGCCTGATAGAGATTTGGCAGGTAGGAACCACGTTCATTGTATGAACGGTGGGCTTCATCGATAAAGTAGACATTTTGACGATTGAGATCATAGCCTGAGCGGTCTGTCAGATCTGAATCATCCTTAAACTTCTGTATATTGACCACAGCCACATCATAGCCGTCTTGTTTTTGATTGAGCTCTTGAGGGGTGTTGATGCGTTTAACCTTGAGACCTCGTTTGGTGAATTCCTTAAAGGCCTGGTCTGCCAAGTCCAAACGATCAACAACAAAGTAAAACTGAGGAACAATTCCCTCTTTTGAGAAATAGTTGGTTAGATAGCGAATATTGAAGAAGGCCAAGGCAGTCTTACCTGAACCTTGGGTATGCCAGATGACGCCCTTCTTGACTCCTTTTGCGATCGTTTCTTCGATAGCACGTGTCGCAAAATACTGAGGATAGCGCATGACGTGCTTTTGTAGTTGCATCTGCCCATCCTTGCTTTGTTCTTCGACATAGACCAGACCAAAGCGAAGCATAAAGAGCAAGCGTTCCTTCTGGTACAAGGAAGATAGAAAGGCATTACAAGGTGTATCAGGATTTAGGTTTGTTGTAAACTCTGGCTGGGACTTGAGGGCAAAGCGCTTCATGTCTTCTAGGACAAAGTTGATTTGGTCCTCGGTTAGAGGGGAAAGGGAACGAAGGAAATCTTCTACTCTTTCTTCCTTGAAAGCATTAAATTTAGTTTTTGAATAGGCGTTTGAACCGTAATAAGAACCCTGTTTTTGCTGACCTTGTCCACTGATATACGCTAAGTTATCAGATAAGGATATCAACTGGGTGATATTGTTAAAACGACGGAACTTACGGTTTTCAAAACGGTATCTGGTTCTGTCCTGCTCTGACTGAATTCCAGTCTTGCCATCACGAATTGCATTGGGCTGTTTCACTTCGATATAAGAAAGAGGCAGACCATTGACAAAAATAACGATATCCGGACGAAATTCATCCTGACCATTTTGACATGTAACTTCAAGCGCCAGATGGAAGGTATTGGCTTCAGGATGCTCCCAGTCAATATAAATGGCATCTTCCTGACCTTGCAGACGTTTAAAGAAAGAACGCCCCAAGTCGTTTTGATCCAGTTCCAACTTGATATTGGCTAGTTCTCTTTCAAAGTCATCTTCTGTCAAGTAGTTGTTAAATTTTAAAAATTGCTCCTTAAAAACAGATACAAGGATGTTGGTATCTGGATCTCTTTCTGCAATTTCCTTCCCATTGCGAGGAAGATAGGTATAGCCCATACGCATGAGATGCAGAGCTGCTGGTATTTGTACCCTGGTTAGTTCAGAAAACTCTTTTTGTCTTTTCATATCATCATCCTATTTAAGCTGTGCTACTCCGATCTTTCAATCTCAAGTTCTGGAGTTGCTACTGCCTTCATCCGTCTATCCTTTTCCTGTACATAATCTCCTATTATTATATCATGTTTAAGAAAGAAATTAACGCTTTCAAAGCATTTTGTTGGTTTTTCACGCAAAAAAGAGAGTGGGACAGAAATCGGTCATTCGTTAGAATTCGATTTCGTCGTCCCACCTCCGCACAGTTGAGTAGGGCTGTAAAAGCTGATGAAATCAGCGTAGTAGAGCCCACTCAACCACTGCGTCTTTCTCGACTATCCAAAGACAATTGAGAGGCTAGGACTTTTGTCCCAACCTCTATTTCTTAATCTAGTTGAATCCCTTTTTCTGCTAGATTGTCTAAGCATTCTTGGAGGTAAGTAGCTTGGTGCTCAGGATAGATGGGGGCACTCAAAGCTTCCTCTTCCAGTTCTGGATAGGCTGGGCAGGTCTTGCCTCGGTAGGTCGGCTCCCACCACTCTGGGCTGACCTTATAGTCACGAGCGGTCATCTCCTCCATGATCAGGCGGTGATAGGCATAGAGGCGATAGGGCGAGTAGTTAAAGACATAGTTGACCGTCGCGTGCCTCTTGCCCCAGCCATTGCCTCGAAGGGCGCAGCATTCCCGGTGTTGGCCCAGGAGCTGGGGACGAGGGAGTTTGGGAATCAAGTCTTGGTGCCAGAGTCTCATCTATTGACCTCCTAGTAGCGTCGAGTCTTGTAAGTAGCGATTAGGATAGCGCTCAAGGAGGGCTTGGATTCCCTTGATCAGATCCTCTTGGCTAGCTTGGCCATGCTGGTACTTCTCAAGTAACAGCATGAAGTCGGCCTTTTCCTCAGGAGTCGCCTGCTTTTTGAAATAGCCCCAGATATGCTGGAAGGCATTGGAGACCTGGCCACGATTTTCCGGCAAGGCCAGTGCTTGCTGGATCAGGTCCTCGACGTGGCTGACCTCCACCTGGTCTTGCTTCAGGTATTCCCGGATTTCCTTGTAGATATTACTTGAACGACTCAGTACCAGGTATTTATTTTTCGCCCATAGGACTTGACAGTGATGTTTTTGATCCACTCTTGTCTCCTTTTGATCTTCTCTATGAATAGTCCCCCCATTATACCATGGAAATGAGTGAAGTCATAAAAAGAGAGTGGGACAGAAATCGGTAATTCGTTAGAATTCGATTTCGTCGTCCCACCTCCGCACAGTTGAGTAGGACTATAAAAGCTGATGAAATCAGCGTTGTAGAGCCCACTCAACCACTGCGTCTTGATCAACAATCCAAAGACAATTTAGAGGCTAGAACTTTTGTCCCAGCCTCACGGAAATTTTGAAACTACAGGTTCAAAACTAAGTCATGGAACTTCTTCGAAGTTCGCTGACGTCTGATCTCACCTAAGGAAAGTTTCAAAGACAACATTATCCATAAGCAAAAAGCCTGAGCCAACGCTCAGACTTTTTTTGTGTTAATCAATTTCAAGACCACCGGTGTAGAGGCGGTAATAAGTCCCGCGTTCTGCCATCAAGGAAGCGTGGTTGCCTCGCTCGATGATGCGTCCCTTGTCCATGACCATGATCACGTCCGAGTTGACGATGGTTGAGAGACGGTGGGCGATGACAAAGACGGTGCGTCCGGCCATCAGGCGATCCATCCCTTCTTGGACCATCTTCTCTGTCCGTGAGTCAATCGAGGAGGTCGCTTCATCAAGGATCAAGACCGGCGCATTGGCCAAGGCAGCACGCGCAATAGCAATCAGCTGACGTTGACCATTGGATAGACCAGCTCCATCATCGTTCAAGACAGTATCGTAGCCTTGTTCCAAATGTTTGACAAAGGAATCCACATTGGCAATGCGAGCTGCTTCCAGGATTTCCTCTCGGGTCGCATCTGATCGACCATAGGCGATATTTTCTGCGATGGTTCCAGTGAAGAGGTGGGTATCCTGCAAGACAATCCCTAGCGAACGACGGAGCGAAGCCTTCTCGATCAGCTTCACATCGATACCATCATAGGTGATAGATCCTGATTGAATATCGTAGAAACGGTTGATCAAGTTGGTAATGGTGGTCTTCCCTGCTCCTGTCGCGCCGACAAAGGCCACCTTTTGCCCCTTGTCCGCGTAGAGGTTGATATCGTAGAGGATTTGGTTCTTATCATTGTAAGAGAAGTCTACATTGTTAAAGACGACATTTCCGACCAGTTTGACCAGTTCATAGTCGCCATTTTCCCGCGGGTGTTTCCAAGCCCAGAGGTTGGTCTTCTTATCAGTGACGACCATACGACCATCAACCTCTTCATAGTTGACCAAGGTCACTTTCCCTTCATCCACTTCGACTTCTTCATCCAAGAGATCAAAGATCCGATCTGCCCCAGCTAGAGCCATGAGGACAAAGTTCAACTGTTGCGATACTTGAGTGATAGGCCCGTTGAAGGAACGGTTAAGCTGGAGAAAGGCCATGAGGCCACCAATGGTGAGGCCACTGATCCCATTCAAGGCGAAGATCCCTCCGACCAATGAGGTCAAGACGAAGGAGACATTTCCCAGGTTCCCCAAGATTGGCATCAGGACATTTGCATAGCGGTTGGCCTGATAAGAAGATTCAAAGAGTTGGTCATTGATCCGCTCAAAGGCTTCAATGCTTTCCTCTTCATGGACAAAGGCCTTAACTACCTTTTGACCAGCCATCATCTCTTCGATAAAGCCATTTTCAATCCCTAGGTTCTTTTGCTGATCGGCGAAATAACGACCCGACTTACCTGAGATATCCTTAATGACATAGGCCATGACGCCGACCATCGAAAGAACGAGAAGGAAAAGAAGAGGGCTAATCATGATCATGCTGACTGCTACACCGATGATCGTGATGGCAGACTGCAAGAGCTGCGGGATGGACTGCTCGATCGCTTGGCGAAGAGCGTCGATGTCATTGGTATAGATAGACATGATGTCCCCGTGCTGGTGGGTATCAAAATACTTGACAGGGAGCTTCTGCATACGGGCAAAGAGCTGGTTCCGCAGAGAGCGTAGCGTATCCTGAGACACTGTCGCCATAATGAGGGAGAAGCCATAGTTGGCCAAAACTCCCACCACTCCAATCACTGCTAATGTTGATAAGAAAGTTAAGAGGGGGCCAAAGTCCTTGCTTCCACTATCCAGCATGGGTTGGATGTATTGGTCCACCAAGGCTCGGATGGAGGATGTAATATAGACCGTAGAAAGGGAGGCTGTCACGATAAGGGCAGCTGCTAAGAGAAGGACGAACTTATACTGTTGCCACATGTAGGCCAGTAAGCGCACGAGAGAGCCCCAGCCTGCTTTTTTCTTATTCTGCATCTGCTTGTCCTCCTTTCCCTTGGGTTTGCATGTCATAGACTTCACGGTAGATGGCATTGGTCTCAATCAAGTCGTGGTGAGTACCAATCGCATCGATCTTACCATCATTCATGACCACGATCCGGTCTGCATCTTGGATAGAAGAGATCCGTTGGCCAATGATGATCTTAGTTGTGTCTTTAAGACTGGTAGCCAATCCTTGACGGATCAGGCTATCGGTCTTAGTATCGACAGCCGAGGTCGAATCATCCAAGATCAAAATCTTTGGATTCATCAAGAGAGCGCGGGCGATACAGAGACGTTGACGCTGACCACCTGACACATTGGCTCCACCACGTTCGATCATGGTATCATAGCCATCCTTAAAGTTCTGGATAAATTCATCCGCTTGAGCAATCTTACAAGCTTCCATGATTTCTTCATCCGTCGCATCCTTATTCCCCCAGCGCATATTTTCCTTGATGGTACCAGAGAAGAGGACATTGGTTTGAAGCACCATGGCTACTTGCTTGCGCAAATGATCCAAATCATAGTTTCGCACATCCTGACCAGCGACCTTGACGCTACCTGACTCCACATCATAGAGACGAGGGATGAGCTGGACCAGACTAGACTTACCGGAACCAGTCCCCCCAAGGATCCCGATCACTTCACCCGAGCGAATGCTGAGGTTGATATCGGACAAGACATGGGCCTTGTCGCCATTTTCATCCGTGTAGGCGAAGTCCACATGGTCAAAGGTAATAGAACCATCTGCTACTTCTGTCAGACCGTTCTCCGGAGAGACGATGGTTGACTCTGTCCCAAGGACTTCATTGATCCGCTCTACAGATGCCATAGAGATCGAGAGCATAACGAAGATCATCATAAACATCATGAGGGACATAAGGATGGTCATGACATAGGCAAACATAGACGTCAGCTCACCAGTGGTAAAGCTTCCACCCACGATGAGTTGTGCCCCGATCCAAGAGATCAAGATAAAGGAAGCATACAAGGAGAGCATCATGGCTGGACTACTCAAAATCACGATGCGAATAGCCTTCATGAACATGTTGTAGATCAAGCGAGAAGCTTTCTTAAACTTGACAGTCTCTTCTTCTTCCTTGACATAGGACTTGACCACGCGCATGTTGGTGATGTTTTCCTGGATGCTATTGTTCAAGTTATCATAGGCATCAAAGACCTTGGTAAAGAGTGGATAGACGATCTTAGTAATCACACCCAAGACCAGACCCAAGAAGAGGGTAATCCCTACAAAGATACTAGCCATCTGCGGATTGATCAAGTAGCTAGCAGCAATAGCAAAGATCAGATTGAGCGGTGCGCGCACACAGATCCGGATCACCATCTGATAGGAGTTCTGCACATTGGTCACATCCGTCATCATCCGGGTTACCAGACCACCTGAGGAGAAACTATCGATGTTTTCAAAGGAAAAGGTTTGGATCTTCTTGAAGATTGCCTTCCGTAGATTCTTAGCAAAGCCAGCTGAAGCAAAAGCCCCGTAGCGAGCCGACTGTATTCCACAGAAAAGAGAGAGAAAGGCGAAGACCAACATGAGGAGACCATAGGTCAGAACAGTGGTCATATCCCCCTTCTGAACCCCCTTGTCCAGAAGCGTCGCCATAATGAATGGAATAGAAATCTCAAACATGACCTCAAACACCATATAGAGTGAGGCTAGAATAGAGGTTTTCTTGTATTCCTTGATTTCAGCAATCAATGACTGAAGCATAGTTACCTCCTAAAAATACTAGTTAGTAAAGTTTTCTTTAGCAAGTCATCCATTTCCGAACAAAGAAACAGTCCTTCGTTCTGAAAGGATTGCGCCTGCAAAAGAAAGCTATAGAAAGAGAAAGCGCCCTGACAGCGTTACTGTAGGGACGACTTTCATTATTCATACTATTTAGTATAGAGGAATATAGGAGAAAAATCAAACATTTAGGTATCATCACTAAAGAATATTCCGATTTGGTCAACTTGAAGGCCAGTTAGGCCGAGTTCTATTTAAACCGTATTCCTACTCACTCGTACTGAGGGACACCAAGCTCAAGTTCGCAGCCCCAATACCAACCACAAACTGCAGAAGGATTCCCACAGAGATAAAGGACCATTTGTTGCGCCAGATTAAGTAAAAGGCCCCCTTCAGATCCTGCCAGTAGCTCCGTTTCATGCTGTCTCCCTTTTATTTCTATTATTTCCCTTAGAATAGCGGAAAAGCCTCTCTCTGTCAATGAGTTTCACAAGAAAAGAGAGTGGGACAGAAATCGGTCATTCGTTAGAATTCGATTTCGTCGTCCCACCTCCGCACAGTTGAGTAGGGCTGTAAAAGCTGATGAAATCAGCGTAGTAGAGCCCACTCAACCACTGCGTCTTGCTCGACAACCCAAAGACAATTGAGAGGCTA
This sequence comes from Streptococcus ilei, assembly GCF_000479335.1. Lineage (NCBI taxonomy): Bacteria > Bacillati > Bacillota > Bacilli > Lactobacillales > Streptococcaceae > Streptococcus > Streptococcus ilei. The sequence goes on from NC_022584.1 coordinate 805,475, forward strand.
GGACTTTTGTCCCAGCCTCTTTCTATTTATTTTATTCAGCTAAGATCACTTCTTTGATGGTTTGTTTTTGGAGTTTTCTGTTGGAGAGATAAAAGAGGCTTTCATAAATCACCGCAAATCCGATCAACGCCCAAAAGCACACGTTCCCATCAAAGTTGTGCTCAATCTTTTCAGGAACCGTGTCTTTGATCACACCAATCAAAATTTCCATGATGCCGTATTGATAAGCCGTCCCAAGAAGGAATCCTAGATAGGCCCAGAAACGATAGGGAGCGAGAATATGACTTTGGCATTCACGATCGGTGTAGCCAAAAGCCTTCATCAAGGCCAAGGTTTCACAACTTTCTGAGATCACAATCCCCAATGACAAAAAGAGAATAGAGAAAGAAAGGATCAAGCCAATCATAATCATCATAGCTTGGATGATGTCATCTGTGTAGTCCCTTAGTCCAAAGGACAATTGAACCATGGCCGCGAAACACATGGAGCCAAAGACTACAAAAAACAAGATCGATTTTCTACCCCACATCAGCGACGAAGACAACTCTTTTAGGAAGGATTTCTCTTTCTTAGGAGCCCTCTTTCTCCTTTTGACCTTGATCGGTGTTGGAGATTTTTTCAATAAGCGAAGGGCCGGCGTTTGTAGTTGTCTTCTAGCATAGCCAACCGCAAGAACCATAAAGAAAAGCATTGGCAGTATTACCAAAGCAACTAAGAGTTGCCAATGAAAATGAATGGTAATTTCTGGTAAAATCCCCTTCTCGTTGCGGAAGTCATAAAAATGTCCCATCATGAGAAAGGAAGTGAAATAGCCAAGAAGCGCTCCAACTCCAAAACTGAGTCCAAAGGCCCAAAATCGTTTAGCCAACTGGCCATTGCTATAACCCAAGGCCTTTAAAATTCCTAATTGTTCCTTGTGGTCATCGACAAATTGTTTAATATAAAAGCACATGAGAAGGATCGACGTCAAGGACAAGACGACTCCACTGACCATGGCCACCATCCAAGATAGCGAAACTTGGGCATCATAGTAGGTCGTAATCATCGGATTGGTTTTAGAAATCTCCAACTGCTCGATATCCAGATAAAAATTCAAGAAGAGATTGGCCACAAAGACCGCACAAGCCCCAATAATACTGACGACAACTAATTTTCGAATATCTTTTACTGAAAACATAGCTTACCATCCAATCTCATAGGCAGTCTGAGGCTGATCGTTGGTCACCACTTCAGTAATCTTGCCACTATTGACACGAATGATGGTTCTCGCCATATCCGCAATATTTTGGTTGTGCGTCACCATGATTAGAGTAAATCCTAGCTTTTCCTTCAACTTCCAGATATAGTCAAGAATCTTGCGCCCTGTTTCTTCATCGAGAGCTCCCGTCGGCTCATCTAAGAAAAGAATCTCTGGCTTTTTGGCCAAGGCCCGAGCAATAGACACTCTTTGCTGTTCCCCACCAGACAATTCACTCGGATACTTGTCCAGCTTATCGCCAAGTCCCAAATCCTCGATGATCTGCAAAAAATCATGATTGCTCGCCAGGTCAGCTCCCATCTTAACATTCTGTCTAACCGTCAGATTAGGCAATAAATAATATTGCTGGAAAATAAAGGCTATCTTCTCACGTCTAAAGGCTGTCAATTGAGCATCCGTGAGTTGCGATAAATCCTGTCCTTGGATGAGGATATGCCCCTCATCTACCTTTTCTAATCCGGATAATACGTTTAAGAGAGTTGACTTGCCCGATCCAGAAGGACCTAGGATCACCACATCATCCTGGTCTTGAATCTGCAAATCAATCCCTTTTAAGACCTTTGTTTGGCCGTAACTTTTGTGAACATTTTCTAGTTGAATCATTTCTTTCCTACCATTTCTTTGATGAGAGATTGACAAACTTCTGTCAATAAACCAATCACTTCTTCCATGCTGAACTGATAAATACCAGAAGCAACCATAGAGGCCATCCCGTGTGAGTAGATAAATAGATGCTGGTACAAGCGACTAGCCTCCTCTAACGTCAACGTATAGTCTGCGACAATCGAATCCAGAACCAATTGGTAACTATGATCCTTCAAGGGAAGAAAATCTTGAAAGCGACCAATCGGATCTTTGCTAGGATTTTGGAAAAGCAACTGAAAGAGTTGGGGCTCTTTTGAGGCGAATAGGATATAAGCAATCCCGACAGAACGGAAAGGCTTCTCATCTTCTAAAGCCTTTCGTATATACTCCACTACTACCATTTCCGCAGCAACAACAACCTCTGCTTGTAACTCAGACATATTAGCAAATTGCCCAAAAATGACCCTTGGCGTGGCTCCCAGTTTCTCTGCTAATGCTCGAGCCGTCAAACTAGCCAGGCCCTCTTCTCTCACCAATTGTAAAGCTGTCCCAATCATAGTCTCTTTACTAAATTTAACCTTGGGTGGCATAAGACTCCTTTCGCGCAACGTTTGTTGCGCAACGTTTGTTTCCTAAAATAGTACCATAATAAAGAAAGAATTGTCAAGAAAAATCTATAAAGTAAAAGACAAAAAACCAGCCCACTAATACAAGTGAGGGCTGGTCTACTAATAACTATTCTAAGGCAAATCATTTCCTGCAGCCAGGTAGACTTGGTACCATTCCTTGCGAGTCAAGGTGACTTCTGCTGCTTTCCCTGCTTCAAGGACATGCTGGGGTTTGGTCGTTCCGATGACGGCCTGCATCTTCCCTGGATAGCGGAGGACCCAAGCAAGGGCGATTGCTGTCGGAGTGACCTGATATTTCTTCGCCAAGTCATTAAGGACATGATTGAGAGCCGCAAACTCTTCCTTGCCGACAAAATTCCCCTTGAAATAGCCATGCTGGAGGACAGACCAGGCTTGAATCACTGTATCCGTTAAACGACAATACTCAAAGACACTGCCATCTCGCACGGCTGCTTTTGGCCCTTCCATATTGACATGAAAACCAGCTTCAAAGCTCGGTGTAAAGGCGGCACTCAACTGCAACTGGTTAACCTTGAGAGGCTGTTTGACAGCCTTTTTGAGCAATTCCATCATCATAGGATTTTGATTGGACACTCCAAAATGACGGACCTTGCCCGCTTGCTCCAAGTGATCAAAAGCTGCTGCTACTTCTTCCGGCTCCATGAGAGCATCCGGTCGGTGAAGGAGGAGACTATCTAAGCGCTCGATCTGCAGGCGCTCGAGGATGCCATCGACGGAGTCCAAAATATAGTCCCTAGAAAAATCAAAATAGGTAAAGCCGTCTTTGCGAATGCCACACTTGGACTGGATCCACATCTGATCTCGAAGATCCGGACGGCGTTTGAGAACCTTACCCAACAGGACCTCACACTGGCCATCACCATAGATGTCCGCCAGATCAAAAGTGTTGATCCCAATTGACAAGGCTGCCTCCACCAAGGCCTCCACCTCATCTTCACTCATCTGGCTGATCCGCATCATCCCAAGGACAATCGTGGACAGATGCTCATTTTCAGCAAACTCAATATAGTTCATGTCCGCCTCCTTTTCATTCTACTTTCATTATAAAGTAAAGAGGACTAAACAGCAATGATTTCACAAAGCAAAGAGACTGGGACAAAAAGTCCTAGCCTCTCAATTGTCTTTGGATTGTCGAGCAAGACGCAGTGGTTGAGTGGGCTCTACTACGCTGATTTCATCAGCTTTTACAGCCCTACTCAACTGTGCGGAGGTGGGACGTCGAAATCGAATTCTAACGAATTACCGATTTCTGTCCCACTCTCCTCTTTTAGCGATAGCTTAAAGCTTTTTTAACAGTCTTGACTAAACCTAGATCATCTGTTTGTAAGATGAGGCTAGAATAGATTTTTCCAATGATCATGGTGCCGAGGAGCGTGAAGGCCAAGGCAATTCCGAATGACCCCCATGATTCAAGGCCACTTGCATAGCCATTGATCGTACGGAATGGCATGAAGAAAGTTGAAATGAATGGAACGTATGATCCAATCTTCAATAGAGGGACATCTCCTGCGCTACCCAAGGTGGTCACTCCAAAGAATCCAACCATCACCAACATCATCAGAGGAGCGAGGGCTTTTCCTGTATCTTCAGGACGAGCAACTGTTGACCCTAGGAAAGCTGAAAGAACCACGTACATGAAGATTCCAAGAATGATAAAGAAGAAGGTATTCAAGGAAATAGATTGTCCAATATGTTGGGTGATAGGTGAATCGGGAGTTAAAATATCTTTCACAAGAGGAATGGAATCTCTAAAAATCCAAACGCCTCCCAAGCCGACTGCATAGATACCAATATGGGTAAAAATCACTCCGAAAAGACCAATCATGCGAGCATAGAAATAGTGAGTTGCACGAATGCTTGAGAAGACCACTTCCATGATCTTGGTTCCTTTTTCACTGGCTACCTCTTGAGCAGTGATACTTGAATAAAAGATCAGAATCATGTAAAGAAGAAAACCGATCCCCCCAGCTACCATGGTCTGCACCATTTTTAGCCCTTCTTTCTTCTCATCAATTTTTTCAGTCAATGAGACCTGTTGCGAAAGGGCTGTTAACTGCTCTTGGCTTAAGTCCGCCTTAGAAACATTGAGCATTTGTTGGACCTGACTCAATTTAGCCATAAGGACTGATTTGAAATCTGGCTTCATGGCATCCTCACTCTGGTAGCGAGCCTCTAGCTGGCCATCCTTTTCTTCAACTGTGAGGATTCCCTTGATTTCTTCCTCTTTCATGGCCTTCTTAGCTGCTGCTTCATCCTTATAGTCAAAGGTCAAGCCATCAGTTCCTTTCAAGCCTTCCTTGACAGGAGCTTGATCTGTAATCAAGGCGATGTTGCTTTTAGCAGAGGTAGAAGAGCCAACGAAGTAGTTTATTCCGATCGTCAATCCAATGAAGAGAAAGGGAGAAAGAACCATCAGGAAAAAGCTCCATGATTTCACTTGGCGTAAATAAGTTTCTTTGATAACAATCAGCATCTGTTTCATACTTCTACTCCTGATTCTAATTTAAAGATTTCATCAATGGTTGGGGCTTGTTGGTCAAAGGTTGCTAGATAGCGCCCCTTGGTCAACTGGTCAAAGAGGTCTGGACCTGCTGTTTCATCATCCAATACCAACTTCCAAAGACCTTGCTTGGTCATGGTCACCTTGGTCACGTGAGGCAGCACTTCCAACTCCTCTTTACTGAAGTCATTGGATACGAAGAGACGAGTCTTCCCGAAGCTATTGCGAACTTCTTGTACGGGACCTGAAAGAATCACTGATCCATCACGAATCATAACCAACTCATCACAGAGTTCTTCCACATTGGTCATGACGTGGTCAGAGAAGATAATGGTCGCACCGCGTTCTTTTTCTTCAAAGATGACCTGCTTGAGCACTTCCGTATTGACAGGATCCAGTCCACTAAAAGGCTCATCCAAAATGATCAATTTTGGCTCATGGATCATGGTAATAATCAATTGAACCTTTTGCTGATTCCCTTTTGAAAGGCTCTTAATCTTATCGGTTAATTTCCCTTTTACTTGGAGCTTTTCCATCCAGATTGGCAGTTTCTCCTTGACCTCAGCAGTTGACATTCCTTTGAGATTAGCAAGGTAACGGACTTGCTCATAGATGGTTAACTTAGGCATAAGGCTTCGCTCTTCTGGCAGGTAGCCAATTTCCTTATAGGTTTCTTGACTGATTGCTTGGCCATCCAATTGGATATCACCACTGTAGTCAAGGAAGCGGAGGATACTATGAAAGATAGTGGTCTTCCCAGCTCCGTTCTTCCCGATCAAACCTAAGATGGATCCTTTTTTCGCAGTCAAGTCAATCCCGAACAAGACCTGCTTCTTGCCAAAACTCTTTTCTAAATTTCTAATTTCTAACATGGATGACTCCTTTACTCTTTATAATAACGTTTGGTAATCTTGTATTGTGAAATAAGGATATAAATATAGATGATGGAGACAACGAACAAAGCTAAGAGAATATCCGTATGGAAGGCAATCCCAATGATTAAGAGACCAATGAGAAGGCTCGGCAAGATATAATTGCTTAACTTGACCACCACTTCAAAATTTTCCTCGTAGTTAATCTGCTTTTCTGCTTCATCCATCATACTCATCATAAATTCCCGCACTTCCTTGGCATTGGCATTGCGGGGAATCGGTTTTCCATAAATCAGATGGAAGGTCTTGCGAAAGAAGATATCCGATAGGAAAAATAGGGCAAACAAGACAAGAAAGAGATAGAGCATGGTAAAAGTTCCAAAGATAAAAGCCAAGTGCCCTGTGGAAGGTCTATCCATATACACCAATTGACTATAAAAGATGACGACTAAAAAGTATGGCAAGATCATGATACCTTTAAAAATGGTCGCTAACCCATACAGTTTTTCCTTCTGGATGTCATAGTGATAGGCTTCGTCTTCGTCTTCTATCTGGAGCATTTTTTGATGGACTTTTCTCGCGCTTATGAGTAAGGCTATCGTGACCATAAACAAGATAAGAAACAAAAGTATTGAGCCCAAAAGGAGTACTTCTTTACTAAAGAAGGATTGGATTTCAAGGGGCTTTTCGGATCCGAACATGCCTATCAAAAAACCAATGACTCCTCCAATCAAGCCGGAACCTGTGATGATTCCGACATTTCTCCAAAAACGGTAACGAGCGGATCGTTCTTGTTGTTGCTTTTTCATTGTTATTCCTCTCCCTCTACTAGACTAAAGACATTCTCCACCGGTTCCTTGAAAATTTGGGCGATTGTGATGGCAATAATAACCGAGGGGGTGTATTCCCCCCGCTCCAAGAGACTGATGGACTGGCGCGAGACCCCTGCTAGCTTAGCTAGCTCGGATTGGTTGAGTCCATCACGCGCCCTCAGCTCTTTCAGTCGATTTTTTAAGATCATGGCTTTCGCCCCCTTATAGTTGAATACCTTGAATATCTTCGATGCGGACTAATTTGGTTTCCCTTTGTTGTTTATGATTCACACGAGTCAGTTTAACCCAATCTTCATCGATATCCAAAATTTCATACTCGAATCCAACACCACTTACTAAAACAGTGGCCGTTTGGCCTTTCAATTCTTCTAAAAGTCTAGACATGTCTTGATTTCCTTTCACTTGTTTTTCTAATCTTTTGATGCGTTTGTTCAACCTTTTTATCTTCTTTTCTGAGCTTGCATAAATGATAATCAGAAAAAGGATAAAAATAATCCACACGGCTCCCATAAGAAAACCTCCTCTTCTTTCAACTAAAATCATTGTAACACTTCTTTTTCTTTTTGACAAGTATATTTGTCAAAAAAATAAAAATATTTGTCAAAAATAGAAAGATGGTTGACATGGATATTTTGAATCCTTAAAGGAATTTCTTTATTTTTATAGGGTTTTAAGCTCTATATCAAGTAAATTCTGTAAGAAAAAAACAGCTGAGAAATTCTCAACTGTTCCAAATTTTTACGATTTACCGCACTTCTGCGTCTACTTTTTCTTCAAGGGAAGCTTGGATTTTTTCCATGTAGCGTGCGACTTCTTCGTCTGTCAAGCTATCTTCTGGATTTTGGAAGGTCAGACTGTAGGCCATAGACTTCATTCCGACACCCAGTTTTTCACCTGAGAAGACGTCAAAGAGCTTGATGTCTGTCAAGCGTTTCACGCCCGCAGCTTGGATGGCATCGACCACTTCTTGGTGGGTCACTTCAGCTTTGAGGAGAAGAGCGATATCACGGCTCACCGCTGGGAACTTGGTGATTTCCACAAATGGAGCGGCTGGTTGAAGGGCTGCTTCGATAGCTGAAAGGTTAAGCTCTGCTACATACGTCTCTGGAATATCATAAGCCTTAGCCGTTACAGGATGCACTTGACCGAGGAAACCAAGGACTTGGTCACCGAGTGAAATCAAGGCTGTCCGTCCTGGGTGAAGACTCTTGATCTCTTGCGTTGCGGTATAAGTCACCTCAAGACCCAAGCGAGCAAAGAGGGCTTCCAAGATTCCCTTGGCATAGAAGAAATCAACTGGAACAGCTGGCGTTTGGAAGTCTTTTTCAGCGACTAAACCTGTCAAAGCAAAGGCAAAACTGTTGATTTCGTTTGGCAATTCTTCTTTTGGATTTCCAGTTTGCTCGAAGACTTTTCCAATCTCGTAAAGGGCCAAGTCTTTGTTCTTACGAGCCACGTTGTAAGCAACGGTATCCAAAATACCTGAAACCATATTTTGACGAAGGACTGAACGATCCACAGTCATTGGCCACATGAGCTCAGTTAAGTTGCTTGGTGTAGTCGTAAATTCAATCGCTTTTTCAGGTGTTGTCAAAGCATAGGTGATGATTTCAGTCAGTCCTGCTCCTTCTGCAATGGTGCGAACTTTACGACGCAATTTTTGAGTCACAGTCAATTCACCGGCTGTCCCATCGTCTTTTGGAAGACTGGTTGGCAAGCGGTCATAGCCATAGATACGTGCGATTTCTTCAAAGAGGTCCGCTTCGATGGTGATATCCCAACGGCGACGTGGTACGCTAACTGTGAAGCTCTCTGCATTTCCAGAAAGACCAAATCCAAGACGACGGAAGACATCTTCTACATCCGCGTAGGAAAGTTCTGTACCAAGGACACGGTTAACGTCTGCAAGGGTGGAAGAAACCTCTACATCCGAAGTATCCAACTGGCCTGCTGAAACGATTCCCTTCCGCACTGTCGCACCAGCCAATTCAGCAATCATGCTTGCTGCCGCATCAAGGGCTTCATTAACAGTTGCCACGTTGATGCCTTTTTCAAAGCGAGAAGATGATTCCGAACGAAGGTTGAGGCGACCGCTGGTCTTACGGATTGATTTACCATTGAAGACAGCAGCTTCAAGGACAACACGAGTAGAGTTTTCAGAGATTTCTGTAGCTTGTCCGCCCATGACACCTGCAAGGGCTACTGGTTTGTCAGCAACCGTAATCACTAAGTCAGTTACTTCCAAGTCACGTTCTTCCCCATCCAAGGTCACCAATTTCTCACCAGCACGCGCTTCACGCACACGAATGTCAGTCCCTTCAAAGGTATCCAAGTCAAAGGCATGCATGGGCTGACCAAAGTAAAGCAGGATATAGTTGGTCACGTCGACGACATTGTTAATCGGACGGATACCTTCGTTCATGAGGAGGTTTTGCAACCATTGTGGACTTGGTGCAATAGTCACATTGTCCAAGATACGGGCTGCATAGTAAGGTGCCTTGTCTGTGTCAATGCTGACTGAAAGAGCATCTGCTGCAGCTTGGTCTGTTTCTGTTAAAGTAAATTCTTTGAAGGTGACTGCCTTGTCATAGATGGCTGCCACTTCGTGCGCCACTCCACGCATTGAAAGGGCGTCTGCACGGTTTGGAGTGATGGAAAGTTCGATGATTTCATCATCCAAGTCTAGGTAAGAGAATACTTCCTCACCTGGTACTGCATCATCCGGCAAGATTTGGATGCCATCTGCGAATTCCTTCGGTACAACTGAGTCAGAAATACCCAATTCACCAAGTGAACAGATCATCCCTAATGACTCTAAGCCACGGATTTTCCCTTTTTTGATCTTGTAGTTATCCGCGATGCGGGCACCCGGAAGAGCCACCATGACCTTGATACCTGCGCGCACATTTGGTGCTCCACAGACGATTTGACGGGCTTCTTCTTCACCCACATTGACTTGGCAGACATGCAAATGAGTTTCGGGCACATCTTCACAAGACAAGATTTCTCCGACGACAATTTTTGAGAGACCAGCAGCTGGTGATTCCACACCTTCTACCTCGATCCCTGTAGTTGACATTTTTTCAGCCAACTCTTGTGATGGCACATCAATGTCCACCAATTCTTTTAACCATTTATAACTAACTAACATATGTAAGATACCAAGGGTTCTACTGAAATCTAGATGACTTTCCCAGATTTCTTTTGGCCCTCGTTTAGATCCTTTCATTTTGTGTTTTCCAGCTCGAGGCTGGCTTAGGTAGGTCTAATAACCTCCCCTTCTCTAGAATAGAAGTTTCTTGTCCATTCTAGGTCAATTTCTTTCTCAACAACCAGTCAATATCAACCGTATCACCGGTAGGATACTCGTGTTCACTAAATCGTTCAAATCCAAAACTGTAGTAAAAATCTTGTGCCTTAAAATTGCGTTCCCAGACACCTAGCCAGGCCCACTCAAAGCCACGGCTCTTGGCTTGATCCAGCGCAAAGGTAAACATTTCCTTACCGAAACCAGCTCCATGATATTCCTTTTTGACATAGATCCGTTGAATCTCAAAGGACTTTTCCATCTCTACTGGCTCCGTCTGCGCTTGCCCCCAGTTGATCTTGAGAAAACCACAGATTTCTTGTTCTTCATTGAGGACAAAATAGGTTTCGGATTCTGGATCTAACAGATCTTTCTCGATTTGCTCCAAAGAGAGCACCGTAGAGAAGTACTCTTCCAAGTCTTCCTCAACAATATAGGGACCAAAGGTCTCCCGATAGGTTTCCACCTCTAGGTCACGTAAGGTCTGCAATTGATCGATTTTTACTCTAACTAACATGATTATTTAAACTGTTCTGAGAAGCGAACATCTCCTTGATAAAAGCCACGGATATCATTGATTCCATAACGAAGCATGGCTACACGCTCCTGACCAAGTCCAAAGGCGAATCCTGAATAGACTGTCGAATCAATGCCACTCATCTCGAGCACGCGTGGGTGAACCATACCGGCCCCCATGATTTCGATCCAACCTGTCTTCTTACATACATTACATCCCGCTCCACCACATTTGAAGCAAGATACATCGACCTCAACGGATGGCTCTGTAAATGGGAAGTAAGAAGGACGCAGACGGATTTGACGTTCTGCACCAAACATCTTCTGCACGATCAACTGAAGCGTTCCTTGAAGGTCTGCCATAGAAATGTTCTTCCCAACAACCAAGCCTTCGATCTGATGGAACTGGTGACTGTGGGTCGCATCATCTGTATCCCGACGGAAAACACGCCCTGGAGAGATCATCTTCAAAGGCCCCTTGCTAAAGTCATGCGCATCCATGGCACGCGCTTGAACTGGCGAAGTATGGGTCCGAAGCAAGATTTCTTCTGTGATGTAGAAGGTGTCCTGCATATCACGAGCCGGGTGATCCTTTGGCAAGTTCATGCGTTCAAAGTTGTAGTAGTCTTTTTCGACTTCAAAGCCATCTACGACTTGGTAGCCCATCCCGATAAAGATATCTTCGATTTCTTCACTGGTTTGGGTCAAGACATGACGGTGACCACTTGCAACTGGACGTCCAGGAAGGGTCACGTCGATACTTTCACTAGCCAATTTAGCTTGAACTTTCTTTTCTTCCAAGAGCTTGGCTGTTTCTTCAAAGGCAGCAGTCAAGACATCACGGGCTTCATTAACATGTTTCCCGATGACCGGACGCATCTCAGCAGAGACATCTTTCATCCCTTTGAGGATCTCGGTTAGCGACCCTTTCTTCCCAAGGACAGAGACGCGTAGCTCTTGCATCTCTTTTTTATTTTCAGCAGAGATCTGCTTCAAGGCTGCCAGCGTTTCTTCCCGAAGCGCTTTTAGTTGTTCTTCAATCGTTGACATATTTCCTCCATCATGGTCTTCACTCAGACATAGAAAAAACCACGTGCCACACCCATATTCGGAGCGTTGACACGCGGTACCATCCGTTTTTTATCTGAAACTCAGACCTTAATTTCTAAATCCTTGCGCAAGTGAATTCACTCAGCTTTCATGCAAAGAGCTTTCAGTCACGGCTCTTCTCCCTGTTGCACTTCCCTTGAGGTACTAGTCTTGCAGATTTCTATTCAGTTACATTCTAGTTTAGCAGATTTTACAAAAAATGACAAGTGAAGCCTGTTTTTCTTCACTTGCCATTCTTGTTATTCGTTTGGTTTTTATTCGATGACTTGTCCAGCTTCTTTCAAGACAGATTCTGGAATGGTAATGCCTAATTCTTCAGCCACTTTTTTGTTAATGACAGACTTACCATCTGTGAAGATTTCAACAGGTGTGTCAGCTGGTTTTTGACCCTTTAAGATCTTCGCAGCCATTTTACCAGTTGCCACTCCAAGATCATGTTGGTCTACGACCACAGATCCTAAACCACCTGCTTCGACCATGGCCGTTGCACTTGGGAAGATTGGTTTTTTAGCTGTTTTGTTTGCTTCGACTACCGTTGAGAAGGCTGATGCAATGGTGTTATCGATTGGAACCCAGATAGCATCCACTTTACCAGTCATGACAGAAACCGTTGAAGCAATTTCATTTGTAGAAGGGACTGAATAAGGAACTACTTTGTAGCCTGCTTTTTCAGCCAATTTTGTAAATTCTTCTACTTGGGTTTTAGAATTATCTTCACTGGTTGAGTAAAGAACCCCGATTGTTTTCACGTTTGGAGTCAACTCTTTGATTAACTTCAACTGTTGTTCCGTTGGATTGTGGTCAGATACTCCTGTGATATTACCACCTGGTTTTTTCAAATCTTTGACCAAGTTAGCGCCGACTGGGTCTGTGATAGCACCCATGACGATTGGTTTGTCCTTAGTCGCACTAGCCAAACCTTGAGCAGATGGGGTTGCGATTCCGATCAAGACGTCATTGTTGTTTTGGACCAATTGTTTGCTCATGGTAGCAACCTTGTTTTGGTCTCCTTCTGCATTGAGGAATTCGATCTCAATCTTGTCCTTGTCGTAGCCTTCTTCAGCCAAGCCATCTTGAATCCCCTTGTAGATTTCGTCTAGCGATGGGTGGCTGACTAACTGCAAGACACCTACTTTTACCTTTTTAGTTCCATCTGTTTTATTCGCATCATTTTTATTGGTTAGCATTGGATAAACAACAGCTACCAAAATAACAGCTAGTAAAGCACCAATCATTCCCAATACACGTTTGTTTTTCATATTTTTTACCTCAATCATTTATTTTTTCGTTTTCTTGAATCTTTGTTAGAGACTGAGTCGCCATCGTTTCTTCATCTTCTTTTCTCCCTTCTTTCTTGAAACAAAAAACACGCCCACACATAGCGAAAGCTATGTGAGGACGTGTCATCGCGGTGCCACCTCACTTATGGGAAAATGGATAAACTCCTCCCACATCTCTGTCTTGTCTAGCAACAAGTTGCACGATAAGGTGTGCCGACCGAATTTTTATTGTTTCAAATTCATCTCATCATTAGTCCAATTTCATAAATGTCCACTACCCACTTTCACCAACCGTGAGCTCTCTAATAAATTTTCATTTACTACTTTTCTAATTGAATCCATTGTAAATGTTTCTGTAAGCCTTGTCAATACTTTTTTATGTTTTTTTTGAAAACGTTCGTCATTTCCTGAAATTCTTTTCCTAGTGAGGTTGTTTTTGCAAAATGTTTGTCCTTCTTCTTCCTAGGTTTTCAGTCACTTTTTTGATATAATTTACTAGAACTAGTCTAGAATGTTGAGGAAACCCATGTCTTTTGATGGATTTTTTTTACACCATATGGTGGATGAATTACAAAGCGAACTCTTAAATGGTCGCATCCAAAAAATTAACCAACCCTTTGAACAAGAGTTGGTTTTACAAATTCGTAGCAACCGCAAGAATCAAAAACTCTTGCTTTCTTCTCACTCTGTTTTTGGACGGATCCAACGGACCCAGACCAACTTCGAGAATCCTGCCTTCCCCAATACCTTTATCATGGTCATGCGCAAGTATCTCCAAGGAGCAGTCATTGAGCAGATCCAGCAAGTGGAGAATGACCGCATCTTAGAAATCGCTGTCTCTAATAAAAATGAAATTGGAGATGATATCTCTGTGACTTTGATTATTGAAATCATGGGCAAGCACAGCAATATCATTCTTCTGGACAAGGCAACTGGAAAAATTATCGAAGCAATCAAACATGTTGGCTTCTCTCAAAATAGCTACCGGACCATTTTGCCAGGCTCGACCTATCTAGCTCCTCCAAAAACCGATGCGGCCAACCCTTTTACAATCAAGGACGAAGCATTATTCGCCTTTCTCCACCGGGAAGAGTTGACACCTAAAAACCTTCAAACTCATTTCCAGGGTCTTGGTCGAGATACTGCTCAAGAATTGGCCAGTCGATTAGAAACTGGAGAAAAATTAAAAACCTTCCGAGCATTCTTTGAAGCTCCAACAGATCCTCGTCTAACGAAAAAATCCTTTGCTGCTCTCACTTTTGCTGATAGCCAGGAGGAAACCTTTGAGACCTTATCGGATCTACTCGACCACTATTACTTGGATAAGGCCGAGCGCGACCGGGTCCAACAACAAGCTGGAGAACTCATCCGCAAGGTGGACAATGAACTAGAAAAAAACCGGAAAAAGTTGGCCAAACAGGAAGCTGAACTAGCAGCGACAGAAAATGCCGAAGACTTCCGGCAAAAAGGGGAGCTTCTCACCACCTTCCTCCATCAAGTCCCAAATGATCAAGATCAGGTCACCTTGGACAACTACTATACCAACCAACCTATAACCATTGCCTTGGATAAGGCTTTGACCCCCAGTCAAAATGCGCAACGCTACTTCAAGCGTTACCAGAAGTTAAAAGAAGCTGTTAAACATTTGACCTCTCTCATCCAGGAAACCAAGGAAACCATCTCCTACCTGGAAACAGTCGAAACAGCTCTAGCCCAAGCAAGCCTTTCTGAAGTCGCCGAGATTCGAGAAGAGCTGATCCAAACAGGCTTTATCAAACGACGCAACCGAGAAAAGATCCACAAACGCAAAAAACCAGAGAAGTATTTAGCTTCTGACGGAAAAACCATTATCTTGGTCGGCCGAAACAATCTTCAAAACGAAGAATTGACCTTTAAGATGGCTAAGAAAGATGAACTCTGGTTCCACGCCAAGGATATTCCAGGTAGTCACGTGGTTATTACTGGTAACCTCAATCCTTCAGATGAGGTCAAGACAGATGCAGCTGAGCTAGCGGCCTATTTCTCTAAGGGACGCCTCTCTAATCTGGTCCAAGTCGACATGATTGAAACCAAGAAACTTAACAAACCGACCGGAGGAAAACCTGGATTTGTAACCTATACTGGTCAGAAAACACTACGGGTCACTCCTGAAGAAGAAAAAATTAAATCTATGAAACTCGCAGATGAATGACAAAAAGAGAGTGGGACAGAAATCGGTAATTCGTTAGAATTCGATTTCGTCTTCACACCTCCGCATAGTTGAGTAGGGCTGTCAAAGCTGAAAAAAATCAGCGTAGTAGAGCCCACTCAACCACTGCGTCTTGCTCGACAATCCAAAGACAATTGAGAGGCTAGGACTTTTGTCCCAGCTTTTCTCATATTGATGATAAAAAGTTTCAGTGTATGTTTGAATGAACCTCAAAGTATACCTCATTTTTTAAGCATACTAAGGTTCTTATATGTAAAATAACTTTGTCTACATTTTAAAAGGTTGAGCGACGCTCAACCTTTTATTCTGCTTTATTGATATCCTCTTTGACCTGGTCAACATTAAACTTAGCAAAGAGATATTGGCGATCCTGGACAGGGAAACGTTGATCCAATTGATCAATGGCCCCAACTTCAACAATCCCTTCTTTGATAACAAAATCCATGACATGACCTCCGAAGGTATGATCATCTGAGATAAAGTGAAGGTGATAGCCTGCTACACTGACCCCATGGAAAATCTCTGGTGTCCAAAAACCAACAATAGTTCCTGTAACATTTTCTCGCGTAAATTCAGGCTGATGGGTCGCCACATCTGCAAATTTGGTGTCTGAAGTTGATTTGGGAATCATACGCACATGCATCTTGGCGAAATCACCGTGAATCTTGATGGAACGAAACAAATTTTCGCCATCATAATAAGATTCAATGCGAGCCTCTAATTCCTCATCTGTCATCTCAAAGCGCTGACGAAAAATCACTTCGGCCTGATGGGGAACGATAGCCGCATAAGGGACTGTCGCATCCGGGGCCACTTCCACAATCTCTGGCTCCTCCCCTGATCCCTTAGCTTGGTAGGCCTTGCCATCTAAGACAATCAGTTCGCCATCAATGGAGTCCAAGGTCCCAATTCCAAGATCTCCATGCTCTAGTAATTCTTTAATGGTAAAGGATCCTCCATAGAGACCAGCCATCAAAGCCCCCAAGGTATTGTATTGAAACAATTTCACCGGTTCCATTATCTTCTCCCTCATTCATCTTGTCTTCTTTTCAGCCCTTCCAGTATACCACATTCTCAAGGACAATGACAGAAAAGACTGATTAAAAAAGAGCGGGCCAGAACAAGGATGCACACTTGTTCTGATTCCCGCCCTTCAAGGGTCAAGTAGTTAATCTTCTAACAGGCTCTCATAGAAAGCTTGCATTTGCCCATCATCTGGGACTAGCTGCAAATAGCCTTCTGCCACTTCCCGGGCTTTTGCGATTTGTCCCAACTCTCTCAAGAGGTAACTATAGCTTTCTAAGTACTCTGGATTTTCTTTCAAATCTGGGTAGAGCTCTTCATAGATCGGAGCCGCTTTTTCAACCTCTTCGAGTGCTACCAAGGCACGAGCGATATTCCAACGGGTGACGACATTTTCCACTTCCACTTCTTGCCATTCAAGGACGTCTTCATAACGTTCCTGTTCCAGATAAAGAGTTGTCAGACGAAGGGCGATATCTTCAAGATCCTCAGCAACTTCTTTGGCTTCTAACAAATACTTCTCTGCTTTTTCTGGCTGGTGCAACTCGTAGGCCAATTGGGAGGCTAGAAGGAGGAGATAAGCGTCAAAAGGATTCTTTTGGATTCCTTGCTCTGCTATTGCTAACGCTGTTTCTCGGTCATTTTCAGCTTGAAGAGCCAAGGCATAGCCGTATTCATACCCTTCAAAGTCTGGCGACAGTGTATCAATCTGCTTGAAGTAGATCAGAGAACGTTGATACTCTTCTCGGTCAGAGAGAAGGGTTGCCAATTCATAGGCAATCTGGTCATCAAACTCAATTTCCAAGGCCTTTTCTAAAAACTCAATAGCAGACTCAAACCGACCCAGATTCGCATAAGCATAGCCAATCCGCTGGTATGTGGAAATGCCCGTTTCTTCTAAAATGAGACGGTTGTCTAACTGAGCATACTCTTGAATGGCTTCTTGGTAATTTTCAAGTTCTAAATCAATCTCTGCCAAGCCTAGTTGAATAATAGGGTCATCTGAAAGAGTCGCTGCTTCCATCAGTTTTTCTCGAGCCACATCTGCCAAGCCCTCACTTTGGTAGAGGTCTGCCTTGACTAAGAGACTGGCTAGATACCATTCCGAACTTTCCGGGATTTCTTCCAAATAAGCAAAGGCTTCTTCCATTAGTCCATCTTCCGCTACGATAGTGGCTAGACTCAGATAGACCTCTGGATAATCATCTCTCAGATGCAAGTAGGTTTGCTTGGCTTCTGGGTAAAAACCAATACTTTCAAAATATTGTCCCAATTCTAACAAGGTAGCTGGATCATCTTCTAGCAAAGCCTTATCCAAATAAGCTGGCAGACGATCTAGCTCTTGTTTCTCAATTGCTTCTAGAATTTTTTGACTATTCTTCACTTTGAATTTCCTCAACTTCGTCCTTTTCGTACAAACCACTGACCTCTTTATACCATTCAAATAGAGCACTGATGACTACTTTAGCCGAAGCATAAACCGGGATTCCTAAGAAGACTCCCCAGATTCCAAACATAGAGCCAGAAGTAATCAATACAAACAGAATCGTGATTGGGTGGATATTGAGCTGACTCCCCAAGACAAGTGGGGAAACGAAACGTCCCTCGATTGTTTGCTCAACAATAAAGACAATGACGACTTTGACAAACATCTCTGGTCCTGCCACCAACCCCAAGACTAAGGCTGGGAGCATGGCCAAGAAGCTGCCCAAGTATGGTATCAAGTTCAAAAAACCAGCGGTTACACCGAGTGTCACAGCGTAACGAAGCCCAATGATCTTAAGCAGAAGAATAAACATTAAAGCTATGATGATAGCAACAGTAATCTGACCTCTGACATAATTAGCCAATTGTGTATTGACATCAGACAGTACTTTGTCTGCAGATTTACGAATCTTGGTTGGCAAGAAACGGATGATTTGCCCTTTTAAGTTCTTTCCATCTCTCAAAAGATAGAAGACGATAAAAGGCATAATAATCAAAGCGATAATGACCTGAGAGGCGACAGTAATCAGATTGCTGACCCAGTTGACTGCTCGGGCGGAAAAAGAACTCGCCCAACTGGTAATATTCTGCGACAATTGGCTGGTCCATTCATCCAGCTGAGGCTTGATTTCTGGCGACACTTTGTTGTCTAAGACATCATCGATGGTCCTATTGGCCTTTTCCAAGTAATCTGGCAGGTTCTTCATAAAACTAAGAACTTGATGTTGAATAGCTGGAATAGCGACAGCCAAGCCCCATAAAATGAGAAGCGCGATCAAAATAAAGACGATGGAAATTGCAATGATCCGTTTGACTCGGTGCCTTTCCAAAAAGTCCACGATTGGATTTAACAAATAATAGAGGAGCCCTGAAATAATGACTGGTAGCATGACTGCTGCTCCAAACTCTAACAGGGGTGTAAAAATAAAACTAATCTTGCTGAGAACTAAAATATTCAATCCCATCAGTAAGGTTACTAGAAAAACAGTAATGGCTTTATTATCTACAAACCATTTAAAAAACCAGGATAAACTAAAATCTTTTTCTTTATGTTCCACGGGAATCTCCTTCGTTTTCAATCTGTCTTTATTTTAGCATTTTTAGTCCATAATTTCACGATATAGCTGAAATGTGAGCTTTTTTTTAATGCTTAGCTTGTCAATCCTTCACCTAATCGTTTTCCATCCCCTTCTTTTCTGATATAATGGAGCTATCAACAAAGTCGAGGTGCATGTGATGCAAGATATTTATTTCGGAACCTATACCAAACGAGACTCTAAAGGAATTTATAAGGCTTCCTTCGATGAAAGAACTGGTCAACTTAGCGACTTAGAACTAGTTGCTCAAGAGCCAAACCCAACCTATCTCGCTTTTTCAAAAGCTGGTTTCTTATACAGTGTGGGTGCGGAGCAAGGTCTTGGCGGCATTGCAAGCTTTAGTCCTGATCACCAGTTAATCAATCATGTGGTCGAGGAAGGGGCGCCCCTCTGTTATGTCTCTGTTGATGAGGCGCGTGGCTTGGTCTATGGAGCTAACTACCACAAGGGACAAGTCCTCTCATATCGCATCCATGAAGATGGTCATTTAACCTTTGTCGACCAAGCGACTCATCAGGGTTCTGGACCTCACGAAAACCAAGCGAGTCCCCATGTACATTATGCAGATCTCACTCCCGATAAGCTACTCATCACTTGTGATTTGGGTACCGATCAAGTAGTGGTCTATCAAGTCGATGATCTTGGTAAACTAACGAAGACTCAAACCTATCAAACAGCTCCAGGTGCTGGTCCACGTCATATCATTTTCCACTCTCATTACAAGACCGCCTACCTCATTAACGAATTAAACGCTACCATCGATGTCCTTTTCTATGACGGACTTGGCTACTTTGAACATTTCCAAACCATCTCAACCCTACCTAAAGAGTATGAAGGTCAAAAATGGGCCGCTGCTATTCGCCTCTCAGAGGATGGGAAATTCCTCTATGCCTCAAATCGTGCCCATAACTCCATTGCAGTTTATGAAATCTTGGCAGATGGTAGCTTAGTGCTTCTGGAAATCGTTCCAACCAATGGACTCAATCCACGTGATTTCATTCTTAGTCCGGACCAAGAATATCTCATTGCAGTTCATCAAGATTCAGACAATGCCACTGTTTTTAAACGCGATAAAACGAGTGGTAGATTGACTGAATTAAGCCATGATTTCCACGTCCCAGAGGCGGTTTGTGTCCTCTTCAACTAACAATCAAAACGCTTGCTAGTTTGGTTGAAAAATGATTAAATAGTGATAATAATAAATAGGTTATAGGAGAAAACTCATGAACCCAATGGATTTATTTAACCAAGTCAAAGAAATGATCGAAAAGAAAGATTTCGATGCTGCTAAAAAATTTATCGATGACAACAAGGATAACCTTGGTGACTACTTAGAACAAGCAAAAGCTCTTGTTGCTGGAAACGATCTAGTAAGTGGTGCTGTAGACAAAATCAAAGGTTTATTCTAATCACTAAAATTCTCAACCACATGGTTGAGAATTTTTGTTTAGCTCGATAGCAAAAAAAGATCCTTGAGAAAACTCAAGGATCTTTTTAGTCTAGTAAACTAGCTTATTTTTTCAAGTTGTAGAATGATTTCAATCCACGGTATTCAGCTACTTCACCAAGTTGATCTTCGATACGAAGCAATTGGTTGTATTTAGCGATACGGTCAGTACGTGAAAGTGAACCAGTCTTGATTTGTCCTGCGTTTGTTGCAACTGCGATGTCAGCGATTGTTGAATCTTCAGTTTCACCTGAACGGTGTGATACAACGGCAGTGTAACCAGCTTCTTTAGCCATTTCGATAGCTTCGAAAGTTTCAGTAAGAGTACCGATTTGGTTAACTTTGATAAGGATTGAGTTAGCAGCACCTTCTTGGATACCACGTGCAAGGTAGTCAGTGTTTGTTACGAAGAAGTCGTCACCAACCAATTGGACTTTCTTACCAAGACGTTCAGTAAGAGCTTTCCAACCTTCCCAGTCATTTTCATCCATACCATCTTCGATAGTGATGATTGGGTATTTGTTAACCAATTCTTCAAGGTAGTCGATTTGTTCTGCAGATGTACGAACAGCAGCGCCTTCACCTTCGAATTTAGTGTAGTCGTAGACTTTACGTTCTTTATCGTAGAATTCTGATGATGCACAGTCAAATCCGATGAATACGTCTTTACCTGGTACATATCCAGTAGCTTCGATCGCAGCAAGGATAGTTTCAACACCATCTTCAGTTCCTTCGAAACGAGGAGCGAATCCACCTTCGTCACCTACGGCTGTTTCAAGACCACGAGATTTAAGGATTTTCTTAAGAGCGTGGAAGATTTCAGCACCGTAACGAAGAGCTTCTTTAAATGTAGGTGCACCAACTGGCAAGATCATAAACTCTTGGAAAGCAATTGGAGCATCTGAGTGAGAACCACCGTTGATGATGTTCATCATTGGAGTTGGAAGAACTTTAGTGTTGAATCCACCAAGGTAGCTGTAAAGTGGGATTTCAAGGTAGTCAGCAGCAGCACGAGCTACAGCGATAGACACACCAAGGATTGCGTTCGCACCCAATTTACCTTTGTTAGGAGTACCGTCAAGAGCGATCATTGCACGGTCAATAGCTTGTTGATCACGAACATCGTAACCGATGATTGCTTCAGCAATGATGTTGTTTACATTGTCAACAGCTTTTTGAGTTCCAAGACCACCGTAACGAGATTTGTCACCGTCGCGAAGTTCAACCGCTTCGTGTTCACCAGTAGAAGCTCCAGATGGAACCATACCACGTCCGAAAGCACCTGATTCAGTATAAACTTCTACTTCAAGTGTTGGGTTACCGCGTGAGTCTAGGACTTCGCGAGCGTAAACATCAGTAATAATTGTCATTTCTTACTCTCCTTTGAGTTTAAATTTTTTACACCTCTATGATACCTTAAAAATACGCGTTTTTCAAGAAAAAACGTTATCTTTGTGCAGATTTTCCTTAACTTTAGCAAGAAATCGCTTTCTTTATCTTGAAATCCAGCTCCATTCGTTTGTCATTTTGTAGTTAAAGTATGATATACTATTCTTATGACTGATCTATCTAAAGAAATTATGGAAAAGGCCCACGGTGGCTTAAAATTAAATCCTGATGAACAACGTCGCTTTCTAGGTACTTTTGAAGAGCGCGTCCTAGGGTATGCTGATTTAAGAACAAGCAACAGTCCTCAGCTTCAAAAGGGCTTTTTGAAGGTGCTTAAAAGCTTCAGTGAGCAAGCTGACCCTCTCTTTGTAAAAATCTCCCCAAATGTTGATTCTAGCGTCCAATTGAGCTATCTAAAACAAGCAAAAGAGTTCGGTTGCCAGGCTACCATTGTTTCGGAAGAGCATGACTCCTCTCCTTTTGGGCTCGTGATACATACAGATGCACCAGTGACCACTACTGACAAGGACCTTCGCTCTGCTTTTGCAGATCTCTGGGAGGAAGAAAAGAAACCGAGCAAACCTTCTCTTTGGAAGAAATGGTTTGGTTGATCATGACTGTCCCCTAGGCATTTATATCAATAGCAAAAGATTACATAGAAAAAAGCGGTTTAACCGCTTTTTTCTATGCTTAATAGATTTCCAATATTTCTAGCTGTAAAGAGAAGATTTTCCCTTGCGTTCTTCAGAAGTTGGTCTAAACTATCAGGGTGTTTCGTTATGGAAAAAGCTCCGACTATATTTTCAAATGGGAGACTTGGTAAATCATCTGCAAGACTTCCACAAATAGCTATGACAGGGATTCCCTTTGGGGTTCGTCTCGCAACTCCTATCGGAGCTTTTCCTGATAGACTTTGATGGTCCAGTCGCCCCTCACCGACAATGACCAAGTCTGCATTTGCTACCTTGGAGTCAAAGTCGATTAGCTCTAAACAAGTTTCAATTCCTGAAACAATCCTTGCATGCGCGAAGGCACAGAGACCTGCCGCAAGGCCACCACCAGCTCCCATCCCTGCTTGGGTCAACACACTAGGACAGTTCTTTTCATAAAAGCTGTAAATAGCTTGATCCACTTTATCAAACATAGTGGGGCTAAGCCCCTTTTGTTTTCCAAAAATATAGGTTGCTCCATCTAGTCCACATAGAGGGTTCGACACGTCTGCTAAGATATGTATCTGGACATCCTCTGGAATCTTTATCGCTTTCTCTTTACGGATGGAATCACACTTTAAAAGACTTTGTCCACAGGCCTTCAATTGCTTTCCTTCTCTATCATACAATTGATAGCCTAGACCTACTGCAAGACCAAGCCCACCATCATTGGTGGCTGTTCCTCCAACCCCGATATAAATATCCTTTTTTCCTTTATTGATCAAATAACAGATCAGTTCTCCAATTCCTCGGGTCTCTATGTCAAGTGGATGACGTTGATCAACTGGAATTTTTCCTAAGCCGATCAAGTCGGCTACTTCAAAGAGAGCCATAGTTTCCTTCTCCACATACCGCATTTCTACCGGCTTTCCAAATGGACCTGTAACAAGGGCAAAGGTTTCCATCAAGTCTAACGAGTATCGGATGGCATCCACTGTCCCTTCCCCTCCATCTCCAATAGGACAAGTAATCGGTTCTACATCGATAATAGACTGTCGCAAGCCTTCCGCAATCATTTCCGCTACTTCTTTCGCGGGTAGGCACTCTTTGAATGAATCTGGAGCAATTAAAATTTTCATGGAGTCACCTCCTTTATCTCTTTCTATGTTGGTATTTCCCATCACATCTTATCTCCATAAAAAAACATCCAGGAATATTCTCCTGGATGTTTTGGATTAGAATCGGATGGATTCTCTTGTTTTTTCATATGAGCTAACAAATCTCTCTGTTACTCCTGGTTCTACTGTTTCCAATGCTTCTGAAATGACTTTGAAGGAAGCAGGATAGTCATACTCTTTTTCAAAAATGTACAAAGCTTCATCAAAAGCTGCTTGGACATGATCATCGAACGAACGATAACGATTTGAGTATTGAAGCAACTGCTCTGTTAGAGTAGCGTATTGTACCAGTTTATAAGTTTCTTCTTCTAACTCTGTCATATCGTTGGTCAAAATATCCAGGAGACGATTGACGTTTTCAATATTGACACGACGACCTTCTAACTCAGCCAAAAGAGCTTCTGTGTTATCACTTGCAGTGAAGAAGATAGTAAGGAAGGATTGAGGAATTCCAGGTAAGTTACGCTTATCCATGTAGCGCTTAATAGCATGTAAACGGTTAGCGTAGATATTTACCTTTTGACGAGCATTCGTATCGTCTTTCTCAATCTTAGACAAGGTTTCGCTCAGTGCAATCTGATCATCTTCAATTTCCTTCAGACGTTCTTCAATCGCTTCTAACTCTTCTTGAAGAATAGAGTAAGCTTTTTGAGTTTCAGATGTATCATTCAAGGCATCCTCTACAACAAGCTCTTGAGCTGTTAATTCAGCTTCTAACTCCTTCAAGTGATTTTCCTTGAGTACTTTGCTTTCAAATATTTTGCTGAGACGTTCAACTTCTTCTGCTAAACTCTTGTTATTTTCCTTAGCATGGGCAAGGTAACCTGGTAATGCTTTGACCAATTTTTCAACCACTTTGTGTGATTCGATTTCACGAGTGAAAATATCATACAAGGCGTTGATTTCTTCTTGAATCTGCTCATTCTCATAGAGTGCATTATCTAATTCAAGAGCAGCAACATTGGCAAGATTGGCTTTCAATGCCGCATGCAGTTGTTGGAAACGTGCTTCCAAGTCGGTCTCTGTAAAATGATAACCAGATTCCAATAGTTTGCGATAACCAGATTCCAAATCTTCCAATTGGTCAGGAAGAGTTGTTTGTAGATCCTTCACAATTGCAGGAACTTTTTCAACAATGTGAGTCAAGGCTACAATATGGTTTTCTGCTGTGTCAAGAATTTCAGCAGCTTCAACAGGGTCACCTGATGAATTCAAGGTTACAAATTTTGAAAACTCAACTTGAATATTTTCAGATTGCTTCTCAATTTCGGGAAGCGCTGGGCCATACGCATCTGGATCAGAAGCCACTTGTTTTTGCAAGTTTTCAAACATATCCAAGGCATGAACAACTCGACCGCTATTCATTTCTTCTTTTTCTTTTAATTCAGATAAAGCTTGACGGATGGCCTTGATATCTTCATCAATTAATTGAACCTGACTCTCAATATTTCCAATTGCTTGCTTGGCTTTTAAAAAGCGGAAAGAATTGTTGTAGCCTTCTGCTTCAAAGAGGTTGTTCTCAATATCAGCAAAAGAATTGAGGGATAGGTCCACCCATTTTTGATTCCATTCACGAAATGCAACTTGACTTTGACCAATCAAATGCATATTCTTCACAGCCTCTACTTCATCATTTACCGGAAGGTTATACAACTCTTCTTTTCGTTCTTCCAGTGCTGCTAGTAAGGCTTCGTTACGCTTTCTCAATAAGACTGCCACTACATATCCTAAAACCAAAAGGACCCCAATGACAATAATGAGAATAATTAGTCCACGAGACATATAAAAACTCCTTCATTAAATTACTTGAAAGTAATCGTAGTTATTATATCATAAATATTCGAATAATTGGCAAATATCGCAGAATTTTATACATCAAGTGTACTATATTCGGCATTTTCTTCGATAAATTCACGGCGAGGTTCTACTCGATCTCCCATGAGCATATCAAAGATTTTATCTGCTTCTGCTGCATCATCCACTGTTACACGAGCCATGAGGCGGTGTTCTGGGTTCATAGTTGTTTCCCAGAGCTGATGATCATCCATCTCACCCAAACCTTTGTATCGTTGAATCGTTGGTTTGGAGCGACCTTCAGAATAGCGTTCTAAAGCCGCAGCCAATTCTGCTTCTTGGTTGACTCCTGGTTGAATGTATTCTTTGATCTCACTACCGACTTTTACACCATAAATTGGTGGTTGGGCGATATAAACATAGCCAGCCTCCAAAACGGGTTTCATATAGCGATAGATCAAGGTTAGGAGGAGGGTTCGAATATGAGCTCCATCGACATCGGCATCCGTCATGATGACTAATTTTTGATAACGGGCTTTTGATACATCAAATTCTGCACCAAAACCGGTTCCCATAGCTGTGAAAAGACTACGAATTTCTTCGTTGGCCAAAATCTTGTCCATGCTAGCCTTTTCCACGTTGAGGATTTTCCCACGAATAGGGAGAATTGCCTGGAACTCCCGGTTCCGACCTGATTTAGCAGATCCTCCGGCAGAATCTCCTTCGACGATGAAGAGTTCTGTCTCAGCTGGATTGTTAGATGAACAGTCTGCTAATTTACCAGGGAGGTTTGAGATTTCTAAACCAGATTTCTTGCGGGTGACTTCTCGGGCTCGCTTAGCAGCAACACGCGCTTTGGCAGCCAGAATTCCCTTTTCAACAATTTTCTTAGCAATCTGCGGATTTTCCAACAAGAAATCAGAGAAAGCATCGCTGAACAAACGGTTGGTAATCTTCACCACTTCAGAGTTTCCAAGTTTGGTCTTGGTTTGTCCTTCAAACTGTGGATTTGGGTGTTTAACAGAAATGACGGCTGTCAATCCTTCCCGAACATCTTCCCCTGTGAGATTCTCTTCATTGTCCTTGAGAAGTTTATTCTTACGAGCATAGTCGTTGATAACACGGGTTAAGGCTGTACGGAAACCTTGCTCATGAGTTCCACCTTCATGGGTATGGATGTTATTGGCAAAGCTCATGACGGTTTCGTGATAACCAGTCGTATACTGCATAGCCACTTCAACCGTGATATCATCCATTTCGCCATCAGTATAAATCGGAGTTTCGAAGATGACATCCTTGTTTTCGTTGATGTATTCTACATAACTAGCAATCCCACCTTCATAGTGGTAATCTTTCGTTTGCTCCTGGCCTTCACGCTTGTCTGTAATCGAGATCCGTAAACCACGGTTCAAGAAAGCCAACTCTTGAATCCGTTTGTTCAATTTCTCAAAATCAAATTCAGTTGTTTCTGTGAAAATTTCTGGGTCTGGAGTAAAGTGGACTGTAGTACCAGTTCGATCTGTTTCACCGATCACTTCAAGATCTGCAACGACTTGACCGCGTTTGTATTCTTGGTAATGAATTTGGCCATTCTTATGGACGTGTACATCTAGCTGAGTCGACAAGGCATTTACGACGGATGACCCAACTCCATGTAGTCCTCCAGAAACCTTGTAACCACCACCGCCAAATTTTCCTCCTGCATGGAGAACGGTAAAGACAGTTTCTACTGCCGGACGGCCTGTTTTTTCTTGAATATCAACCGGAATTCCCCGTCCATCATCGATGACTGTAATCGAATTATCAGCTTCGATAAAGACTTCGATATGGCTAGCAAAGCCAGCAAGGGCCTCATCGATAGAGTTATCGACGATTTCCCAGACCAAATGGTGAAGACCTTCTTTAGAAGTGGATCCGATATACATCCCCGGACGCATCCGAACTGCTTCTAAACCTTCTAAAACCTGGATCTGACTGGCATCATATTCTTGGCCAGTCGTTTCTTGTTTCAATTCTTCTGTCATTCTTTCCCTTTTCTAATTAAAAATATAGGCACTTAATTGATCCATTGAGTCAAACAAATAGGTCGCCATGCCAGCTCTCTGGCCAGCTTCAATATCGATCGGGCGATCTCCAATCACCAAGCCTGACTCAATTGCATACTTGTCTTTTAAATACAACATGGAAGTAGGATCTGGTTTACGTGGAAAACCGTCATCAGCTGTCACAACTTCTGTAAAGTAATGACGAATTCCTGTTTTTTCTAGGATGGTCTCTACATGATGGTCACGGTGAGATACCAAAAAATGACGGGCTCCGACTGCTGTCAGACGTTCCAACAACTTCTCAGTCCCCTCGAATAAGCAGGGGATTTCAAGAGCTTCTATCTCTCGCTTTTTATACTCTCCCAAAAAGTCTGGAAGATCTGAGGCAAACTGCTGAACAGCATAATCCGTGGAAACCTTTAAAGCTACATAAACAGAATCATGATCAGCCTCCCTTTGGAAATACTGTAAGGTCGCTACAAAAGCTTTTGTAGAGGTCTCATAATTGTCCAATAAAGTCCCACCAAGATCCCATATAAAATCATGATAATCCATAGCTTCAATTATACCATAATTTTCGAAAAATTGCTTGTAAAGTCAATGTTTTCACGGTTTTTTTACAGTCTTCTCCCTCCTATTTTACTTTCATTCAAAAAGCATTTATATTTTAAGAAATCCAGACGATAAAAAAATAAAGGCAGGAAATTTCCTACCTTCATTTTTCTTCTCACCATCTAAGGTGCCGACGTTCCAAAAACATCTTGATAGAGCATGCCTTCTCTTAATTTTGCTGCATCTCCACCAAAATGCTTGACCAGTGCATAAGAAAAAGCAAGTGCCGTTGCAGGGCCCCGACTGGTCAAGATGTGACCATCCTGAACCACCGCTTCTTTCACATAGTGTCCTCTTCCAATTTCTTTTTCAAAGCCATCATAGCAGGTGTAGTGTTTTTTATCTAGCAGGCCTGCCCGATCCAACACAATCGGAGCTGCACAAATAGCCGCAAGACTTTTTCCTTGTTCATGGGCTTCTTTTAAAGACTGAATCAAGCCTTCATGGTCGCGTAGATTCGCCGCACCAGGCATCCCTCCTGGAAGGACAATGCCATCAAAATGATCCAATGAACCGGACCAGACCTCATCTACCTTCACTGTGATGCCATGAGAACCTGTCACTTCTTGATCAAATCCAACCATCTGACACTCGATTTCTGCTCTTCTCAAGACATCGACAACAGTCAAGGCCTCTATTTCTTCGAACCCACTTGCTAACATTACTGCTACTTTTGCCATATTAAATGATTCCTTTCTCTTGTAGCCGACTGAGTTGTTTCTGTCTCAATAGTCGACTTTCTTTTTTTCGTTCTTCACTTACCCGGTTTTGGTGGCTCATCGATAACAATAAGCCAATCCCAATGAGGTTACTAACAATAGCTGATCCCCCTTGTGAGATAAAAGGCAAGGGAATTCCAGTTAGAGGCAATATTCCTGTTACAGCCCCAATATTTTCAAATATGTGGAAGACTAACATCATAATAAACCCAGTCGAGATATAAGTATAAAACTGATTATTGGATTTCAGAGTAATCCGCAACATTTTATAGACTAAAAACATGTATAAGAGGAGAAGAACCAAACCTCCTACAAAGCCAAAATCTTCCGCAATGACCGTAAAAATCATATCACTCTCCCGGACAGGGATCAACAGGTTGGATACATTAAAGCCTTGCCCCAATAAACCACCGCTTGCGATTGCCAACTGTCCTTGTGCCTGTTGAAAAGTCATAGTTTGAGCATAGTCAAAAGGATTCAACCAGGCTAAAATACGATTCATCTGATAGGTAGGCATCCCCAGAGTTTGATGGAGAAAGGCTCGCCCACCGTTTGATAGAAAGACGGCCAAAAAGAGAGCGATCCCACCTACGAGGGTTAAAAAGACTGGTAAAATGATTTTCCAGGAGACCCCTGAAATGAGGACGACTCCTGAGAAAATCGCCATAAATACCAAGGAAGTTCCAAAATCATGTTGAAAGGCCAAGAGTCCAAGAACTGGTATGGTGTAGGCCGCAATTTGTACAATTAGAAAAAAGTCTTTTTTTAGCGTTCGATCTTCTTCCCTATTGTTTCGTAAAAAATGAACAATCGAACGAGAGACCATCAAGATATAAGAAATTTTCATAAATTCTGATGGTTGAAAGAGGCTAATCCCCTTGTAGGCTACCCAGTTTTTAGAACCAGTCGAAGCAACCAAGTTTGGGTTGTAAAAATAAAGGGGCAAAACCATTAAGACCAAACCAAAGACATACAAATAAGGCGTCACTTTCCATAAAAATTCTGTATTAAAAAGCATGACGACAAAACTAATCATACAGCCCAAAACAATCCAGGCAACCTGTTGCCCTAAAATGGGCCAAACCAGGTCCGGATAATCATTTGAAACTGCAATGTAGACTGCCACCACTCCAAATGCCAATAACAACAAAACAGTGGTGATCAAGGAGAAATCTCCTCTAAGTTTGAAAGACTGACGTCTCTTCATTTCATCTCCCTTTCATTTAGATTCCTAAAAAGTATTGAAGTAGCAGACTAGAAATGGATACAGCTACCCAGGCAACAAGGCCAATAAGAAGAGGAGCTACCCCCTGCTTGCGAAAGGCTTGAATAGACACTTGACTTCCAATGCCAACCAAGGCCATAGCCATCAAATATTGTGACAACCATTTACAGAACGGAATCCAAGAACTTGGAAACCAGCCAAAGGAGGTCACTAAAGAGGCCAAAAGGAAGTAGAAAATAAACCAAGGAACGATTTTACTTAGTTTCACTTGCTTCCCTTCTCGATCCTGTTTCGACCGTCCAAGAAGTTTTATACCCAGCATTCCAAAACAGATTGGAATAATCATTAAGGCCCGTGTCAGCTTGACAACAGTCGCAATTTCACCAGCTTCTTTACTATAGGAAAATGCCGCCGCTACAACAGATGAAGTATCATTAATGGCCGTTCCTGCCCAAAAACCAAATTGCTGATTTGTCATCGCAAGAAGGTGACCAAAGAAAGGAAAAAGGAAGACCGCTAAGATGTTGAAGAAAAAGATGGTCGACATGGACAGAGCGATGTCGTTTTCATCAGCTTCTAGAACAGGGGAAGCCGCCGCGATTGCAGATCCTCCACAAATTGCTGTCCCCATTCCAACCAAGGTCGTTAAGATCTTTGGAGCTTTTAAAAGGTAGCCCACTGCAAAAGCAGAGAGAAAGGCAATACTGATGGTCGGTAAACTAACGATCAAAGAAGACAGGCCCAATTTGGTCACCTTTTGAAAGGACAAGGTAAAGCCCATCAAGATAATCGAATATTGCAAGATTTTTTTCCCTGAATAGGATAGACCTGATCTACTCGTTTGAGGCAAGACTTGGCTAGCATTCAAAAGGATGCCACATAAGATGGCAAAGAGACTAGAGCCAAGGATAGGCACTGCTTTTCCTAATACCATAGATAGTCCTGCTGCAAAAACTGCAATCATAAGGCCTGGAAGATACTGGCACCAATTAGATTTTTTATTCATTTTAACTCCTAAATTGTTCAACAACTACTTTTATTTCTCCAGTCTTAGCGATGACAAGAGGAGCGATTTTCTCTAAACTGGCTTGAATCTGCGAGCCATATTGACGGTTTAATAAGCGTTGATCTAATAAAATAACCAGAGATTCTTGCTCGCTCGAACGACTCGAGCGTCCAAGAGCCTGCTTTAGGCGTAAAATCGCTAGAGGCAAACTATAATCATAAAAAGGATTTTTCCCCTCTAGACGCAAGGTTTCATGTAGCTTTTGTACGAAAAAATCACTTGGATTATCAAAAGGAATACGAGGAATGACTTGAATGATTTTTGCTTGCTGGGCAAAATCGACACCCTCCCAAAAGCTACCGGATCCTAATAGAACGGAAGCTTCCCCTCTATCAAATCGCCGTTTAATATTTGCCGCTTCGCCATTTTTATACTGAGCCAGATGACTCACTGTCATCTGATGTGAAGTTGCTAGAAGTAAGTCTTTGGAAGTAAACAAGGCAAAGAGAGGCAAGCCAGTAGCTGCTAGTTCATCCAAATATCGCGCTAAAGAGATTGCTAACTCCTCTTGAGTCAGGTTGGTCAAATCAGGAAATTCTCGATCAATGAAGATGGTTTGACCTTGATGGTAGGACAGTTCTTTCCCGATGAATTGGTAGTTCTCAATTCCTAAAATCGAAGCTAGATTGACCTTTTTACTAATCGATAAGGTAGCTGAGACCAAAAGAAGTCTAGTGGTCGTCGGAATAAAGTCCTGAAGCGAAACCAAGCCCTCTCTTCCAGATTGCAGTCGAATAATCGGATGCTGGTCCTCTTGTGTCCGGTCAATCCAAAAAATTTGAAAACGAGGGTCAAAGACCGTTTTTAATTCCGCTAAAACTGGACTATCTAGTTCAGATAAATCCTGGCGAATCTTTTGAACCTGTTCTGCTCTCAGCTCTATCTTTTTGTTGCCTGATTCAAGATGTTTGAGGATGGCATTTAATTCAAATTGGAGACTTTCAAGGATCCTCCGTTTCAACAAGGATTTTTCTGTTTCTATCTCACGCTGCAGATCTAGCATGAAATCAGATAGTGATAAGGAAGCCCTTGAAAACTGCTCCAATGAAAAATAAAGTTTTTGTGCTTCATCCACCACTAGGGTTCGATTTTCTACCAATGAAGGATCGTCCTCTAAACGAGTCAATAGATAGGCATGATTGGTAAGCACGACTCGGCTCATTTTGGCTTTTTCTTGACCGAGACGCCAAAAATCTTCTGTGTAAAATAAAGATTTTTTTGATAGGTTCCCATCATGACGGATTCGTTGAACAAAATTCCCGTAGCGATGAAGCTGCCCCACTTCGTTTAGATCACCTGTCCTTGTTTGAGCCAACCAGACCAATAATTGCATTTTGAACCGATTCCAGAGGCGATTTTCCTCAGGTTCATGCAAAATTTGATAGAAGGCATCTAGTTTTAAATAATTTTGAGGACTCTTTAAACTATGAAAAGAGGTCTGAAAAACGTCCTCAATCATCTTTGCTTCCTGCTGCATGATTTGGTCTTGTAAGACCTTGGTCGGAACACTAACAACAATCTGGTCCTTTGTATGCGCTAGTAAAGGAAGGAGGTAGCCATAGGTTTTTCCAATCCCAGTAGGACCCTCAACAAAGGTGGCTACATCTCTAGAGGACTGAAGACTTTCTTCGATTGCCTGAGCAAACTCTTTCTGCAAGGGGCGGGCTTCCATCCCCATCAACTGGATATTAATATCAAACTGATCAGAAAAATTCTTAGCATCGCTCCTGATAAGGGGCTTACGAAGAAAAATCCCATGACGGGAGGTCAAGTCCTCACCATGAAAAGCTACCGTATCCTCGAAAGCATCCTCTATCAAGAGTCTCGACTCGTAAATTAGATTATCAGAAAATGGCAGCAAGGTTTCCACCAATTCTCTTGGTAGGGAAGCAATCGTTTCACGAAGCTTAAGAAAGAGCTGGGCGGTTGCTTGGGCATCTGATATAGCTGAATGAGCATGGTCCAAGGGGATCGCTAATTCTTCGCATAAGCTACTTAAATTGTATCTTTCTAAGGTTGGGAAAAAGACTTGAGCCAATTCAACCGTATCGATCCGGGGTGTTGTGAGCTCAAATCCTTCCCAAAACAAAGATTCTGCCAAGAGATTGGCATCAAATTTGACATTATGAGCAACAAAGACAGCATCTTCAATCATTTCGTAAACTTGTCTGGCCACTTGTGAAAAATCAGGAGCCTTTTTTAGTTGCTGATTGGTAATTCCCGTCAGTTGGCGAATATGTTCGTCTAGTTGTTCATGCGGGTTGACGTCTGTCTCATAGGTCTCTACAATCTGCCCATCTTGAATGATGACAATCCCGATTTGAATTATTTTTGCATTGCTGCTTGCACTGGTTGCTTCCAGGTCCACGACAGCATATTTTCTTTTAACATTCGTCGTCATAGCACTTAAAATTATATCATTTTCCGACTCGCTTTGCTTGGGTTTTTATGACATTGAAGGAGCCAAATCCAACCAAGCGATGATTCTTCGGTTTCTAGAGGCGTTTTAGTCAGCTATTTTATCATATTTTTGATAGACTAATAGAGAAAGGAGCTCTTATGAAAATCCACCGTATTGTCAACCCCATCGCTTATGAAAACACCTACCTACTTGAAAACGAGCACGATCTTCTCGTTGTTGACCCTGGCAGTGCTTGGGAAAATATCCGAAAGCGCATTGATCATCTCGCAAAACCAATTGCTGCTATTCTCCTAACCCATACCCACTACGACCATATCATGAGTTTAGAGAAAGTGCGGGAAACTTATGGCCATCCACCTGTTTATGTAGATGCTCATGAAGCGACTTGGCTCCAAAGTCCTGTGGACAATCTTTCCGGACTAGACCGACATTCTGACTTAATGGATGTGATCTGCCAGCCAGCCGAAAAGCATTTTGACTACCGAACAGCTTACCATTTGAAGGACTTCCATTTTTATGTCCTTCACACACCCGGACATTCCATCGGAGGTG
Source organism: Streptococcus ilei (assembly GCF_000479335.1). Classification (NCBI taxonomy): domain Bacteria; kingdom Bacillati; phylum Bacillota; class Bacilli; order Lactobacillales; family Streptococcaceae; genus Streptococcus; species Streptococcus ilei. The sequence goes on from NC_022584.1 coordinate 839,299, forward strand.
TCTCTATTGTTTTTCCTAACGATCATCTCGTCTTGACAGGTGATGCCCTTTTCCGAGAAACCATTGGCCGGACCGATTTGCCGACAGGAAGCGGTCCCCAACTCCTAGAAAGCATCGAGACACAATTACTCACTCTTCCCTCCTCTTACGCAGTTTACCCAGGTCATGGCAATGATACCACCATCGGTCATGAAAAAATGTTTAATCCCTTCTTTCGAAATCGTTAAAAAAGAGAGTGGGACAGAAATCGGTCATTCGTTAGAATTCGATTTCGTCGTCCCACCTCCGCACAGTTGAATGGGGGCTATAAAAGCTGATGAAATTAGCGTAGTAGAGCCCACTCAACCACTGCGTCTTGCTCGACAATCCAAAGACAATTGAGAGGCTAGGACTTTTGTCCCAGCCTCTCTTTTATATTCTTAAATCTTCAAAAAACGTCTCATTGAAATCGATGAACCTAGTGCTCCAATTAAAATACCGAGACCAAACAATCCACCGACCATAATCGGAACAAGAATGTTTGGACTGTATAAGAACAATTTCTGATCTTGTAGGGTATTGTACATGGACTTGTAGACAATATTATAGACATAATAGAGCAAGAGAGCAGGTGGAATTGCACCAATCAAGCCAATCCACGCACCTTCCAAAAGGAAAGGAGCACGAATATAGCCACTCTTAGCACCTACCAGACGCATAATCTTGATTTCTCGACTCCGTGAAATAATGGTAATCCGAATCGTATTGGAAATCAAGAAGACTGCGATAAAGATTAGTAAACCGGCACCAATCAAGCCCCAAATACGGATGAAGTTTCCGAGAGCAAAGAGACGTTGAGTATCAACTCCTCCATCTTTTACTTCAGACACCCCTTCAATTTTCTTAGCGGCCTTGGAAACTTCTTTCACATATTTAGGAGCCGTTGTCTCTACAAAATAGGCATCATAGAGAGGATTGGCATCCCCATCAAAAATTTTCCAGTTGTTACCGGCAGTCTTGATCAAGTTTTCATATTGTTCTTCCTTGCTAGAGAACTCAACCTTATCAACATTCTTCATGGCTGTCAATGCATTATAGACTTTCTTGTAGTCTTCATTATCAACCATCTGCCCTTCTTTTTCTATCTGCGGGCTTTGATCTTGTATATCCTTGCGCATATAGACAACAATTCGTACACTATTTTGAATATCATCTGATAGCTTAATCGTATTCGCAATCACTGAGGCAAAAATCGCTACTAGTCCGAGTGTAATCATCACCGAACTAACCGCAGCAATGGTCATCCAGCCATTCCGTTTTAAACTTTTAAATGATTCAATGAGATGGCGGAAAAATCTTCTAATCATCGTATCCGTACTCTCCTTCCGCTTCATCCCGTACAACACGTCCATTTTCAATGGCGATAACACGGTGACGAAGTGTATTTACAATTTGGCTATTATGAGTCGCCATCAAAACAGTGGTTCCTTGTAAATTAATTCGCTCCAAGAGATTCATAATTTCCCAAGAATTATCTGGGTCCAAGTTCCCTGTCGGTTCGTCCGCGATCAATACTTTAGGATTGTTCACAATAGCACGCGCAATGGCGATCCGTTGTTGCTCACCACCTGAAAGCTCATTTGGAAATGAACGAACCTTGTGTTTCAAACCAACAAGATCTAGCACTTCCATAACGCGTTTCTTAATGTTGCGACGACGCTCTCCAATTACTTCCATTGCGTAGGCAATATTTTCATATACCGTCTTTTTAGGAAGCAATTTGTAGTCTTGGAAGACTACTCCAACATTTCGACGCAACATCGGAATATCGCGTTTTTTAATTTTATCTAGGTCAAAACCAGCTACTTTCAAGGTTCCTTTATCATGTTTCACCTCACGGTAAAGCAAGCGAATAAAGGTTGATTTCCCTGCACCAGAAGGTCCTACAATATAGGCAAATTCTCCTGGTTCAATATGAACGGTCACTCCACGAAGAGCTGTCGTTCCGTTGTCATACTTTTTGACAACATCTTTCATTTCAATCATTGACATGTATTGAAAATTCCTTTCCACATTTTATATAGAAGGAGGACTTTAATTGAGACGCCATTTTAAATAGGCATCAATAAAGCCATCAATATCTCCGTCCATTACTTTATCAACTTGGGCTACTTCGTAACTCGTACGATGATCCTTCACCATGGTATATGGTGTAAAGACATAGGAGCGAATCTGACTTCCCCAGGTGATTTCTTTTTTATCACCCTTTAAGGAGTCCACCTCAGCTGCCTTCTTTTCTTGCTCCAATTGATAAAGTTTTGCCTGCAACATTTTCATTGCACGGTCACGGTTTCCGTACTGAGTCCGGTCAACCGTCGAAGCCACTACAATCCCTGTTGGGATGTGGGTCAATCGAACACCTGTTGAAACCTTGTTGACATTTTGTCCACCAGCTCCACCTGAACGGAAGGTATCCATCTTGATATCATCATCTCGGACTTCCACTTCAATCGTATCATCCAATTCTGGCATGACTTCAACTGACGTGAAGGAAGTATGGCGACGCTTAGCTGAGTCGAATGGCGAGATCCGTACCAAACGGTGGACACCCATTTCTGATTTCAACAAGCCATAGGCATGCGGTCCTTCGAAGGACAGCGTCACTGATTTAATCCCAGCCTCGTCTCCTGCCTGATAGTCCAAGACTTCCACTTTGAAACCATGAGCATTTCCGAAGCGGGTATACATCCGAAGGAGCATATCTCCCCAGTCCTGAGCCTCAGTACCTCCAGATCCTGGATGGATTTCCAAGATTGCATTATTATTATCATAGGGTTCTGATAAGAGAAGCGTCATTTCATAACTGGTCATCATCTTATCCAACTCTATCAACTTCTCTTCTAGCTCTTCGTGAACGGATTCATCTTCTGAGAGAAACTCAAGAAGGATTTCGGATTCATCAAACAAGTCTGTCATTTGATGGAAATTCTCGTAGGTTTGTTTCAACTCATTTAATTCCTGAGATGTCTTTTGCGCTGCAATATTATCATCCCAAAAATCAGGTTCTGTCATTTTGTTTTCCAAAATGGCAATTTCTTCTTCCAGACCCTCTAAGTCAAAGAGACCCCCTGAAAGAAGCTAATTTTTCACGATTCGCGTCAATTTTCTGACGGATTTCTGAAATATCCATAAGTACCTCTTTCTAAGTATCAGTCTATTATACCACAAACCCCGTCATTTGCACATAGTAAGAGATAGTAGGAATCATTTATCCTACAAAAATCGTATAAAACCAAGCCGTTGTCACTTCCCTTGTTACATAATTGTTAGATTTGTTACATGTTGGTTAACTTTCTTTTTCTTATCAACTTGTGATACACTAGTGATATGACACGTATTGGTTTTATGAGTGACCTGCACCTGGATTCCAATCAGTTTGGCGAGGTCGAACGCATGCAACTCCTTCAGGTCCTACAAGAAGAACAGATTGATCACCTTCATCTAGCTGGTGACATTTCCAATAACTTTAAGCAGATGAGTCTCCCCTTTATTCAGGAGCTCCAAACCCAGCTCCCTGTTTCCTTTAATCTGGGCAATCACGATATGTTATACCTCTCAGAGGAGGAAATCCATCAGTATGATTTTCAAGTCCAGACCTTTGGAGATAGCCATTTAGTCAGTCTTGCTGGTTGGTACGATTATAGCTTTGTCCCTGAAAAGAGCAAGGAGGTCCACCTACGTACCAAAAATACTTTCTGGTTTGATCGAAGATTGGAACGTCCCTTAGACGACCCAACAATCACGCAAGAAGTTCTCTCCCAATTGGATCAGGTACTAGCTTCTTTAGATGGTAGAATCATCGTCGCTCTTCACTTTGTTCCCCACAAGGATTTTCTCGTTAGCCACCCCTACTTTCAGAAATTCAATGCCTTCTTAGGTAGTCAAGCTTTTCATGATCTCTTTGTAAAACATGGGGTAAGAGATGTGATCTTTGGTCACTTGCATCATCGCCATTCTTCCAGAGTCATCGATGGCATTCACTATCACATGCGGCCCCTTGGCTATATTCGAGAATGGCAATTGACGGAGGATTTTTTCAAGTCCTTCCCTCAGTACAAGATTTCCCAAATGTATCGCCTTCATAAACGCTACAATGCTGTGAAGGGCTTACCTGAATTTCATCAATACAAAAGACAACATTTAGCAAATGAATTTCGTCAAGCTTTAACCATCCTTGACTGCTAAAAAAAATAAAAAGATTTCGATCCCATAAGGAGTCGAAATCTTTTTTCGTTAAAATAGCTTATTCTTCTGTTTCAAGGAGATTCTTTGCAACAAGAGCTGCCAAGATACCACCAACGATTGGAGCAAGGATAAAGATCCAAATTTGTTGAAGAGCTGCACCACCTACAAAGAGAGCAGGAGCCAAGCTACGAGCTGGGTTAACAGAAAGTCCTGTAATATTCAAACCAACAAGAATGATCAAGGTCAAGCTCAAACCGATCACAAGACCAGCGATTTTACCATTTCCTTTAGAAGCTGATGTCACTGTCATAATGACCAAGATAAAGATAAAGGATGCAATCACTTCGAACAAGAAACCGCCAAATGGGGTTACTCCTTTAGCCAAGGCATTTTCACCAAGACTAGCTGTTGACATACCTGAATTGGACAAAAGGAAGAAGACAGAAGCAGTCGCAAGGAAAGCTCCCACTACTTGCGCTACAATGTAGTTGACCAAGTCTTTAGATGACAAGCGTTTGTTGACAAACATAGCAATAGAAACAGCTGGGTTCAAGTGGGCACCGGAAACAGTCCCAATAGAGTATGCAGCTGCAACAATTGACAAACCAAATGCCAAGGCAATTCCTAGATGCCCAAGACCTTCAGTTCCATTTCCAAAAACAACAGCGCCAGTCCCGATAAAGACAAGCATAAATGTGCCGATTACTTCAGCAAAAAACTTTTTCATAATATAGTTTCCTTTCTTCAAACTGTCGTCTAGTTTATCAAAAATCAATTCTGGACTCAAGAAATATGCCCAGACATTTCTGCACACAAAAAAAGCCATCCGAAGATGACTTTTCAATGCTTAAATAGCGTTTTTATCCTTACCGAGTGCACGTTGGACGGCTTTGACAATTTCAACAAGAACCACAATCATAATTGCACCTACAGCAACCACCAACCATTGCGTCAAACTCAAGTTTGAAACATGGAAGAGTTTATTAAATCCAGGTACCATAATGGTTGCCATTAAGAGAATAAAGGCTACTGGGATAGACCAGTTAAAGGTCTTGTTCTTGAAGAGTCCCACTTTAAAGATCGATTGATAGACCGATTTCACGTTAAAGGCATGGAGCAATTGGATTAAACCGAGAGTTGCAAAGGCCATAGTAAGGGCATCCGCATGGATTTCTGCGTGACTCTGGTGCTCTGGGAAAAGAATTGCCCATCCGTATACGCCAAGTACCAAGATAGTTTGGAAGATTCCTTGATATAGGATGGCTCCAAAGACCCCACCGTCAAAGAAGTTGGACTTACGTCCACGAGGTTTGTGGGTCATGACACCTGGCTCAGCTGGTTCCACACCAAGAGCGATAGCTGGTAGGGTATCTGTTACCAAGTTAATCCATAATAGATGCACTGGTTGAAGAACGTCCCAACCAAAGAGGGTTGCAAAGAAGATAGTGAAGACCTCAGCCATATTAGCAGACAAGAGGTATTGGATGGATTTTTGGATATTGGAGAAGACCTTACGTCCTTCTTCAACTGCTACGATAATGGTTGCGAAGTTATCATCGGCAAGGACCATATCAGAAGCTCCCTTAGAAACCTCTGTACCAGTAATCCCCATACCGATACCAATATCAGCAGTCTTAAGTGATGGAGCATCGTTGACCCCGTCACCAGTCATGGCAACAACCTTGCCTTCTTTTTGCCATGCTTTCACAATCCGAACCTTGTGCTCAGGCGATACACGCGCGTAAACAGAGTATTGCTTGAAGACTTTTTGGAATTCTTCATCAGTGAGTTCATTCAACTCAGCACCAGTGAAGACATGGTCTTCTGTATCATTTGGATCGATGATTCCAAGACGTTTGGCGATAGCTTCCGCTGTATCTTGGTGGTCACCAGTAATCATGATTGGACGAATGCCTGCCTCCTTAGCGACACGAACAGCTTCTGCAGCTTCTGGACGTTCAGGGTCAATCATGCCGACCAAACCAGAGAAGATAAGGTCAGATTCAACAATTTCAGATTCCAAGGTTGGAATTTCATTGCTTGTCTTATAAGCCATCATCAAGACACGAAGGGCTTGTTTGGCCAAGTCTTTGTTGGTAGCAAGGATAGCTTTCTTATCTTCCTCTGTGATTGGGCGAACTTCCCCATTGACTTCAATACGAGTCACACGTTTGAGCAATTGGTCAGGGGCACCCTTCACAGCGATAAAGTAAGAGCCATCAGCTTCCTTATGAATGGTAGACATGAGTTTCCGGTCTGAGTCAAATGGCAATTCAGCCACACGTGGCTCATCCTTCAAGACTTCACGGACGTCGAAATTGTGGTCCAAACCAAACTGTACTAAAGCAGTCTCAGTTGGATCCCCAATCAACTTACCAGCTGGGTCCACCTTGGTATCATTGGCAAAGTTCATGATACGAAGCGTATTGTTGCTAGCAGCAATTTCTGCTGCCGAGCTTTGCAATTGACCGTTGGTATAAACCTTCTCAACCGTCATTTGGTTCATCGTCAAAGTACCTGTTTTATCAGATGCGATGATTTCTGTTGAACCAAGCGTTTCAACCGCTGGTAATTTACGGACGATGGAATTCCGTTTTGCAAGGGTTGTCGTTCCCAAAGAGAGAACGATGGTGACAATAGCAGGAAGTCCTTCTGGAATAGCCGCAACCGCAAGGGCTACCGCCACCATCAAACCTTCCAATGGATGTTCTCCACGAACGAAGACGCCAACCAAGAAGGTAATCACTGCAATCACAACTATTAAGTAAGTCAAAGTCTTAGACAATTGAGTCAAGCTTTGCTTCAACGGTGTTTCCGTTTCGTCTGCATTGGCCAACATGTCCGCAATCTTACCAACTTCTGTATACATACCAGTGTTGGTTACGACACCAATACCACGACCGTAAGTTACGTTAGAGTTTTGGTAAGCCATGTTAACACGGTCCCCGATACCAGCATCTGCTTCAACAAGTCCTGTCACATCTTTTTCAACTGGAACAGACTCCCCTGTAAGAGCTGCTTCTTCAATTTTAAGGGAAGCTGCTTCAAACAAGCGCATATCAGCAGGCACCACATCTCCCGCTTCTAGCAAGACGATATCCCCAGGCACCAGTTCTTTTGAGTCAATCTCAATAACATGACCATCACGACGAACACGGGCCATGGGGCTAGACATATTTTTCAGAGCTTCAATGGCCGCTTCAGCTTGCCCCTCTTGGTAAACCCCAAAGGCAGCATTCAAGACAACAACAGCTAAGATGATAATCGCATCTGTTAAACCATCCATCCCTTCTGTAATCACAGAAAGTGCCGCTGCCGCTAGCAAGATGATAATCATCAAATCCTTAAATTGATCAAGGAATTTAGCTAGTAGGCTACGTTTCTCACCCTCTTCTAACTCATTACGACCATAAGTCGCTAAGCGTTCTTGAGCTTGAGCAGTTGACAAACCTTCGATAGATGAGTCCAATTTCTTTAGGACTTCTTCTGCGGTTTGAGTGTAAAACAAGTCTTTATTTTGTTCTTTTGACAAAACAGTCTCCTCCTTTTTTGGCCTCTTTTTACAAAAAAGAGACCTGTTTTTTAAAAAAACAAGTCTCGCTGTTTAATATAGTGCCGGAAATAATTCGTAATGACGACACTATCGCGGGAAATCCGCCAGCTACTCCCTTGAGTGGTTTCATTATACCACAACTCGTAAAAAAATCAAGAAAAACTACTGATAAACTAGTCTTCCCAAGTCAATTCTAAGTGATAGGTAGCGAATTGCTGACTTTCATCTGCCGTCAACAACTGATAGGACAAACCAAGCTTATTTTGCTCCAATACATATTCCTTGGTATCAATCACAAATTGCTGCATGCCTAGGGGAGTTGGAATGAGTGCATGACCTTTCTCTGAAGTCATAAATTTCATGATGGATTTTGGAGTTGAGAAGCGAGTCATGGTCAATTCTTGATCATGGAATTTCAAAGCTACTTTTTCTCCTTCTTCGTTGACGTAAAGCAGATAGTGATAGCCACCCTTTTCCTTCCATTCCCCTTCGTAATATTGATCCATCACTTCGAGTTGATCATCAAATTGAATCTGATTTTGTATTCTAATTTTCAAAAGTTCCCATCCTTTCCCTCTTTCCTTTATTTTACCAAAAACTTCTTTCTTTTTCCTATTGCAACCATCTCTCGATACCAATTTAAGCTGTTTTCTGCTATAATAGAGGCATGAATGAAAAAGTATTTCGGGATCCTGTGCACAACTATATCCACGTGGATCACCCAGTCATTTACAAGCTCATTAATACAAAAGAATTTCAACGACTACGTCGCATCAAACAGTTGGGAACCTCTGGGTTTACCTTTCATGGGGGCGAGCATAGTCGTTTTTCGCACTGTCTAGGAGCCTACGAAATTGCTCGTCGTATCTTATCTATCTTTGATGAGAAATATACCGACCAATGGGACTCGAGTGAATCCCTCCTTACCATGGTTGCCGCCTTGCTCCATGACATTGGACACGGGGCCTATTCACATACCTTTGAAGGACTATTTGATACAGATCATGAAAAAATGACCCAGGAAATCATTACCTGTCCTGAAACGGAAATCTACCAGATTTTAATTCAAGTAGCTCCAGATTTCCCTCAAAAGGTTGCCAGTGTTATCGACCACACCTACCCTAATAAACAAGTGGTGCAGTTAATTTCTAGTCAGATTGATGTCGATCGCATGGATTACCTTCTACGAGACGCCTACTTCACTGGTGCCTCTTACGGAAACTTTGATTTAACTCGTATTTTGCGTGTTATTCGTCCAGTAGAAAACGGGATTGCCTTTCAGGTCAATGGGATGCATGCGGTTGAAGATTATGTTGTTTCTCGTTACCAAATGTATATGCAGGTCTACTTTCACCCAGCCACTAGAGCAATGGAAGTCCTATTGCAAAACCTACTCAAGCGAGCACGTCATCTCTATGCTACGCACAAGGAGTTCTTTCACGCGACTTCACCTCGCTTGATTCCATTCTTTGAACACCAAGTGAACCTTGCCGATTACTTGGCTTTGGACGACGGCGTCATGAATACCTATTTTCAATCTTGGATGGAGAGTCCTGATTCTGTTCTCTCTGATTTGGCCCAGCGTTTTATCAATCGCAAGGTTTTCAAATCCATTCTCTTTCAAGATAAGGATGAAGAACAATTAGCTGCTCTCAAACAACTGATTCAAGAGGTTGGTTTTGATCCAATCTATTATACAGCTATCCATCGAAACTTTGACCTTCCTTACGACGTTTACCGGCCAGATTCAGAAAAACCTCGTACTCAAATTGAGATCATCCAAAAGGATGGTAAATTAGCTGAGCTATCCCTACTCTCTCCTATCGTTGCTTCCTTAGCTGGTAGTAGACAAGGGGATAACCGCTTCTATTTCCCGAAAGAAATGTTGCTTGAAAATAGCTTGTTTACACCTCAACTACAATTATTCCAGTCCTATATTATCAACGATACCTTCACAGGAGAGAAACATGAACATTAAACTTGTTGCCTTGGATATCGATGGAACCCTTTTAACGTCTGACGGCCAAGTAACCCCCGAAGTTTTCCAGGCTATCCAAGATGCCAAAGCTCAAGGGGTTCATGTTGTCTTAGCAACTGGTCGTCCTCGTTCTGGTGTCCTTCGATTGTTGGAGGAACTTCATTTGGATCAACCAGGTGACCTCGTCATCACCTTCAATGGGGGACTGATTCAAGACGCCCACACTGGTGAAACTCTCTATGAAGAACACCTCTCCTACAACGATTATTTGGATATTGAAGCGCTAGCTCGTAAGTTAGCTGTTCCTATGCACGCTAGTACCAAGTCTGGCATTTATACAGCTAATCGTAACATTGGTACCTATACCATCCATGAAGCCAAATTGGTCCACTCGGATCTTTTCTATCGGACTCCTGAAGAAATGGAGCATCATACGGTTCTCAAGTGTATGTATGTCGATGAACCTGACATCTTAGAAACGGTCCTCTCCGCTATTCCGGATAATTTTTACGATCGTTTTACGATTGTGCGTTCCGCACCTTTTTACCTTGAGATATTACCTAAGACAGTAAATAAAGGTCAAGCCCTCTTACAGTTAGCGTCCAAGTTAAACCTAAGTCCAGACCAAGTGATGGCGGTCGGAGATCAAGAAAACGACCAGGCTATGCTAGAGGTTGCTGGTCTCCCTGTAGCAATGGACAATGCCAGTCCTGAATTAAAAAAGATCGCTAAAGTCGTCACGCGCTCCAACGATGAGTCGGGTGTCGCTTACGCCCTTAGAAAGTGGGTACTCCATTAATGTATAGTTATAAAATCGGTATTACAGCCGAAGAACATGATGAATTCGTTAAAAATAGCCCCCAAACCAATTTGCTTCAAAGCTCAGATTGGGCAAAGATCAAAGATAACTGGGGCAATGAACGCCTTGGGATTTACCAAGATCAAAAACTAGTTGCAGTTGCAAGTATTTTAATCCAACCACTCCCACTTGGTTTTACTATGCTCTATATCCCACGTGGACCTATAATGGATTACCAAAATAGCCAATTAGTGTCCTTTATGCTCCAATCCATCAAAACATATGCTAAAAGTAAGCGAGCTGTTTTCGCCAAATTTGATCCCTCTCTTTTCCTTAGAAAAGGGTTAATTGGCCAAGAGGCAAAGGATCAAGAGGCTACTTTAGAGATTATCCAATCTTTAAAAGAATGTGGAGTGGAATGGGTTGGTCGGACGGAAGATATGGGGGAAACCATTCAACCACGTTTCCAGGCCAATATCTACAAGGAATACTTCACAGAGGACCAACTGTCTAAATCCACCAAGCAAGCCATTCGGACCGCCCGAAATAAAGGAGTCGAAGTCATCTTTGGAGGCACTGAACTCTTAGACGAATTTGCAGCTCTAATGAAAAAAACAGAGGCTCGTAAAGGTATCCATCTTCGTGGAAAAGACTATTATGAGAAACTGCTAACAACCTATGCAGGACAATCTTACATCACTCTATCAAGAATTAACTTGGCTCAACGCCTTGCTTCACTCAAAGAGCAACTGGAAAAAAATCAAGCAGAAGCTAGTCGTTTTAACGAAAAAACAAAACCAGGCAAGATTGACAACAACCGTCAAGAAAAAGAACGTTTGGAAGAAGAAATCCAATTTCTCAATCAAGAGCTAAAAGACGGCCAAGAAATCGTTTCTCTTTCTGGAACCTTGACTCTTGAATTTGGAGGCACTTCAGAGAATGTCTATGCAGGGATGGATGAGAACTTCCGCCGTTATCAACCAGCTATTTTGACTTGGTATGAAACAGCCCAGCATGCCTTTGACCGTGGAGCTGATTGGCAAAATATGGGAGGAGTTGAGAACCATTTAGATGGAGGACTCTACCACTTCAAGTCAAAATTTAATCCAATGATCGAAGAATTTGTTGGCGAATTCAACCTCCCAACAAGTATTCTTTATCCCCTTGTTAACAAAGCCTATCAATTACGAAAAAAACTAAGAAATAAACAGTAAGGTGACCTATGACATTCAATATTATTAGTAGGGAAGAATTTTACCAACACTCTCTCACTACTTCCAATCACTCTTTTTTACAGAGTATTGAAATGGCTGATTTGCTTCAAAAAAGAGGCGCAACTATTCAATATATTGGATGGGAAGAGCAAGGAACATTAGCTATCTCTGCCATTTTATATAGCCTACCCATGACGGGAGGCTTGCATTACGAAATCAATAGTGGACCAATCGTGACGGATGCTCGCTACCTACCAGATTTTTACGAAGCATTGCAGGATTATGTAAAAGAAAATGGTGGTATCGAATTTATTTTAAAACCTTATGACCACTATCAAGTTTTCGATAGCAATGGAAACCCGACCGAAGAAGAGCAAAAACAACTTCTCCATTCATTACTGGATCTTGGCTATCAATTTGATGGCTTACAAGTAGGCTATCCAGGAGGAGAACCTGTTTGGCATTATCTGAAAGACCTAACTGATTATGATGCGAAATCTCTCCTAAAATCCTTCAACAAAAACTGTAGCCGTAATATTACGACTGCCCTTAACTATGACATTTCCATCCGAAATATTAGTAGAGATGAGATCCCTCAGTTTAAAAAAATTATTGAAGAAACTGGAAAACGTCAAGGATTTGAAGACAAGAGTCTAGACTACTACTACGATCTCTATGATACCTTTAAGGATAATGCAGAATTTCTCATTGCTGAAATCAATACAACTGATGCACTTGCTTACTTAGACCAGAAGATTTCCTTACTAAATCCTTCATCTAAACAATATGAGCAACAGCTACAAAAATTAGAGAAACAAAAGACAATTGTCCGAGAGACCTTGGCTGATGAAACTGCTGAAACTGTTCCTTTGGCCTGCGCCCTCATCATCTATAATCCATCAGAAGTGACCTATTTATTTGGTGGTTCGTATACCAAATATCAGAAATTTTCTGCCGCCTTCTTGATTCAATACCATGCAATGAAGCGCGCACTAGAAAAAGGAATCACCTTATACAATTTCCTAGGCATTCAAGGAATCTTTGACGGCTCAGACGGTGTTCTTCGTTTCAAACAAAACTTCAACGGATATATTGTCCGTAAGATGGGAACCTTCCGATATTACCCAAATCCTCTGAAATTTAAAACCTTGTCCTTGATCAAACGAATCTTAGGACGTTCATAAAAAAAACCAGCCTTCTAGCTGGTTTTTTCATATGAAAAAGACGAGAAGTCCCTCGCCTTTTTTATTCTGCATTAGTTTACGAAGTTCAACAATGCCAAGAAGCTTTCTGGATCAAGTGATGCACCACCAACAAGAGCTCCATCAACATCTGGACAAGCCATGTATTCTGCAACGTTTTCAGGTTTCACTGAACCTCCGTATTGAACACGTACTTTATCAGCTACTTCTTGACCAAAGTCAGCTGCTACAACGTCACGAACCACTTTACACATTTTTTGTGCGTCGTCTTGTGAAGCTGATTTACCAGTACCGATAGCCCAGATTGGCTCATAAGCGATTACAGATGCAGCAACTTGCTCAGCTGTCAATCCAGCCAAAGCCGCAGATACTTGAGCACCTACGAATTCAGCAGCTTTTCCTGCTTCGTAAGTTTCAAGGCTCTCACCACAACAGATGATTGGAAGCAAACCATTAGCAAAGATTGCTTTTGCTTTTTTGTTGATATCTTCATCAGTTTCATGGAAGTAGTCACGACGTTCTGAGTGACCGATCACGACGTAATCAGTACCGATTTCTTTCAAAACTTGTGGGCTAGTTTCACCAGTGAAGGCACCAGCGTTTTCAAAGTAACAGTTTTGAGCAGCAACTTTAAGGTTTGAACCTTTAGCCGCAGCAAGAACAGTTGTCAAATCAAGGGCAGGAGCTGCAATCCCAGCTTCAACAAGGTCAGATGAAGGAAGTTTTGATGCTACAGCTTCAACGAATGCTTTTGCTTCTTCTGGGTTTTTGTTCATTTTCCAGTTACCAGCAATAAATGGTTTACGTGACATTTCACACACCTCGTTTTTCTAATTTTATATAACCTATTTTACCATAATTTTCGTCATAATGAAAGGTTGCACAAGATCATTTTGCTTTTTAGCATAATAAAAACCCCGTCTTCACGGGGTTTTTTGTCTGTCTATATAATTGTTAATCTGGGAACTAGATCGAATTAAGCTTCGATTTCAGTAACCATACCTGAACCAACAGTACGTCCACCTTCACGGATAGAGAATGTAGTACCTTTTTCAACGGCAATTGGGTGGATCAACTCAACGTCGATAGTCACGTTATCACCAGGCATTACCATTTCAGTTCCAGCAGGAAGTTCGATAGATCCAGTTACGTCAGTTGTACGGAAGTAGAACTGTGGACGGTAGTTGTTGAAGAATGGAGTGTGACGTCCACCTTCTTCTTTAGTAAGGATATAAACTTCACCTTTGAATTTAGTGTGAGGGTTGATTGAACCTGGTTTAGCAATAACTTGTCCACGTTCGATTTCATCACGTTGGATACCACGAAGAAGCACACCAACGTTGTCCCCTGCAAGACCTTCGTCAAGTTGTTTACGGAACATTTCAACACCAGTAACAACCGCTTTTTGGATTTTTTCTTTAATACCAACGATTTCGATTTCGTCGTTGACTTTAACGATACCACGGTCGATACGTCCTGATGCTACAGTACCACGTCCAGTGATTGAGAATACGTCTTCGACTGGAAGAAGCAATGGTTTGTCAGTATCGCGTTCTGGTTCTGGGATGTACTCATCAACAGTGTTCATCAAGTCCATGATGATGTCTTCGTATTTAGAATCACCTTCAAGAGCTTTAAGAGCTGAACCTTGGATAACTGGAAGGTCATCACCTGGGAAATCGTATTCTGAAAGAAGGTCACGGATTTCCATTTCAACCAATTCAAGCAATTCTTCATCGTCAACCAAGTCAACTTTGTTCATGAAGACGATCAAGTGTTTAACACCAACCTGACGTGAAAGAAGGATGTGCTCACGAGTTTGTGGCATTGGTCCATCTGTAGAAGCTACTACAAGGATAGCTCCGTCCATTTGGGCAGCACCAGTGATCATGTTTTTAACGTAGTCCGCGTGTCCTGGAGCGTCGATGTGAGCATAGTGACGTTTTTCAGTTTCGTACTCAACGTGCGCAGTGTTGATGGTGATACCGCGTTCGCGTTCTTCTGGAGCAGCATCGATAGACGCATAGTCTTTTGGTTGGTTAACTGATGAAGGCAAGCGACGTGCCAAAACAGTTGTGATAGCTGCAGTTAGGGTAGTTTTACCGTGGTCAACGTGTCCGATAGTACCAATGTTAACGTGTGGTTTACTACGATCGTATTTTTCTTTTGCCATTTGAGTAAAAGCCTCCAATAAAATATATTTTATAGATAGACAGTAGGCAATACAGTCTAACTTTCCTTACTATTTTATCAAATTTCGTCTAAATTGCAAGTGTTTTACTAGCTTTTTTTCTTATTTCTTTTTTCTTAAATGAATTTGTCCAAATGGAAGTTTGTGAATTTATACTTCCATTACTTCTTTGAAACAAACAGCTAGTTATTTCATTATTTCTCTCCTATTTTCTGTTTTTTCACAAACATTTCCAATTTATTCCAGTAAAAAACCAATCCCTCTAATTGAGATTGGTTTTTAGGGTTCACGATTAACCAGAATTACGCAATCCTGTCGCGACACCATTGATTGTGATATGAATCAACTTGTCCTGATCTGCAGGCAATTCACCACGTCTTTGGCGTTTAATTAATTCTAATTGGATATAGTTCAGAACATTAAAGTATGGCATACGATAATCTAAACTATCTTTTAGATAAGGGTTCTCAGCTAAGAGTTCATCATGCCCTTCAATTTGTAAAATAACATCCTTGGTCAGTTGCCATTCATCCAGGATAATATTGAAGATATCACGAACTTCCTCTTCTTCACACAGCTTGGCATATTCAAATGCGATGTTCATATTGGCTTTTGAGAGCACCATATCTACGTTTGAAAGAAGAGACTTGAAGAATGGCCATTTTTGGTACATATAACGCAAGGTTTCAATGTTTTCAGGGTCTGCATCAATAAATTCTTTAAAACTGGACCCTACACCGTACCAGCCAGGGAACATCACGCGGCTCTGTGACCATGAGAAGACCCAAGGAATGGCACGCAAGCCACCGATTTCTTTGATGGTCTTACGGGCTGCTGGACGCGAACCAATATTGAAACTAGAAATGGCCTTAATTGGACTGGATTCGAAGAAGTAATCATAGAAATGTTCATTGCCAAAAACCAGTTCACGATAAATATCGTAGCTACGATTGACAATCTGATCCATAATCTCATTGTACTGGTCGGACATGCTCTTTTCACTCTTCTTCTTAGCAATCATCCGGTTAATCGTTGCAGAGACCAACATTTCTAAGTTGTAATAAGCTGCATCCTTATTCCCATATTTGTTGCCAATGACCTCACCTTGCTCAGTCAAACGAATTCGATCATTGATGGATCTCAATGGTTGTGAGGTGATAGCTTCATAGGTTGGGCCACCACCACGACCAACCGTTCCACCACGGCCATGGAAGAAGGTGATCTTGACACCAAATTCGTCGCCAATCGCTGTTAATTGTTGTTGGGCCTTATAAAGAGTCCAACAAGAAGATAGATAACCACCGTCTTTATTACTATCTGAGTATCCAAGCATAATTTCTTGGTAGTTGTTCTTAGAAGCAATCCAGCGTTTAGCAATTGGAAGTGACAGATACTTTCTCATCGTATCTTCAGATTGGTCCAAGTCTTCGATCGTCTCAAAGAGAGGAACAATTTGCACACGTGCGCTTTCCTTGTCAATCAGTCCCACTTCTTTCAACATGATGGCCAACTCAAGCATATCCGATACACTGGTTGCATGAGAAATAATGGTTTGACGAATGACATCTTCTCCTAAGCGGTCTTTTAATTCACGCGCTGTTTGGAAAATAGCTAATTCTTTCTCAAGCAATTCTGATTTTTCTGCATGGGTAGCAGATAAAATCCGAGGATCTTCTAACAACTCTTGTAACAGCAACTCGCACTTTTCGTCTTCTGACAAATCACTGTAGTGATCATTAATCCCTGCTTCTTTTAATAGTTCTGCCACACAGGCTTCATGAACACTCGAATCTTGACGCATGTCAATCGAAGCCAAGAAGAAACCAAAGACCTCTACTGCTTCTAATAACTCAGCAAACTCACCTGAGATTAAAGCCTCTGCCTTATTTTCAATCAATGATTCTTGAATCAGGGTCAAATCCTGTTTAAATTCTTCAACTGTTTCGTAATAAGGAGGACGATCTTCTGCCAACTCTTGGATAGCACCACTGATACGGGTACCGATATAATCGGAAACCACTCCTTGTTGATGGGTGTGAGCACCGAGAAGACGTTCAATCGGATGGCGCTCATCTACTGTTGAGCCAACTACTGACCATTCCTTAATATTCAATAAGGTTTGGACCAATTTGGATTGAATATAATGGAAGGCTCGACGGTAGGGTTCCTTCTCTCTAAAGACAGAGGTATCACTCGAACGGGCCGCCATCTCTTCAACCGCTTGACTGGTTTTTGAAAGATTGGTAGAAAGGGAGAAATTCCGATATAGGCTAGATATTTTCTGAATATAGTAGTTTAGAATAACTTCACTTTGAATGGTAGCTGATCGCTTCAAGGTCTCAGCAGTTACAAAAGGATTCCCATCCCGGTCTCCACCAATCCACATTCCCATCGTAATCGGTTTAGGTTGCTGTAACTCGATCCCTTGCTCCTTGGCAAGACGTTTGTATTCCAACATTAAGTTAGGAACAGCCTGAAGGAAGGAACTATTATAGTATTCCATGACATTGGTAATCTCATTTGTTACCTTGAGTTTCTTTTCACGGATCATATCGGTTTGCATCATAATTTCAATGTTTCGACGCAAATTATTGTACCATTTGGTCTCGTTCATCAAGCCTGCTTTCACATCCCGATGTTGGCGCAAAAGGCTGTGAATCTGAGTGGTTAGGTCCAACATGGTTTTCCGTTGCACTTGGGTAGGATGAGCTGTCAATACTGGTACCACGTTGAGGCGTTCCAAAATTTCCTGAGCATTTTCAGTCTCAGCCACCTGGCGGATGGTTGACGATAGTTTTCCTAGATAGTCCTGTCCCACATTATTCTGATGATTGATTTCAAAAGCCAAATCGACATCTTCAGAGATATTAATCAATAAGGGGAGAATGGCAAAGTATCGAGAAATCACGATCATCTCTTCATTTGATAGCTCTCTAACAATTTGATCCAATTTTAAATAGTCTTTTGAGACAGATAGTTTTTTCAATTCAAGAATCTTATCAAAGGTTTCTGGACTCACCAAATTTTTAGCAATGTCTTCTAAAATAGTGGTTAAAATCTCAACTTCTTCTTTGATAATCTCTTTGTTGGTATAGCTCTCTAGTTTTTGTAAAGTCATGATAACTCCTTTCTTTACTCACTCCGGTTTAGTAATAGCTTTGGATTTTCTGAGGCTTCTCGTAAGAAGGGGCCTCTTGAGTAGCTAGGGCGCGCTTTTCACTCGCATCAATATTCAAGACAAGGGCAATCGCAATAGATAAGACCCACAAACTATTTCCTCCTTGTGATAGGAAGGGGAAGGTCACCCCTGTCGAAGGAATCAACCCAGAAATCCCACCAATATTAATAAAGGTTTGAGTCAGAAGCATCCCTCCTATACCGATGGCCATCATCGAATTAAATGGATCTCTTGCCCGTATCCCCACAAGAATAATACGCAAAATTAAGAAGAACAACAAGGCTAAGATGAGACTAGCTCCCACAAAACCAAGTTCTTCAATGACGATCGAAAAGACAAAGTCTGTATGTGCTTCTGGCAAATACCCTTGCTTTTCAATCGAATTTCCAAGCCCTAAGCCAAACCAGCCCCCATTACTCATGGCGTAATAGGAATTGGCCAATTGGTGTCCAGAATCTGATAAATCATTAAAGGGATTATAAAAAGCACTGAAACGTTTCGCTACATATCCAAAGACAGGGATTTTAGAAAATCTCTCAACCCCAATTAACTTGATGGAATAAAGGAGAACAGTCGATCCCCCCACTAGGATAGCTAATAGACTTGAGAACCAGCGGTAAGCTATCCCACTTGCACTAATCATAATTAAGGTTGTCAGTGCAAGAATGGTCGCATTTCCTAAGTCTGGCATGATGACTACAATAGCGATCAAGAAGAGCACCATCCAACGCCAATCTGCCAAATCACGAGGAATCCATTGATTATGGGTAAGTGCCTGGTAATCATATTGCTGAATCTCTTCTTGCTTTTTAGAGAAAACTAAGGCCAAATACCAAACTAGGATAATTTTCAAGTACTCAGCTGGCTGAATAGAGAAACCTCCAAAATTCAACCACCCATGCGCCCCATTCACCGTGTCTGTGATAAAACGCGATAGCAAGAGAAGGATCGTCTCCGCAATGATAACAATCCCAATGAAAGCCTTTTTCTTAAGGTTATTCAATTTCACCTTATAGATAAAGAGAATGGTAACCAAACTCAGAACAAAAAAGATTCCCTGGCTTTTGATCATCCCAAAAGGACTAACTCCTTTTTGGATGGCTAATGCACTCGTTGTCGAGTAGACAATAATCAATCCTAATATTGACAAAAGGAGGTACGGAATCAGGATTGAATAGTTTAAAAAATGACGTTTTTCTAATTTCATGTAACACCCATACTTCTAATTTTCAGTCTTCATTATATCACCTTTCAATAGTAAAAAAAAGGAAATACCAAATAAGATTCGGTTTTCACCTGTCATAGAGGATTAATCAGATCAGTCTAGCCCTTTTTTATTCCTCCTACTAGCTTAGTCCAAAAAAGTAATCCGCATCTTTACGACAATCGTTTGTTTTTGTGCTTTCAGACTCTTTGTTTTGCCTTTTTCCATCTTTTGCGGTAAAATGATTCTGTATGAGAAAAAGGATTAAACCAATTGTCCTCTTCGTCTTTTTCCTAAGCATCTTTTCCTTTCTGCTCATTTCTAAAACAGTAGCAGATATTCAAAGGAATCAACTTGCTAGAAGCAAGACTACACAAGAGGCAAAGAAAACCAATCAATCAAAAGTCCCATCTAGTTCTTCTTCTGACTCAGTAGAAGAACTAGATCAAGAATTTTTGAATCGACCAATTATTGACATCTCTGGTTGGCAATTACCAAGCGAGATTGATTATGATCTCTTAGCACAGAATGTTTCTGGAGTCATTGTTCGCGTTCATAGTGGCGCTCAAGCTAAAAAAGAAAATGCTGCGACTTATTTAAATGGAATAGACAAATCATACGAAACTCATATTAAAGAGTTTCAAAAACGAGATATTCCAGTTGCGGTATATGCTTACGTAGCTGCCAAGGACAAGAAAGAAATGGAAAAGGAAGCAGAAGAGTTCTATCAGGCATCCAAAAAATACAAACCAACCTATTATTGGCTGGATGTAGAAGAAAAAACCATGGGTGATATGAACGCTGGAGTGGAAGCCTTCCGTGCCAAGCTAGCATCATTGGGAGCCAAAAATATCGGAATCTATATTGGGACCTATTTCATGGAAGAACATAGTATCTCCACTGATAAATTTACCGCCCTCTGGATTCCAACTTATGGTTATGATGATGGCTATTACAATGCGGCGCCATCTACTGATGATGAGTATGATCTTCACCAGTACACCTCTCAAGGGCAATTGAATGGCTTCACCCACTACTTGGACTTGAACCAGATTGCACCCACACAAGATCAAGAAAAAATCTACCGAAAACTATTCACAGTAGAAAAGAATTAAAAGAGGCCTCTGCCTCTTTTTCTCTTAAACTGCAACTCAAAGAGTATGATATAATATTAGGAAATTTAGAGAAAGACAATAGTGAGATGGCAAAAAAACAAAAAGTAAAAAAAACATTGGTTGAACAAATTTTACAAAAAGCAAAAATCCCCCATATGGGATTACAAATCAATGCCCTTGAAGGAATGATTCCAGAAGGAATTAGGACTGAGCAAATTTATAAGACATTGGCCCTTACAGGTGATAAAACTGGTCCTGTTATCGGAATTGTTCCCATCTCTGCCCACTTGTCAGAGAAAAAATTGGCCAAACTATCTGGCAATAAAAAAGTCAGTATGATTCCACAGAAAGATTTAGAAAAAACAACAGGCTATGTTCACGGGGCCAATAATCCTGTTGGCATTCGACAAAAACACAACTACCCCATTTTCATTGACCAATCTGCCTTGCAACTTGATCAGATGATTGTCTCTGCAGGTGAAGTTGGTCACAGTATTCAAATCAAGGCGCAAGACTTAGCTGATTTTGTCAAGGCTAGCTTTGAGGACTTGGTCGAGTAAAGGATAAAACCACTATGAAACTATATTTTGTCCGTCATGGACGCACGGAGTGGAACGAGGAAGGCCGTATTCAAGGGGCAAATGGCGACTCCCCGCTTTTAGAATCTTCCATCCAGCAGTTGAAAGCCTTGGGTCAGCATCTATCTCAAACATGCTTTGATGCAGCTTATGCAAGCGACTTGCCAAGAGCTGTCCATACTGCTCAAATCATCCTCAAACAAAATCAGCATCCCATCTCCCTCCAAGAGACTCCTGCTCTACGGGAATGGCAGCTTGGTAGGCTAGAAGGTGGAAAAATTGTGGAGTTGAAAGCTTTCTATCCTGAGGAAATGAAGGCTTTCCGACACGATCTATCACAATTCCATCACGACCTATTTGAGGCAGAATCCGTTTCTGAAACAACCAAGCGTACCTGTGATTTTGTGAAAAGCCTGAAAGGAAAAGAGTTCGATACCGTTCTTATCGTTGGACATGGGGCGAATTTAACAGCTTCCATTCGGACCCTACTTGGCTATAAACCAGAGGAACTCCGTAAAAACGGTGGCCTCAATAATGCCAGTGTGACCATTTTGACAACAGATGATTTTGAGCACTATCACTTAGAAACTTGGAATGACACCTCTTATTTGGAAGACTAAAAAACACTGATCTTGCGATCAGTGTTTTCTTTTATCTTATTTCATAGTTGGGAAGAGAAGAACATCCCGAATAGTAGTTGTGTCAGTAAGGAGCATGCAGAGACGGTCGATACCGATTCCGAGTCCTCCTGTTGGTGGCATACCATATTCAAGAGCTTCAATATAGTCGTAGTCAATACCAGTCGCTTCATCGTCTCCCAATTCTTTGGCGCGTGCCTGCGCTTTGAAGCGTTCCAATTGGTCGATTGGGTCGTTCAATTCTGTAAAGGCATTGGCATATTCCTTGGTCATGATGAAGAGCTCAAAACGATCCGTGAAACGAGGATCTTCATCATTCTTCTTGGCCAATGGAGATACAGCTACAGGGTGTCCATAGACAAAGGTTGGTTGTGTCAAGGTTTCTTCCACATATTCTTCGAAGAAGGCATTGATGATGTGACCTACTTCAGTGTAGTGTTTTTCAACTGGCACATGTTTTTCTTTGGCAAGGGCTACTGCTTCTTCAAAGCTCATTTCCTTCCAGAAATCAACGCCAGCAATTTCCTTGATGGCATCCACCATGTGAACCCGTTTAAAGGGTTCATTGATCTTGATTTCAGTTCCTTGGTAGTTAACTGGACCATCCCCATGAATGGCTTTAGCAGCGTGTTGGATAATGCCTTCTGTCAAGTCCATAATATCTTGGTAGTCAGCATAGGCTTGGTAGACTTCGATTGATGTGAATTCAGGGTTGTGGGTAGCATCCATTCCTTCATTACGGAAGATACGTCCGATTTCATAGACGCGTTCCATTCCACCAACGATCAAGCGCTTCAAGTGAAGCTCAGTCGCAATCCGAAGGACCATATCAATGTTTTGGGCATTGTGGTGAGTGATAAATGGACGCGCAGATGCTCCACCAGCTTCGTTGTGAAGGACAGGTGTTTCTACCTCAAGGAAGCCTTGACCATCCAAGTAACGACGGATTTCTGAAATGATTTTTGAACGAGTTACAAAGCGGTTAAAGCTTTCACGGTTAGAAATCAAGTCCAAGTAGCGTTTGCGGTAGATGGTTTCCACATCTGAAAGCCCATGGAATTTTTCAGGCAAGGGACGAAGGGCTTTAGATAAATGAGTGATGTGAGTAGCTTTGATTGAAAGCTCACCCATGTCTGTCCGCATCACTTCTCCTTCTACACCAAGGAAATCTCCAAGGTCGGCCTTTTTGAAAATTTCATAATTCTCTTCACCAACCGCGTCTTTACGAACGTAAATTTGGATTTGACCTTCACGGTCTTGAAGGTGGGCAAAACCAACCTTCCCTTTTCCACGTTTGGTCACGAGACGGCCTGCAATAATAGCTGTCTCGTTCAAGTCATGAAGTTGTTCTTTATCTAATTCTGAATATTTTTCTTTTAATTGACCAGAATCAGCAGTACGTTCGAATCGCTTTCCAAATGGGTCGATTCCTTGTTCACGAAGGGCCGCCATTTTTTCGCGACGGACAATCTGCTGGTCATTTAATTCTTCCATATGTTCAGTAGTCATTTGGAACCTCCTAAGTTATTCTCCCCTATTTTATCATATTTACCGGGGAAATACACTATTCTTGAGCAGGAAAAATGAAAAAAGGAATGGAAGGAAAGGGAGTTTGCTACCTTTCCTATCACATTCCTAGATTTCAGAAGGGAACACGACGATTGTCCCAATCCATCATTCAAGTCATTCTACCTTATTCATAGCGTAGGGCTTCAATTGGGTCTAGTTTTGATGCCTTGCTAGCTGGTAGGATACCAAAGATAATTCCGACACAAGCTGAGAAGATGATACTTCCAATAGCCACTGACATGGAGACGACTGGAGGCCCTTCTAGAGCACCTGCAGCAGCTGTGGCGATGAGAGCATTGACACCATAGGCCAATCCCAAACCGAGAATTCCTCCCATCATGGTCAAGACCATTGATTCGATGAGGAATTGAATCAAGATTTTGCTACGAGTAGCTCCAAGTGCTTTTCTTAGACCGATTTCACGTGTCCGCTCAGTCACAGAAACCAACATGATATTCATGACCCCAATCCCACCAACGAGAAGGGAAATTCCTGCAATCGCACCAATGACTGTTGTCATAATACTGAGCATTTGATTGGTCTGCTCTAAGAGACTATCCATATTAAAAATTTGGAACTCCCCTTGGCGAACTCCTGATAGCTCGGTTAATTTTTTCGCTGCTTCGATTCCAGTTGATTTAATCTGTTTGACATCAGGAATATGCACCACAATAGTGGAAATTTCTTCTGTTCCAAATTCTGAAGCTACTTGGGTATTAGCCATCAAGGCACTTCCTCCAGAAGAAGCCCCATATAATGCAGATCCAGCATTTGGATCCTTGAAGATTCCTACCACCCGATAGTTATTGTCTCCGACAGCAACCACTTGGTTGAGAGCACTTTCCGTTCCAAACAAGGTCGAAGCTAAGCCTTCATCCAGCATGATGACCCGAGAAAAACTCTGGTAATCTGAGGCATTTAGTTTTCTTCCTGAAACCAATTCAAATTTTCTAACAGAGAAATAGGTATCATTGACTCCCATAATATTCACCCCTTCAGATTTTTTCTTCTGAAAGGAGATAGTAGCATTGGCTGTATTACCAACATAGTAGCCATCAACCCCAGGAATCTTGGTCAGTTCTTTGACCCATTCTTCTTGGACAACAGGAGGGGTTTCAAGGATTGGATTATCAACATCTTCGCTAGTTTCCTCTCCATAGCCAGCTGGTGGTGACATTCCTTGGTCTTCTTCACTTGCGACGCCACCTTCCCCACCACCTTCAGCGCCGCCTTCTTCTGAGACAGGTTCTGGGCCAAGATTAAAACCAGTCATGTAGCCACTCTTTCGGGCGGAATAAGAAATCTGAACATACTGTTGATCCTTAGTAAAGGTCTTGGTCACTCCAGCTTTCATCCCATCTCCGAGAGCCATGATGACAACGACTGAGGCAACCCCGATAATAATCCCTACCATGGTTAAGAAAGATCTCATTTTATGTCCCATAATGGAACTAATGGCGAATTTCCAGTTCTGCATCAGGTCCTCCTTTCATTGCGACTATCCGATGATATCACTCCATCTCGAATGACAATCTGACGTTTGGCATAGGCAGCAATCTCCGTTTCGTGGGTTACCATGATGATGGTTTTCCCTTCTTGATTGAGTGCTGTCAAAAGCTCCATAATTTGTTCGCCGGTTTTGGAATCAAGAGCTCCTGTTGGTTCATCCGCTAAGATAATAGAAGGATGATTCACCAAAGCCCGAGCAATGGCCACCCGTTGTTTTTGCCCTCCGGACAATTCAGAAGGAAGGTGGTGCATCCGCGTATCGAGCTCAACTTTCTTTAAAAACTGTTCGGCTAATTCCTTTCGTTTGGAAGGATTCACTCCTGCATAAATCAAAGGGAGCTCGACATTTTGAAAGGCATTGAGTTTTGATAGGAGAAAAAATTGTTGAAAGACAAAGCCAATTTGCTCATTGCGAACCTGAGCCAACTTCTTCTCACTGAGGTTCCCAACCTCTTCCCCTTCTAATCTGTACTCACCACTAGTCGGACGATCGAGAAGGCCAATAATATTCATTAGAGTAGATTTCCCAGAACCAGAAGGTCCCATAATGGCTAGAAATTCTCCCTCTTCTACTTCTAAATGGATATCCTTTAATACCTGTAAGGTTTGATCTCCATTTTTATAACTTTTATTGATATTTTTCAGCTCAATCAATTTTGTCATATTTTCCGACCTCTTTCCCATCTTCCAAATCTCCAGAAGGGTTGATGATCACTTGCGCATCTTTCTTCAAGCCAGATAAGACTTCCTGATTTTCTGCATCTGCATTTCCTAAGGTAACCATAACTTTTTTAGCCTTACCAGCTTCAATGGTCCAAACATAGCTTTGCTCGCCATCCGATAGGACACTTGTCACAGGAACTAAAGGATGGATGGTTGAACTTTTTACTTCAATATTGACAGAGAAACCTTGTTTCAAATCGCCGATCTCACTCGTAATATCTACAGTAAACGGATATTTGGCTCCTCCTGTTCCTTGTCCAGAACCTGCAGCACTTGCACCTGCCTGACCTGCATCCGTCGGATAGTTAGCTACATAGCTAATCTTTCCAGTCCATTTTTTCCCAGGATAGACCTTGGAGGTTAAGGTCACTTCCTGGCCAACTGAAATGTTGGCTAGATTATATTCAGACAACTCTCCTTTTACTTGAAGGTTTCCATTGCTGACGATATGAACAAGAGTTTGGTTGGTTCCTGTTGTTGATTTTGAAACATCCTTATTAACTTCTACAACTGTCCCATCTGTACTACTTTTTACGGTTGTAGCATCCAATAAGGCCTTGGCTTTTTCCATATTGGCTACAGCATCTGCACGGGCATCGCGTAAATCACCCACTTGAGTATCCAAAGATCGTTGAGCTTGAGAGGCTGAGCTGCTATCTGCTTCCTCATCCCCTGTTGTATCAATCGTCACCCCATTGGTCAAGAGATCGTTTAATTGACGATCCGCTTTATTAACTGCACGAACAGCGGCATCATAGGCAGATTGCGCTTCTGTACTGCTATATTGAACAATGGCTTGTCCAGCAGTCACTTGATCCCCAACATTCACTAAGATGGATTGCAAATCTCCTTTCGTTCCGTCAAAGTAGATATATTGCTCCTGATTGGCAGTGACTTTCCCCGTCAACAATACTGATGAAGCAATGGAACCTTCTTTGACTGTTTGAACCATAGGAGTCATATCCACCAACTCCTCAGGACCATTGCTAGATCTTCCAAAAGCAAGCCAGCTCCCGATTCCTAGGACTGCTAGTGCAGCGCCTGTAGCTGTAACGATTTGCCATTTTTTAAATTTTTTCATTTCTTTCCTCCAGTATTCGAAAGCGTTTCAAATTATAAGTTTAGTATATCATATTTCCTCATTTTTCAATTCAAAATCATCTGTTTTGCAAGTTTTTTTTGCTATCTTGTTTTCTCCTCCTATTCAACGATGGCAATTTCTTGATTTTTGTAACCTATGTTGTTACAATGAAGGTGTAAATCAACAAAGGAGTATTAACCATGAAAGAATTTGATATTATCTCCATTGGTGGAGGTAGCGGAGGGATTGCTACTATGAACCGTGCTGGAGAACATGGAGCCCGCGCTGCTGTTATTGAAGAAAAGCAACTAGGTGGAACCTGTGTCAACAAAGGATGTGTCCCTAAAAAAATTATGTGGTATGGCGCCCAAATTGCTGAAGCCATTCGTGATTACGGTCCAGATTATGGGTTTACTTCTGAACAGACCAATTTTGATTTTGCGACATTAAGAAAAAATCGCGAAGCCTATATTGATCGGGCTCGTTCGTCTTATGACGGCAGTTTTAAACGAAATGGTGTGGAATATATCCAAGGTCGCGCTCGCTTTATCGACGCCCATACGGTTGAAGTCAACGGGGAAACCATCAAGGCTAAACACATTGTTATCGCTACAGGTGCCCATGCTTACGTCCCAGATCTACCTGGAGCAGACCTAGGAGAAACCTCTGACGATGTCTTTGCTTGGGAAGAACTACCAAAATCAGTTGCCATTATTGGAGCTGGTTACATTGCGGTAGAACTAGCCGGTGTCCTCCATGCCCTTGGTGTTCAGACAGATCTCTTCGTTCGCGGTGATCGTCCCTTAAGAAAGTTTGATTCTTACATTGTCGATGGCTTAATGGAGGAGATGGACAAACAAGGATTGTCCCTCCATCCTCACAAGGTTCCTGTTCAACTCACAAAGGAAGAAAATGGTCAAATCCGTGTCTATTTCGAAGACCAAACATCTTTTGTTGCTGATCATATTATCTGGGCGACCGGCCGAAAACCAAACGTTCAGGACCTCCATCTAGAAGCTGCAGGTGTCACCTTAAATGAAAAAGGATTCATTGCAGTAGATGAATACCAAAATACCGTTGTCCCTGGCATCTATGCTCTTGGGGACGTCACAGGAGAAAAAGAATTAACCCCTGTCGCTATCAAGGCAGGGCGTACCCTATCCGAACGTCTCTTTAATGGAAAAACCGATGCTAAAATGGACTATTCAACCATTCCTACCGTTGTCTTCTCTCATCCCGCTATTGGTACAGTCGGTCTCACTCAAGAAGAAGCCGAAAAACAATATGGAAAAGAAGCTATCAAGGTCTACACTTCTAGTTTCGCCTCTATGTATTCAGCTGTGACCCAACATCGTCAGCTGGCTAAATTTAAACTCATCACTGCAGGACCAAAAGAAACCGTCGTCGGCCTTCATGGTCTTGGATATGGTGTAGACGAAATGATTCAAGGATTTGCCGTTGCCATCAAAATGGGAGCGACAAAAGCCGATTTCGATGCCACTGTCGCCATCCATCCAACCGGTTCCGAAGAATTCGTTACCATGCGCTAATATCAGAAAAGGTTTGTTTAACAAGCCTTTTCTGATGTTTAAATTTTAACTGATCATCACTGGAGCTACCATAGTCTAATCTTTCATTTTAACTTGATTACCTTACATTTTTGTAAGATAAGAGCTTTCGAAAGAATGAAAGCTAGCTTCACTAGTCATGCTTTTAATAAATCATATAAAAAAGAGAGTGGGACAGAAATCGGTCATTCGTTAGAATTCGATTTCGTCGTCCCACCTCCGCACAGTTGAGTGGGGCTGTAAAAGCTGATGAAATCAGCCTAGTAGAGCCCACTCAACCACTGCGTCTTGCTCGACAATCCAAAGACAATTGAGAGGCTAGGACTTTTGTCCCAGCCTCTGTGTCTTCTTATGGCAAGATAGCAATGGCACGAACAGGTGAACCAGTTGCCTTATCCCAGTGAGGGAAGGCAATTGAAATCAAGGCACCTACTGCTGGTACTTGATCCAAGTGGTTCAAGACTTCTACTTGGTAGATATTTTGTTCCAAAAGGTAGTATTCATTGACCAAGCCATGCTCTGCAGCAGGAATACCCGCGTCTGTATCGAAGGTCTCATGACCCACAGCCTTAACATGGCGTTCATGGATCAAGAATTCCAAAGCTTCACGACTCCATCCTGGACTTTGTTGAACCCCATTTTCATCTAGGTTGCGCATAGCATCTTGATCTGGCCAACGTTTGGACCAATCACTACGGAAGGCGACAAAAGCTCCTTCTGCAATTTGTCCATGCTCTGCTTCGAAATCCAAAATATCTTGTTTGCTCAAGATAAAGTTTGGATTGGCTGAAACTTCTTTCGATTTGTCGATGACATAAAGTGGCAAGAGGAGATCCTTGAGATCAATCTCATCCAACCAACGGCCTCCTTCTACAAAGTGAATCGGTGCATCGATATGCGTTCCGTATTGACCAACTACTGTAAATTTTTGGACATGGAAGCCATCTTTTAGTGTGAAGAGGTCTTCTTGTTGCAAGGCGGGAAGAGCTGGAAAGTGAGGACTTTCTGCATTGATTTGGTGACTCAAGTCCACCCATTTTTTAGCTTGTAATTCTTTGTAAATACTAAGTAAATCTGACATAAGGGTTCCTTTCCTATAAGTGCGACATGAAATAAACGAATAAGGTTATTATAACAGTCAATGTCAACATCCACAATGATTTGCCTTAATCTTGTTTTCTTGAATAGGATATAGTTTCAAGCTATAATTATAGAAAGCATCAAAAAAGAGGCTAGGACAAAAGTCCTAGCCTCTCAATTGTCTTTGGATTGTCGAGCAAGACGCAGTGGTTGAGTGGGCTCTACTAGGCTGATTTCATCAGCTTTCACAGCCACACTCAACTGTGCGGAGGTGGAACGACGAAATCGAATTCTAACGAATGACCGATTTCTGTCCCACTCTCTTTCTTACTCTGTCCATTACTGTTTAAATGCATCTAACAGAACTTGGAATTCTTCATTAGTGAGCGTAATCCCCTTGCCCATCTTCGTATGGTCTGGACTCCAAGTGCGGATATCATATTTAGCAGGTGCTCCATTAAAGCTCACCCGGTTTAACTCCTTGGTCCATCCCTTTTCATTTTCAGATAACACCAAGAGTTGTTCTTCAATTTCAAAACTAAAATCTGCCATGAATACTCCTTTCAATGTCTTTCACCTTAATAATTCGTAAAAAATTTTACAAAATGAATGAAATTTTCTATAATATATTGTATCAACTTATGGAGAATTATGCTATGAAAAGATTTCTTGAGCTTCTCAAGGACCGAGCGAATGAATTTTTTAACGATAAAACCTCCCAACCAGCCCCACTAGAGGATGATAAAATTATTCAGATTATTGAACTGGCCCTTCGAAAAAAACAAGGAGTCCATGTCATTTTCCAAAATAAAAGCTTTACAGGCGATATCGTGAAATATGATCAGGAACGAAAACAACTCATTGTCAAGAATTTTAAAAAGAGTATGTCAACCATTATTCGAATTTCTGACATTCAAAAGATTAGTCTTGTTCCACATACGATTCGAATCGCCCAACAAAAAACACCGTAAACTTCCAAGCTAGGGAGGCATGCGGTGTTTTTTTCTTGTACTTTTTAGGCACGAACTGTTTGACTCGTTCCATCTTCTTTATAGAGATTGATCAAGCCTTCTTTGAGAGCACGGATCATATCACCTGGTTCAACTGGTGTTGGCATATGAATGGTCAATAACTCCATCGGATTTGGTGCTCGGTCAATTTTATTGCCCTTGGCATCATGCAAATCTTCGATGACTGTTTCAAAATGTCGGAAACCAGGTCCGTAAAATTCCACTTGGTCCCCTTCGTTGATGACATTCCGTTGACGAATGGTCGCAATTTGCTTGTCCGCATCATAGGCAACCACTTCTCCAACGAACTTGTATTCTGGAATCTTCCGACGAGCCCCAAACAGTTGCTCGTTTTCTGAAGGAGTACCATAGTAAAAACCAGTCGCTAGCTCACGTTGGGCCACTTTCCACATCTCATCAATCAAATCTTGCTTAATGGCTTCGAACTTCTCAGGACTTTCCAAATAAGCATCAACAGCCGCCTTGTAGCAGTTCGTTACAGTAGAGACATAGTGAATGGACTTCATGCGACCTTCGATTTTAAGACTGTCCACTCCATTTTCAATCATATCAGGGATATGATCAATCATCGACATATCAACTGCTGACATCGAGAATTCTTCAGGGATTTCCCCTTTGAGACTCTTGCGTTCTTGACCGAACGGCATATCGTAGAGATCATACTTCCAACGACAAGATTGGGAACAGCCACCACGGTTAGCATCCCGCATACTCATATGATTGGACAGGGTACAACGACCAGAGTAGGAAATACACATCGCTCCGTGAACAAAGGCTTCAATCTCAACGTCCGTCCGCTTACGAATCTCAGCTAGTTCTTCCATCGAAACTTCACGAGCCAAAACGACCCGTGTCAAGCCCAAGTCTTTCCAAAACTCAAGGGTCTCATAGTTGGTAGCACTAGCTTGCGTAGAAAGGTGAATTTCCAAACCTGGCGCTTCAGTCGCTGCGATGGTAATCAAGGCAGGGTCTGAAACAATGACCGCTGCGATTCCGATATCCCGTAAACGACGGAACCATTCTCCAGCTCCTACTTCATTTCCTTCGTGCATGACCATATTGGCCGCAACATAGACCTTGGCTCCATACTTAGCCGCAAATTGGACTCCTTCTTCCATTTGCTCAAAGGTGAAGTTTCCTGCACGGCTACGAAGACCATAGGCCTGCCCACCGATAAAGACAGCATCCGCACCATAGCGAACAGCGACTTTTAGTTTTTCTAAAGTTCCAGCGGGGGATAAAACCTCTGGACGTTTCAATTGTTTTGTCATCATATCTCCTAGTATATTACAAGTATATTAGTTAGATTATCAATCTTGTCTATTTTATAGCAAATCCAGTCGAAAGGCAATGGTTTGGGAATTGTTTTGACAATTCTCATTCTTTACCATCATCAAAAAGGAAGGCCCGCACTCCTGGCAGGCTTTTCTCCTTTATTTAACCATGTCTGGATCGTAGTCATAAAATCCAGTATCGAGGAAGCGATTCTTGGGATGCAATTGGTGAATCTGTTCATCCAATAGGAAGGCCTGGTCCGAAGTGAAGGTTCCAGCTTCCAAGAGCTCACGTGCTTTCACAAAACACTTGGCAATTTCCACAAAGTTTTGACCAGGTGTATAAATCCCCTCTAACTTCCAGTGGGTGAAACCATGCTCCACTAACTCAGAGAGTTTGGTCATCAAATCCAGGTCATTATTGGCAAAAATATGAGTTCCATGCTTGTCCTCAAAGATAGAATAGTGGCTTTCTGGATCTCCTGGTTCTGCCAAAAAGAGATCGCGCTCTCTCGTCTTTTCGTCATCGATGTGCGTAAAATTGTAGTAATTCTGCAAAAGAGGGCGTTTGGAATGATGAATCACACTGGCCCCATAAACCAATACTTCAGCAGGAATCTCTAAGATTTCTGGCATCTTGAAAAGCTCTGCAGATGGGATTTCTCGAGCAAGAACTGCTTCTGAAGCACCAGCCTTTTGTCCCCAGAAATTGATCTGACGGCTACTTGTCACCATGGTAGAAGCATCATAAATGGTTTTAAAGCTGTAGCCATCCCGCTTCAATACATAAAAGACGCCTGCATCTCCTACCGTGATATAATCGACGTTAATCGAAGCAAGAAAATCTAAAAATGGTTTGATACGATCCATCATGTCTTGGTGCATCAAGGCATTGACAGCCACTGTCATTTCCTTACCTGCCGCATGGACTAGATCAGAAATTCGACTTAATTCGTCATACGAGAAAGTGTGAGGAAGTCGTAATCCAAATTCCTTTTCTCCGACATAAATACGGTCCACACCTACTTCTAGAAGGGCTTGAACCTGTTCAATACTTTCAGCTGTAGCTGTAATAATTATCTTTTTCATGAAAACTATTATACCAAAAAAGTCATTTTGCTCTCTAAATTTCTTAATTTTGTAAAAATTGTAACAGTTTTGTAACATTTCTATGCTTGAAAACGTGTTAAAATAATAGAGTACTGTTAGGAGAGAGAAATATGCCCGCAAGAAAACTTAGAGTTGTTGAAGAATACGACTATGTCGAAGTCCCTCTTCAACAAGAGAATACAACAACTAATTATGATTTTAACCTTGATACTGAACCAGCTCCGCAATTAAGTGAGCTACTATTTTTCCTTAATATTGCTGTGTTTTGTGTCTTAACTGTTTTATTTAGTTTCGTCTTTTTATCAATGAAGATGAATACCTTTTTTGCTTTTGCCTCAGCAATTGCTTGTAGTTTGGGAAGTATCCAAGCTTTCCGCATTTTCCAGTTAAAACGGAAAAAGGACTAAGATGAATTTTTTAGCCTCCTTCGGGAGGCTTTTTGGCATTTCCCATCCACGTTTGTCATTGTATAAGAGAAATCCCTCACCAATGGTGAGGGATTATTTTATTCTTCTTCTACAGCTGTTTCTTTGATCTCTTCTTCCACTTCTGGAAGAGCTGTTTCTTCTTCCAATTCAAGGACAATCTCTTCACTTTCTTTTTCCTGTTTAGGCTGGAAAGGACTTGCTTGATTGCCGGTCTTTTGCTGGATTTTTTCCTTAATCGTTTGGATAGCATCTTGTGAAAATTCTACCACATCCTGCGTCTTATCTTTCACTGTCTCGATAACAGTGTCTTTGTTGATCTCGCCACTTTCAACTTTTTCCTTGGTTTGCTGAATAGCGTCTGATGCTTGCTTGGATAGTTCCATTGCAGATTGTTTCACAGAATCATGAACTTCTTGTGGATTCTCTTGGTATTCTTTTACAAAACCTTTGACTTTACCAGTCAACTCTTTCCCTTTTTTGGTTGTCAGGAAGTAGGCTGCGGATGCGCCAGTGATCGTTCCAATTAATAATGATGATAAACGTCCCATAAGGTACCTCTTTTCTTATTTAAATAATTTCATAGCCATGCGAGCTGCTTTTAATCCGACGGATGTTTTAACAGTCTTTCCACCAACAACGACAGCTTTTTTGCTAATCTGACGTGCTTGATCATTCAGATCCGACACAGATACAGATAAATCTGCCACTGCTGTGAAGAGTGGATCAATGGTTGCAACTTTTTGATTCAAATCTTCTGTCAAAACATTCACTTTTGCTAACAACTCATTGGTTTGGTGTAAGGTTACATTTACATCTGATGTCAAGGTCTTAATCGTTACTTGAGTCTCATCTACAACTTTTCCAATCTTTGAAAACAAGATAATCAAGTAGATGACCAAAACTACTAAAGCTAACCCTAAAAGCCCATAGGCAATTTCAATAAACATTTCTTTTCTCCTTAATCTATTTCCGTTCTATAAAATGGTGCATTCTTTTTTCGTTGATAGATCATGATGCTGATTCCAAGCAGGATGAGGACCAGGGAAAGCCATTGTGAAACTCGAATTCCCAAAAACATCAAGCTATCTGTCCGCATTCCTTCAATAATCATTCGACCAAAGCCATACCAGATTAGATAGAAAGCAGTAATTTCGCCCTTTCTCAACAGTTTCGGACGACGACGCAAGTAAAGAATCAGCACAAAACCAAGCAAGTTCCAACAAGATTCATATAAGAAGGTCGGTTGACGGTAATGTCCATCAATAAACATCTGATTCCGAATGAAAGAAGGTAAATAATCTAAATTCTTAACAATGGCTCCGTAGGCTTCTTGGTTAACAAAATTGCCCCAACGGCCAATACTTTGAGCAATCATGACACTCGGTGCAGCGATATCTAAAAAATCAACTGGGTCAATCAAACGACTGCGTGAAAATAGGTAGAGGACTAGAGCCCCTGCCAGGAGTCCACCATAGATAGCAATCCCACCGTTCCATACGGCAAAAATCTCTCCTGGGTGTTCCCTGTAATAAGACCATTGAAAAATAACATAGTAAAGACGGGCCCCTATGATCGCTACTGGAAAAGCAATCAGAATGAAATCAATAATATCGTCTGACTCTATCCCTTTACGAGGGGCTTCTTTCATAGACAGGATAACCGCCAAAAGGAGACCGAGGACGATACAAATCGCATACCAGCGAATGCTAAAGGGACCAAGTTGAATGGCTACTGGATTCATACTTTCACCTCATTCTGATCAATCAACTGGGTCAATCGATCTTCAAAGGTTTTAGTAGCATCATATCCCATTTCTTTGGCGCGGTAGTTCATTGCTGCTGCCTCAATGACAACGGAAATATTGCGACCTGTCTTAACAGGGATGCGAATTCTTGGAATAGTCACTCCACAGAACTCAATTTCTTCTGCATTATTGCCAAGACGATCGTAGGTTTGTTCCTTGGTGTAGTTTTCTAAATAGACCGCGATTTGAACCTGTGAAGAATCTTTCACAGCACTGGCACCATAGAGACTCATAACATCAATGATCCCTACTCCCCGAATCTCTAGCATATGACGTAGAATTTCAGCAGGCTCACCCCACAAGGTCATCTCATCACGGGCGAAGACATCTACCCGGTCATCTGCTACCAAACGATGCCCTCGTTTGACGAGCTCTAAACCAGTCTCACTCTTCCCGATTCCACTATCTCCTTGGATCAGAACCCCCATGCCATAGATATCCATCAAGACACCATGGACACTAGTTCTTTCCGCAAGGAGAGAATCTAGGTAGCTTGATAGTTCACCAGATAGGCGACTAGTTGGAACGCGACTGCTTAAAATCGCGATTTGCTTTTCCTCTGCAGCACGGAGCATTTCTTCAGGAACCTCTAGATCCCGCGCGATGATGAGTACCGGTGTTTCCGGCTGGAACATCTTTCTCAAAACTTGGTGACGATTGTGGGAGGTCATCTTGATGAGGTAAGACCACTCTTTCATCCCAACCAATTGAATTCGTTCTGGAGTATAGTAATCAAAATATCCTGTCATTTCAAGTCCAGGACGTGAAATATCTGCCGTTGTGATTTCTTTTTCAAATAGGCTTTCATTGCCGTACACAACCTTCAAACGAAGCTTATCAATTAAATCTCGGACTGTTATTGCCATAGGCTTCTCCCTTTTTGTTTTCTCTTACTATTATAGCAAATTATCCCAGGTAAGACTTGCTCAAGCATCTTTTTTTAGTATCAAAACTGATGCTATTATTCTCACACTCATTCCAGTACTCTTTGATGTTTCTCTTTATCCTTGTTATCCCATATTTCTATCGTTTCTTCATTTGAAAAAAAAGATGAGAGTGGGACAGAAATCGGTAATTCGTTGGAATTCGATTTCGTCGTCCCACCTCCGCACAGTTGAGTAGGGCTGTAAAAGCTGATGAAATCAGCGTAGTAGAGCTCACTCAACCACTGCGTCTTGCTCGATAATCCAAAGACAATTGAGAGGCTAGGACTTTTGTCCCAGCCTCACATTCTTATTCGATTCATGAAAATTCTTTAAAAGAATGGATCATCGTCTTTGATTACTTGTGCATCCTTCCGTTTGCGAGGTCCGAGGCCATACTTTTCTCTTTCAAGATCTTCTTTATACGGCAAGGAGAAGGCACATAGGCAATAAATAGCCAAGCCTACAAGCCCATAAGCATGAAAGATACTAAAGAGCACAAAGAGAAAACGCAATAGGTTTGCATCGAGCCCAAATCGATCCGCTAGTCCAGCAAATACTCCGAAAACGATTCTGCCTCGACGTAATTTATAAAAAGTTGGATTCAAGGGCATACCTCCTATTATTTTAGAACAGTATATCCCGAAATCAAGTCACTGTCATCCGACTCAAGGCCGATTTCCTGGATCAATTGTCCCTTGATACTTAAGTAGTCCTCGACACCGACCACAGCGGTACTTTTGCAGATCAATCTGCCGCTTTCTCCTGAATTCTTGCCCACAGCTCGTACAAACATAAATCTTATAGTTTCCCTTATCAACTGAAGGGGCATACCGCAAGCCGTCTACCTTTTTGAGTAAGGCCTTGAAATCTTGATCCTGGTGGCGATAGCCCTTTTTCATATAGTAGAGATGGTAGTGACACAACTCATGACGGACAATCTTTCGAAAAATCTCCCAGCCAAATCTTTCTAGTATTTTGGGATTGAAATCCAGATGACCATCCTTTGGGAAAAAACGTCCACCTGTCGAACGCAAGCGGGTATTCCAGATGGCTTGATGGAGAAAGGGGCGACCAAAATCTTCCAACGAAACTTCTTGAACGTATTTAGTTAGATTCATGTGGCGCCAAAAGGGAAAGATTTACTTTTTCACGTTCTACATCAATCTTGTAAACC
This sequence comes from Streptococcus ilei, assembly GCF_000479335.1. Taxonomy (NCBI): domain Bacteria; kingdom Bacillati; phylum Bacillota; class Bacilli; order Lactobacillales; family Streptococcaceae; genus Streptococcus; species Streptococcus ilei. The sequence continues at coordinate 876,450 of NC_022584.1, forward strand.
CATACGGTCACTAGGTCGCCAACTGAAACAACTTGACTTGGATGCTTGATAAAGTGCTGGCTCATCTGTGAAATGTGGATCAAACCATCTTCATGAATCCCAATATCGACAAATGCTCCAAAGTCAACAACATTGCGGACAACTCCTTCAAGTTTTTGACCAATCTTCAAATCCTTCAAGTCAAGAACATCCTGGCGAAGGACGGGAGCATCAAAAGAATCACGTAAATCGCGACCTGGCTTGAGAAGATCCGCCACAATATCTTTCAAGGTTTCCGGACCAATTTCAAGTTCTTTGGCCATAGAAACCGTATCAATTTGTTTCAATTTGGCTTGGGCTTCTTCATCCATCTCCGTGATTCCAAGTAAGGTAAAGAGCTTTTTCACTGCAGGGTAACTTTCTGGATGGACCCCGGTCCGATCAAGGAAATTCTCACTTTCTGGAATCCGTAAGAAACCAGCTGCTTGTTCAAAGGCCTTCGCCCCCAGACGAGGAACCTTTTTAATCTGTGCACGCGAGGTGATCAACCCTTCTTCTTCTCGATACTTCACGATGTTCTCAGAAATGGTTTTATTGAGACCGGCCACGTGAGACAAAAGAGCTGGACTAGCGGTGTTAATATTGACACCAACTTGGTTCACCACGGTATCGACAACAAAGTCAAGACTCTCAGACAATTTCTTTTGGCTGACATCGTGCTGGTACTGGCCAACTCCAATTGATTTTGGATCAATCTTGACCAACTCAGCCAGCGGATCCTGCAAACGACGCGCAATGGAGATGGCTGAGCGCTTTTCAACCGTCAATTCTGGAAACTCATGGCGGGCCAATTCACTAGCTGAATAGACAGATGCACCACTCTCATTGACAATGACATAACTCACATTTGGAACTTCTTTAAGGACTTCCGCAACAAAGGCTTCGCTTTCTCGACTAGCCGTCCCATTCCCAATCGCAATAATTTCTACGCCGTATTCACGAATCAAACGCTTCAGCTCTTCTTTCGCCGCCTCAATTTGTGCTGGTTTAGCTGGTGCAACAGGATAAATCACCTGAGTGGTCAACATCTTTCCTGTCTGATCGACAACAGCCAACTTGGCTCCTGTCCGGAAAGCTGGGTCAAAGCCTAAGACCACGCGCCCTTTGAGGGGAGCAATCAACAAGAGGTGACGAAGATTTTCAGAGAAAAGTTGAATGGCCCCATCTTCTGCCACTTCTGTCAATTCTGTCCGAATCCGACGCTCCATAGCTGGCAACATCTTCTTTTTCAGAGCCTGGTTGATAACTTCTTCGATGTAGCTATTTTTCGATTTAAATCGGGCTTCAAAATGACGAATCAAACGGTCTACAGGATGCTCAAATCCAACCTTTAATACTCCTAATTTCTCTCCACGGTTTAAGGCAAGGGTCCGGTAGCCCTGCATATTTGCAATCTTCTCAGAAAAATCATAATAGATCTGGAAGACTTGCTTCTCGTCTTTGCTCTCATCCTTCAAGCTAGAGGTTATCAAGGAGTGTTTGCGAATCTCCTGGTAAGTGAGGTTACGCAATTGCGGGTCTTCTGCAATCGCTTCGACTAAAATATCGATTGCTCCAGAAATGGCATCTTTTACAGTTGGAAAAGCTTCTGATAAAAATCCCTCTGCTACTATTTCCAAATCCTTTTGATCTTGCAAAATCATCCGAGCAAGTGGAAAAAGTCCTGCCTCACGCGCAATGGTTGCCTTGGTCCGGCGTTTTTCCTTGTAGGGAAGATACAATTCTTCCACATCCGCCAATTTTTCAGCTTGCTCAATCGCTTCTTTTAAGGCTGGGGTCAGTTTCCCAAGCTCTTCAATCTTAGCGAGAACAGTTTCTTTCCGATCAGCTAAGGCTGTTAAAGACTTGTCCATGTCGATAATAGCTTTGATGGCTACTTCATCTAAATTACCCGTAGCATCTTTCCGATACCGAGCGATAAAGGGGATGGTGGATCCCTCTGCTGTTAAGGTCAAAACAGTATCAATCTGTTTGAGACTGACGCCCAATTCTTGGGCTATTTTTTCATATTTTTCCATATCTTCTATTATACCATAGAAGGCCTTCTATACTGCTTTTTCATCTTACTTTTGGACTTGATTTTCCCCTCTTTTTTGAGAATTTGATATAATGAGAAAAAAAGAAAAGGAGACCTATCATGGCGATTAAATTTTCAAAAACAGACGATTTAGACAAACTCTTTGAGGAATTTGCTGTCTTCCCAGATCCCCCTCAAGTCACTTTACCAGATGACAAGAAGAATGAGAAAGCAGGGGAAAAAGAGCAGAAGGATTCTAACAAATGAGTTTCTTCCAACAACTGCCAACCAGTGTCCTTCAGGCTGGAGCGATTTTTCTTTCGATTATGATTGAAGCCCTTCCCTTTGTTTTAATTGGAAGTATCATTTCAGGGGCGATTGATGTCTACATTACCCCTGAAAAAGTCTACCGAGCCCTTCCCAAAAATAAATGGGGGAGAATTCTATTTGGGACCTTGATTGGCTTTATTTTCCCTTCCTGTGAGTGTGGTATCGTCCCCATCATCAATCGCTTTTTAGAGAAGAAGGTACCTAGCTATACAGCTGTGCCCTTCCTAGTGACAGCCCCGGTTATTAATCCCATTGTCCTCTTTGCCACTTATTCTGCCTTTGGCAATTCTATTCAAATGGCTCTCTTACGAGCGATCGGCTCTATCCTGGTGGCGACTGTTCTGGGAATTTTCCTAGGTTTTTTCCAAACAGCTTCTATTCAACGGGCCAACCGCAAGGAAGTCCATCTTCATGACTTTTCAAAACTATCTGCCGGTCAACGCTTCTTCCAAGTGTTTGTGCAGGCCATTGACGAGTTTTTCGACACTGGACGCTATCTGGTCTTCGGTTGTTTATTTGCCAGTGTGGTTCAGGTTTATGTGCCAACTCGCGTGCTAACTTCTATTTCAGCGACGCCACTCCTAGCCATACTCCTCCTTATGCTTCTCTCCTTCCTCCTCTCCTTGTGTAGTGAGGCGGACGCTTTTATCGGCTCTTCCCTTCTCTCGAGTTTTGGCTTAGCTCCCGTTTTAGCCTTTCTGGTTATCGGACCTATGTTAGACGTCAAGAACCTCTTGATGATGAAGAATTATCTGACCAATCGCTTTATTGTCCAATTCATTAGCATCGTCAGTCTCGTTGTCTTGGTTTATGCTTGGTTTGTGGGGGTGGTCCTATGATTCGATTTCTCATTTTAGCAGGCTATTTCGAAATTACTATGTATTTGCAGCTTTCTGGTAAGCTCAACCAATACATTAATATGCATTATTCCTATTTAGCCTATATCTCTATGATTCTTTCCTTCCTCTTGGCTGTCGTCCAGCTCTATATTTGGATGAAGAATCTGCCCGTTCATAGTCACCTCACCAGTAAAAAAGCCAAAGTCATGAGTATTCTTCTGCTCCTGATTCCCTTGATTGTAGGGATTGGATTCCCGACAGTGACCTTGGATTCCCAAACGGTTTCAGCCAAGGGCTATCATTTTCCCATCGCGGCTGGCTCTTCCAAAGATATTCAAAATGATGAGGGCACAACCAACCAATACCTCAAGCCAGATACTAGCAGTTATTTTACCAAGTCTGCTTATGAATCTGAGATGAGGGCTGCAGCCAAGAAGTACCTCAAGCAAGATCATATCCAGATCACGACAGAAAACTATATGGAAGTCATGGAAGTGATCTACGACTATCCAGATGAATTTGCTGGAAAAACCTTTACCCTAACCGGCTTCATTTATAAGGATCCCCAGGATCCGGGTAGCCAGTTCCTTTTCCGTTTTGGGATTATCCACTGTATCGCCGACTCAGGAGTCTATGGTCTGTTAACCAAAGGAGCCTCCCAAACCTATGACGATAACACCTGGGTCCAGGCGACTGGAACTCTCAAGATCCAATACCATAAACAACTTGGCCAAAGCCTTCCTGTCTTAGACATAGAGGAAGCTCACTCAGTAGAAAAACCTACTAATCCCTATGTCTATCGAGTCTTCTAAAGGCTACTAAACATTACTCGGTTGTGACCTTTCGGTCCAACCTTTTTTCGTGGTTTCTTCCCTCATCCTTCTCTATGAAACTCAGAATCCTTTTACTTTCAAAGAGAAATTTTCTGAATTTTATGGTAGAATATGGTTTATCAAGTTAGAAAATAGGTATGAACATGTCCTCAAAAGTAATTGTAACCATTTTCGGGGCCAGTGGAGATCTAGCCCACCGCAAGCTCTATCCTTCCCTTTTTAGACTCTATAAAACTGGAAATCTTTCAGAGCATTTCGCAGTGATTGGAACTGCTCGTCGTCCTTGGAGCAAAGAATACTTTGAATCCGTTGTCGTTGAATCCATTTCGGATTTAGCAGACAGTCCTGAACAGGCGCAGGAATTTGCCAGTCATTTTTACTATCAAAGTCACGATGTTAATGACACGGAGCACTACATCAAGCTTCGTGAACTTCAAAATCAGCTCAATGACACCTACCAAGCTGAGCATAATAAACTCTTCTTCCTATCCATGGCACCTCAATTCTTTGGTACAATTGCCAAACATTTGAAATCTGAAGGCATTGTGGATGGAAAAGGCTTTGAGCGTTTGATCGTTGAAAAACCATTTGGAACGGATTTAGAAACAGCTAGTCAGCTCAACAAAGAACTGGAAGAAACCTTTGAAGAAGAGCAAATTTTCCGGATTGACCATTACCTCGGTAAAGAAATGATCCAGTCCATCTTTGCCCTCCGCTTTGCCAACCTAATCTTTGAAAACATCTGGAATCGTGACTATATCGACAATGTTCAAATCACTTTTGCAGAACGACTAGGAGTCGAAGAACGTGGTGGCTACTATGATGAATCTGGTGCCCTCCGCGACATGGTCCAAAACCATACCCTTCAACTGCTTTCTCTTTTAGCTATGGACAAACCAGCTTCCTTCACCAAGGAAGACATCCGTAAAGAGAAGGTGAAAGTCTTTGAACAATTGGTCAACCCATCTGATGAAGAATTAAAGAAATTGTTTATTCGAGGCCAGTATCGTTCTGGAAAAATCCAAGGGAAAAAGGACATCTCTTACCGTAGTGAACCAAATGTCAACCCTGAATCCATGACCGAAACCTTTGCTTCTGGTGCCTTCTTTGTGGATAGTGATCGCTTCCGTGGAGTACCTTTCTTCTTCCGTACAGGAAAACGTCTCACAAAAAAGGGAACCCATGTGAATGTGGTCTTTAAACAGATGGACTCTATTTTTGGTCAAGAAATTGAACCCAATGTGCTGACCATCTACATCCAACCAAACGAAGGCTTCTCTCTCTCTGTCAACGGGAAAGAAGTCGGCGAGCAATTCCAGATCGCTCCGATATCCTTGGATTATGAAACTGATGCGACAGCGACCGGTGCTTCTCCAGAGCCTTACGAAAAGTTAATCTATGATGTCTTAAATAATGACTCTACCAACTTTAGCCACTGGAACGAAGTAAAAGCATCTTGGAACTTGATTGACCGGATTGAGAAATTATGGGCAGAAAATCAAGTCCCTCTTCATGAGTACAAATCTGGAACCATGGGACCTCAAGCATCCTTCGACCTCTTGAAGGATTACAATGCTGAATGGGTCTGGCAACCAACGATTGAAGAATAATCTATCCTTCTTACTAAAAAATGCAACTTAAAAACTCATCTCTAGAGAGATGAGTTTTTTTTATATCAAGCCTTCTAACAAGCCACGCATAAAGTTCTCAGAATTGAATTCACCGATGTCATCGATTTTTTCACCAAAACCAATTAATTTTACAGGAATATCCAACTCTTCTCGGATTGCAAGGACCACTCCTCCTCGAGCTGTTCCATCAATTTTAGTGAGGACGATTCCAGTAATAGGCGTGATCTTGGAGAATTCCTTGGCTTGGACCAGAGCATTCTGTCCTGTGGAAGCATCTAATGCCAAGAAGGTTTCGTGAGGGGCTGTAGGATCCACCCTCTTGATAATGCGACCAATTTTTTCTAATTCAGCCATCAGATTGTCTTTGTTCTGAAGGCGACCAGCAGTATCAATCATCAAAACATCGACTTGCTCTGCCACGGCCCGTTCCATTCCATCAAAGACGACACTTGCAGGATCTGACTTTTCAGGACCAGTGACAACAGGCACATCCACACGGCGTCCCCATTCAGCTAACTGAGCAACGGCACCTGCCCGGAAGGTATCTGCTGCGACCAACATCACTTTTTTCCCTTCCTTCTTGTACTTATGAGCTAGTTTTCCGATAGAGGTTGTTTTCCCAACGCCATTCACTCCCACAAAGAGCATGACCGTCAAGCCATCTTTAAAGTTAATTTGCTCATTGTATTGGCCATCTTTTTCGTAGAGATCCACCAATTTTTCAATGATCACGCGACGCAAGACATCCGGTTTCTTGGCATTTTCCAAACGGGCTTCATAGCGGAGCTCTTCTGTCAGATTCGAAGCGACCTGGACCCCTACGTCACTCATAATCAAGAGTTCTTCTAACTCTTCAAAGAAATCTTCGTCGACAGAACGGAAGTTGGCAAAGAATGCATTAAGTGCTGCTCCAAAGCCTGTCCGAGTTTTCTTCAAGCTCCGATTGTATTTTTCTTGAACCGTTTCTGTAGGTTCAGCAATCTCTGGCTCACTTGTAGTTTCTTCTACTAAAGGCTCTTCTTCAACCTCTTCTGAAATTTCAGGTTCGCTAGCAGCTTCCTCTACTGACAATTCTGCTTCAAGCTCTTCTGTATCTTCAGGTTCGCTAGTTGTTTCTTCTACTGGAGTGTCTTCTTCAAACTCTCCTGTTTCTTCCTCTGAACTTTCAGTAGTTGCTTCTTCAATTACTTCCTCGGGTTCTTTGGAAAGACTTGAAGTCTCATCCTCTGTTTCATTCTTTGCAAAAACATCCTCATCAAAGGCTTCTTGGGCAAGATCTGATGAAGAATTCAGAGGCTCTTCTTCAAGATTCTCTTCTTGTAACGTTTCTACTTCTATAGTCTGTTCTTCAGGAACAGGAGCAGGTTCGGTTACTTCCTCAGGAGAGGTAGCTTGCTCTAGTTGAGAAGAGCCCTCTTCCTCGATAGCTGTTTCCTGATTTACATGCTCTTCTGAAGGAACTTCTTCAATGGATGCTGTCGACTCTTGCGATGATCGCGCTGATTCGGCAGCCATTCGCTCTTTTAATTCTGCATAGTAGGCTTCCATTGCCGAAATCTTTGCTTCATCACTTTGTGAAGCCTTTTGTGATACTGGCTCAGCTGACGAGCTTGCTTTCTCAGGGCTTTCCACAAGCTCTTCTGTAAGATCCTGAACTTGTGGTTTTGTTTCTTCTTTTCTTCCAAATAGTCGGTCAAATAATCCCATTATTGACCCTCCTTCAATACATATTCTTCAATCGCTCTTCCGACTGCATCTTCATCATTGGTGTAGTCTGAGACTAGTGTGGCAATCTCTTTCACCTTATCCACCGCATTAGCCATGGCGATTCCTAGGCCTGCCCATCTTAACATGCTGGCATCGTTGGCTTCATCTCCACACGCCATGACTTGGCTAGCATCGATTCCTAAATACGCAACCAAAGCTTCCAAGCCTCGATCCTTTTGAACGCCTTTGGGGCACCATTCCAAGAGCATGTCTCTGGATTTAAAAATCTCAAAACGCTCCCTTAATTCAGGAGAAATCTTTGGAATAGCGCCATCCAAATAGTCCTGTTGAAAGGCCGTTACACACTTATTGTAGGAAATCTGACTGGACAAATCTTCAATAGAAACGGGAATAAAGTTCAAGTAAGGATTATAGAGAGGGTAAAGAGATTCTTGATCAGATACAAGTGTATAAACAACCCCTTCGCTGATGGCATCTAGGGGCAAACCAAGGTCCTCTGTCTCCTCATAAATACGGACGACATCATCACGAGAGAAAACTGTCTTCGCAATGATCTCCCCTGTATTCTTTTGTACCAAGCCACCATTAAACGTAATGGTGTATTCATCTGACAAGCCGGCAGTCCCAATCTCTTGAAGCAGAAAATCCATAGCCTTGAGGGGACGACCCGTCGTCAAAACTACCTTGACCCCTTTTTCTTGAGCTGCACGAATGGCAGCTAAGTTCCGAGGGGAGATTTTCTTCTCTGAGTTTAAGAGAGTACCGTCCAAGTCTAGTGCGATAACCTTAATCTGACTCATAATTCTTCCTCCATGAAGCGAAGGATAGATCCTGTCGAATGGTGAGCTAATACTTTTTCAGCCAATTCCAAAATCTCTGGACGGGCATTTTCTGGCGCAATTGGATGGCCAACAACCTGCATCATATGAAGATCATTGAGGTTATCCCCAAAAGCTAGGACTTGATCTCGACTAATGCCTAGCTGATCCATTAGTGCTTGGATGGCGACTCCCTTGTCCACATAATCCAAGACAATATCAATGCACTCATAACCAGTGGTCATAGCCTTAACACCCTCAACATTTTGGGTAACCCAGGCTTCCCCTTCCGCTAATACTTCTTGGTCAAAATTGGTGGTCATCTTAAAGACAAGATCATCAATTTCTGAAAAATCTGACACCATTTGAATATTTTCATTGTAGTTTTGCGAAGCAGCTAGATAGTCTGGATCAACGGTCTTTAAAACATAGCTCCCGAGTTTTCCCGTTAACAAGCACTTATTTTTATCGAAATAAGGACTTTCTTGTAACTTGGCAAACAGAGCTTGGTAAAAATCAGGACTCATGGTCGCTTCATAGACATCTTCACCATGAAACTCAACAACACTGCCGTTTTCAGCTATAAAAATAATTTGATCCTGAACCTCTTTAAAGATTGTCTTCAAAGAGAGGAGAGGCCGACCACTTGCTGCCGCAAAGTAGATCCCTTTTTCTTGAAACTTCTTTAATACCTTTAGGAATAAAGCTTGATCAAATTGATGATTTTCATCCAAAAAGGTCCCATCCATGTCTGTTGCGACTAATTTAATTTCCATTATCCATTCCTTCTATATCTTTCAGCTTCACAGATACAATCTTAGAGACTCCAGATTCTTGCATGGTCACTCCATAGATGGAATCTGCTGCAGCCATGGTTCCCTTACGGTGGGTAACCACAATAAACTGACTTTCCTTATCAAAACGATTGAGGTAATCCCCAAAACGTTTAACATTGGCCTCGTCTAGAGCCGCTTCTACCTCATCCAAGATGACAAATGGAATAGTCTTGACACGAATGATTGAAAAGAGCAGCGCCAATGCTGACAAAGCTTTCTCCCCACCACTCATCAAATTCAAGGATTGAATTTTCTTACCAGGCGGTTGAACAGAAATCTCGACCCCAGCTGACAAGAGATCCCCATCCGTCAAGGTGAGATCAGCGGATCCTCCCCCAAACATCTGTTTAAAGGTTACTCGGAAGGATTCACGAATCGCTTCAAACGTAGACTTAAAGCGTTCTTTCACCTCATCATTCATGTCATTAATGGTTTCAAGAAGAAGATTCTTCGCTGCCAAGACATCTTCTCGTTGACCGGAAAGGAAATCAAACCGAGTCTTGACCTCATCGTATTGTTCGATAGCATCAATATTGACAGGGCCTAAGGCTTTAATCGCTTTCTCCAAGTCTTTTAAGACTTGCTCAGACTGGGCTAGATTTTCTAGTTCGTTGGCCTGATTAGATGCCTCTTCAAAACTCATCTTGAATTCGTCTGTCAGTGCCAACATGAGTTTATTCAATTTGTCTGCCAAGCGATCACGATTGGATTCTGCTTTGGCCTGTAGGCGAATCCACTCCTCATTTTGACGACGGGCTTGTTCCATATGACCCGCTACATCTTCAGACTGGCCTTCCAAATCCTCTAATTCAAATTGCTTACGAATCACAGCTTGCTCCAGAGCGGTTTTCTCTTGAAGGGTTGCTTGCAGTTGTTTTTCAAGGACAGAAACATCGATTTGCTCATGTCGATCTTCTCCCTGCTCAATCGCATATTGGAGAGCTTGGATTTCCCGTTCAGTAGAAGCCAACTCTTGCTGCAAGCGTTCGGCATCTGTTTGGTCATAAGTCAATCGACTCTTCAACTCTGTTTTCTGTAATTGGAGCTTGGCAATGGCTGCTCGTAAATTTTCAATTTTCTCGACAACGACATCTTTATTGAGCTTGACTTCTTCAATCTCAGCAGTGACTTGCTCTTTTTCCGCCTCAATTTCTTTCAGTCGCGCTTGCAAGTGATCCCGTTTTTTGAGAAGCTCCTGGTCGCTACCTTCATCCAGCTCTGTACGGATAAGTTCTAACAGTTCTTGGGCATCCAAGAGTTGCTGGTGAGCTTGCTCAAAAGCCAATTGAAGGCGTTGCTCTTCTAGTCGCGCCCCTTCTCCTTGGCCTTTCAAAGATTCTAGTTTTTCTTGTGATTGGGTCACTTGGTCCTGTTGCTCTTGAACCTGCCCTTCTACTTCTCGCAAATTCTTATGAAGAGAGGCCAATTCTTGGTGCAAACGATCCAGTTCTGGCTTGATAAAAATCGAATTATTGCTTCGATTCGCACCACCTGCATAGGAACCACCTGTGCGCAGTTCAGTTCCATCCAGTGTCACGATACGAACTTGGTAGGCAACCTTGCGAGCAGCCGCCTTAGCGTGCTCAATCGTATCAAAAATAGCCGTGACACCTAAAAGGTTTTGGAAAATCGACTCGAGGGAAGGATCATAGTCAACCAAACTGCTAGCCATCCCTAGGAACCCTGGACAGGCTTCAATCAGTTCTTGATTCTTTCCTGCAAGGTAGCGTGGTTTAATGGTTGTCAAAGGAAGGAAGGTTGCCCGACCCGAGCGATTCTTCTTCAGATGTTCGATTGCCCGTGTTGCTGCTCCTTCGTCTTCTACGATAATATGCTGACTGCTGGCTCCTAGAGCAATCTCTAAGGCAGTCTGATACTCTGGTGAGAAGGAAAGTTTTTCACTGACAGCTCCCACGATTCCACCTAAGCGAGCCGCTTCTTGCAAGACACTCTTTACGCCTGCATAAAAATTACTATGATTTTTTTGAATCGCCTCTAAACTGTTAATGCGAGCCTGTTTCTCCTTACTTTGATCCAGTAGATCAAACATCTTGGCTTGGCCTGATTGATAGGCCTGGCGAGCTTCCTCAAACTGTTTCGCTTCTAACTGATAGGTCTCAAGCAAGTGTTTGAGATGCTCTTGAGCGAGTTGATAAGCCTCTTTAGCAACTTGCTCTTTTTCCTGCAATTCTGTCACCAATTGGATTTGATTTTTGTAATCTTCCTTTTTACTTTGTGACAATTGAGCTGAAGCTTCCAATTGATTTTCAATTGTTGTTAATTCATTTGACCGCTCTGCTTCATCCTGCATCAAGGCCACGTATTTTTCACGTAGATACTCGATCACCTGATCTGGATCTTCTGAGAAGCTGGCCAATTCTTTCTCCAGACTTTCGAGAGCTTCTTGGCTCTTTTGGAGTTCTTCTTGAAGACTCTTTGTATTGGCTTGTTTTTCTTCCAATTGATTCCGAAGAACTTGTAGGCGTTCTTCCAGAGCATTGACCCGCTCTTGATTTTCCTGACGGCTTCGGGCGACCTGTTGTGACTCCAAGCGTGCCAATTCGATTTGTTTCTCTAAATCGCTTAAGAGGCGAGTTAATTCTATGAGGCTAACCTGATCATCTGATAATTGGTGTTGAAGGGCCTGACGACTCTGTTTCAATCGGAGGCTTTCTGCCTCGTACTCTTCTCTTTTCTGGTAATAAGCCTTTAATTGCTCCTGGATAGAGGCCTCTTCTTGGACTGCTTGATCATAGTCTTTTTTATTGACTTCGATCTGAGCAATCAAAACATCCAAATAAAGGACTTGGCGTTGTTGATCCAATTCTAAGAAACGTTTGGCCACAAGCGCTTGCTTTTCAAGAGGTTTGATTTGCCCCTCTAACTCAAAAATAATGTCTTCTAAACGGTCCAAATTATCCTGGGTTTGGACCAACTTAGATTCCGTTTCCTTACGACGCGTCTTAAATTTAAGAACCCCAGCGGCTTCCTCAAAAATAGCCCGTCTCTCTTCTGGTTTCGAGTTGAAGATTTCCTCGACCTTCCCCTGAGAAATAATAGAGAAAGAGTCTCTCCCAAGTCCAGTATCCATAAAAAGATCATGGACATCTCTCAAACGGACTTTCTTGCCATCAATCTTGTACTCACTGTCACCCGAGCGATAGATATGACGTTCTACTCGAATTTCCTTAGCAGCATGTTTGATAAAGCCATCCCGATTATCCAGCACTACCGTTACACAGGCGTAATTCAAGGGTTTACGAGTCTCCGTCCCTGCAAAAATCACGTCGGGCATCTTGCCTCCACGTAGGCTCTTGACACTTGATTCCCCTAAGGCCCACCGTAGACTTTCTGTAATGTTTGATTTTCCAGATCCATTAGGGCCAACTACTGCGGTTACCCCTTGGTCAAATATGACCCGAGTCTTATCTGCAAAAGACTTAAATCCTTGAATCTCAATTTCCTTTAAATACATGAGGGATCCACCTTATTTTCCACTGCTTTTTTTGCTGCTTCTTGTTCTGCAGCCTTTTTAGACCGGCCACGTCCTTGACCGATGATTTTCCCATTGACAGACACTTGAACTTCAAATTCCTTGGCATGAGCCGGACCTGACTCACTCGTCACCTCATAAGTAATCTGTACATCGCCGTGGATTTGAAGGATTTCTTGCAAGCGTGTCTTATAGTCAATCACTTGTTCAAATTGACCTGCCTCGACTTTAGGAATCATGACTTGCTGAATGAAATTCCGAACAGTCTCCACTCCCTTATCCAAGAGCAAGGCCCCTAAAAAAGCTTCAAACAAATCTCCCAAGATGGTATCTCGGTTACGTCCTCCAGATTTTTCCTCTCCCTTGCCAAGTTTGATAAATTGATCGAAACCACAATCACGAGAAAAACCTGCCAGGCTTTCCTCACGAACAATCATGGAGCGCATTTTTGACAAATCACCCTCTGGCTTACTTGGGTAGAGGGCAAATAAATATTCGGAAATCACTAACTGGAGAACAGCGTCTCCTAAAAATTCCAAACGTTCATTATGTGAAATTTTTAAGAGGCGATGCTCATTCGCATATGAGGTATGTGTAAAAGCTGTTTCCAACAATTCTGTATCGTCAAAAGTCAGCCGAAATTTCTCAGCAAGAAGGTTATATAAGGCTTGCATCACGTTACTACTTTCTTTCTTCATTTATGCATCTGGATCGAATCTTATGACTCATTTCGTCCAAAAGATGCGCTCCTCTATTATACCAAAAAAGAGTGCGTATCGCACTCCTTTCCCTTGTTTTCACGATAGGATTTATAGGCTATTCTTTCCTTATCTCATTCTTCTTTATCCGGAATCACTTTGAACAAATAATAGCTTATAAAAATAGTTAATCCCACTAGACCTAATTTCACAAACCAGAGTGGAGCCAGGTAAATGGAAATCCCCATCAATAGGTAAATTTGTAGGATAATTCGTTTTTTCCGCTTCTTAGAGATCGACTTTGTTTCCCGATAATCTGCTACATAAGTTTGGTACAACTTGGTCCCATGTAACCATTTTTCAAATCGTTGAGAACTTTTTGCAAAACAAGCCATGGCTAATAAAAGAAACGGGGTCGTAGGTAAAATCGGTAAAGGAATCCCAATAATCCCTAATCCTAAGGAAATAAACCCCACTGTCATATATACATATTTCAAACTTACTACTCCTATCTTTCCATTCATTTCCAGTCTACAATACTGACCTAAAAGAGGCTGAGACAAAACTCCTAGCCTCTCAATTGTCTTTGGATTTCCGAGCAAGACGCAGTGGTTGAGTGGGCTCTACTACGCTGATTTCATCAGCTTTACAGCCCTACTCAACTGTGCGGAGGTGGGACGACGAAATCGAAGTCTAACGAATTACCGATTTCTGTCCCACTCTCTTTTTAATCATTTAGATATCTACTAATGGAGTCGCTGTATCTGGAGATGTATCCAAGACGTCAAAATCATGCCCCACTGCTAGATCTGCTCGAGCCAATTGATTGACCATGGTCATATGGGCCAATTCCTTGATATTGTTTTCCTTAGATAAGTGGCCTAGATAAATTTTCTTGGTCTTATTGCCTAGGGTCCGAATCATGGCATCGGCACCATCTTCATTAGAGAGGTGACCCAAATCGGATAAGATCCGTTGCTTTAATCTCCAGGCGTAAGAGCCTGCCCGTAGGATTTCCACATCATGGTTGGACTCAATCAAATAGCCATCAGCATTTTCAACAATTCCTGCCATCCGATCGCTAACATAACCTGTATCTGTCAGCATGACGAAACTCTTTCCATCCTTCATGAAACGATAGAACTGTGGAGCCGCAGCATCATGGCTGACACCAAAACTTTCCACATCCAAATCCCCAAAGGTTAAGGTCTTGCCCATCTCAAAAAGATGTTTCTGGGAGTCATCGATCTTCCCAAGGTACTTGCTTCCCTCCATGGCCTTCCATGTAGCTTCATTGGCGTATAGGTCCATCCCGTATTTACGAGCGAGTACACCAACGCCATGAATGTGATCCGAATGTTCATGTGTAATCAAAATAGCATCAAGATCTTCGGGTTTGCGATCAATTTCTGCAAGCAAACCTGTAATCTTCTTCCCGGACAAGCCTGCATCTACTAGAATTTTTTTCTTAGGTGTCTCTAGGTAAAATGAATTACCACTCGATCCTGAAGCCAAAATACTATACTTAAACCCTTTTTCATCCATTTGTTTTCTTATTCATCCTCATTATCCCATCCATCATCCCGGATAGCATCTTTATCATATGGTAGAACAATCGTGAAAGTAGAACCTTTTCCATATTCACTCTTGGCCCAAATAAATCCATTGTGCTGCTTGATAATTTCCTTCGCAATGGCAAGCCCTAAACCAGTCCCACCCTGGGCGCGACTACGGGCTTTATCCACACGATAAAAGCGGTCAAAAATACGAGGGAGGTCCTTTTTAGGAATCCCTAAGCCCTCATCCGAAATCGAAATAATCAACTGGGCATCCGTTGTTTTCATCCCCACACGAATTTCCCCACCATCTGGGGAATATTTAATGGCGTTATTTAAGATATTGTCTAAGACCTGCGTCATCTTATCTGTATCAATTTCAACCCAGACAGGAGAAATGGGATATTCACGAACAATATCATATTTCTTCTCTCCAGCCTGATTCTTCATCTTATCAAAGCGGTTCAAAATGAAGGTAATAAAAGCTGTAAAGTTGGTCAATTCAACATCCAATTGACTGGTTTCATTATCAATCCGTGAAAGACTCAATAAATCCGTCACCATCCGCATCATCCGGTTGGTCTCTGTCAAAGATACTTTAACAAATTCCGGTGCAACTGGATCAAAAATCGCTCCGTCATCCAAGGCTTCCAAGTAGGATTTGACACTGGTCAATGGAGTTCGGAGTTCATGACTAACGTTGGATACGAATAAACGACGCTCCCGCTCTTCCTTGTCCTGTTCAGTTGTGTCATGCAAAACGGCAACCAGACCAGAAATAAAACCAGACTCTCTCCGAATCAAGGCGAAGCGAACCCGTAAAGAGATGTACTCCCCATTTTCATCCTGCGAATCGATCGTCAGTTCCGGAACATTGGTAATCAAGTCACGCAGTTCATACTCTTCACTAATGCCAAGCAAATCCAGAATACTAGTGTTCATGACCTCTTCGACCACGACATTGAGTTGTTTGGCAGCCATTTCATTAACCAGGATAATCTGTCCTCGACGATTGGTCGCTAAGACTCCATCTGTCATATAGGAAAGAATACTGGTCAAGCGCTTGGTTTCTTGCTCCAAATTTTCATGCGTCAAACGGATAACTTCTGATAAATCATTGATATTGTTGGAAATCTCTGTCAATTCAGGACCTCCTTGTAAATCAATAATATCTGAATATTCTCCGGTAATCAAACTCTTAATTTTATCATTCAACAAACGTAGCTTCATGTTATCCCGGCGATTTTCTAGGATCAGCAAGGCCACCACGATAATAAATCCAAGAGTGATTAATATAAAAACAAAATTATAAGAGGTCATGACTTCTTTGATGTGATTAATCATTGTTTCTCATATAGTAACCGACACCGCGGCGCGTTAAAATATACTCCGGACGACCTGGAATATCTTCGATTTTTTCACGCAAACGTCGAATCGTTACGTCCACTGTCCGAACATCTCCAAAATAATCGTAGCCCCAGACTGTTTCCAGTAAATGCTCACGGGTCATGACTTGCCCTACATGGGTCGCCAAGTGATAGAGCAACTCAAATTCGCGATGGGTCAGCTCGAGCTCTTTGCCTTTTTTCTGAGCAAGGAAGGCATCCGGAATGATTTTCAAATCACCAATCACAATATCTGAATCTGATATAGACTCTGTCTGTGATTCTACCGTTAGTTCTGTCCGACGCAACAAAGCTTTTACGCGAGCTTGAAGCTCACGATTTGAGAATGGCTTAGTCACATAGTCATCCGCACCAATTTCAAGACCGATAACCTTATCAAATACGGTATCTTTAGCAGATAGGACAATAATCGGTACATTACTGGTCTTTCGAATGGTACGCGCTACTTCCAAACCATCAATTTCAGGAAGCATGAGGTCCAGAATCAAAATATCTGGGTTCTCAGCTTCGAAAACAGCCAGTGCTTCTTTCCCATCGAAGGCAGTCAAGACTTCATAACCTTCTTTCACCATATTGAATTTTATAATATCCGAAATCGGCTTTTCATCATCTACAACAAGAATTTTCTTCATACATGTACCTACTTCTATTTTTTCTTTGCTTCTTCAAATCTCTTTCCTTTCATTATAGCAAATTTCTTTTAAAAATGGGAGTTATACTTTGATTTGTAAAGAAAGAGAAAGAAAAAGGTTATGCAATGGAAAAATGATATCTAGATAATAGAAGCCACTCGAACAGCACTTAACCATCCACATAAAAGAGGCTGGGACAAAAGTCCTAGCCTCTCAATTGTCTTTGGATTGTCGAGCAAGACGCAGTGGTTGAGTGGGCTCTACTACGCTGATTTCATCAGCTTTTACAGCCCTACTCAACTGTGCGGAGGTGGGACGACGAAATCGAATTCTAACGAATGACCGATTTCTGTCCCACTCTCTTCTATCTTTTATTTTTCAACACGTGATTTATTTGCGATATCAGCAAGAATCAATTCGACAAATGCATCTACCGGCATGGTTTCTGTTTCTTTTTGACCATAACGGCGAACGTTGACGGCTTGCTCTTCCATTTCCTTGTCACCAACGATCAATTGGTAAGGAATCTTTTGCGTTTGTGAAGCCCGGATCTTGAATTGCATTTTCTCATTGCGTTCATCCACATCGGCACGAACCCCACGGTCACGAAGTTTCTTCGCTACTTCCCATGCGTAGTCCACATGTTTTTCATTAGAAACTGGGATAAGGGTTACTTGGTGTGGTGCTAGCCATGTTGGGAAGGCACCCTTGTAGTTCTCAATCAAGATAGCTGTGAAGCGTTCCATAGTTGAAATAACCCCACGGTGGATCATAACTGGACGGTGCTCTTCACCATCAGCTCCGATGTATTTAAGGTCGAAGCGTTCTGGAAGCAAGAAGTCAAGCTGGATTGTAGAAAGAGTTTCTTCTTTACCAAGAGCTGTCTTAACCTGGATATCCAATTTTGGACCGTAGAAGGCAGCTTCCCCTTCTGCTTCAAAGTAGTCTACGCCCATTTCATCAAGTGCTGCACGAAGCATAGTTTGGGCATTTTCCCACATCTCATCGTTGTCAAAGTACTTGTGGGTATCTTGAGGGTCACGAAGTGAGAGACGGAAGCGGTATTCAGTCAAGTTGAAGTCTTCATAAACATCGATAATCAACTGAAGGGCACGTTGGAATTCTTCTTGGATTTGTTCTGGAGTCACAAAGAGGTGACCATCGTTAAGAGACATTTCACGTACACGTTGAAGACCTGTAAGGGCTCCAGATTTTTCGTAACGGTGCATCATACCGATTTCAGCGATGCGGATTGGCAACTCACGGTAAGAGTGAACATGGTGTTTGAAGACTTGGATGTGGTGCGGGCAGTTCATTGGACGAAGAACAAATTCTTCACCGTCACCCATATCCATAGTTGGGAACATATCTTCTTGATAGTGATCCCAGTGACCAGAAGTCTTGTAAAGTTCTACAGAAGCAAGTGGTGGAGTATAGACGTGTTGGTAGCCTGAAGCCAACTCTTTGTCAACGATATAACGTTCTAATTCACGACGAATGGTCGCACCATTTGGCAACCAGAATGGAAGTCCTTGTCCAACTTCTTGAGAAATCATGAAGAGGTCAAGCTCTTTACCAAGTTTACGGTGGTCACGCTCTTTGGCTTCTTCACGCATTTGAAGGTAGTTTTTCAAGTCTTTCTTATCAAACCAAGCTGTACCGTAGATACGTTGCATCATCGCGTTGTCGCTATTTCCACGCCAGTAAGCACCTGCTACATGGAGAAGGTGGAAGATTTGGATACGACCAGTTGATGGGACGTGAGGTCCACGGCAAAGGTCCACATATTCACCTTGACGATAGATGGTCAAACCGCCTTCATCTTCAGAGTGCTCTTCAATCAATTCTAACTTGTAAGGGTCGTTTTTGAAGATTTCACGTGCTTCATCCTTGCTCACTTCCTCACGGATAGATGGGAAGTTTTCTTTAACGATTCTTTGCATTTCTTCTTCGATACGAGGAAGGTCTTCGTTAGAAATTTGACCAGCTTGGTTATCTGTATCGTAGTAGAATCCATCCTCAATCGCTGGCCCAACACCCAAGTGGATGTCTGGGAAAAGGCGACGAGCAGCTTGAGCGAACAAGTGGGCTGCTGAGTGGCGCAAGATTGGAAGGGCATCTTCGTGATCAGGTGTCACGATTTCGATGCTTCCATCTTCAGTGATCGCACGAGTCGTGTCGATGAGTTTGCCGTTGAATTTACCAGCAAGAGCTTTTTTAGCTAGGGAATTGCTGATGGATTGAGCAATTCCAAAAGTTGTAACGCCAGATTCGAATTCACGAACAGCGCCATCTGGGAAAGTAATCTTAATCATGATGTTCTCCTTATATTGGTTATCTATTATTTCTAAAACAGAAGTGTTTCCTTATTTTGTAGTCTTAAATCAAGAAAAACAAAAAGCGACATCCAAAAAGGACGTCGCAACGTGGTTCCACCTTCATTTATGACACTCAAAAAGAGTCTCACCTCTGATTGGCTCTAACGTGGCCACCGTTTTATGTTTGCATAAAAGTATCTCGAGTAGTCCCAAATCCATCCTCTACGCGATTTCCAGCTCCACGCGCTCTCTATCAGATTTCCTAGATTTGATATGTCTCTGACTAGTATTATAGCACGATTGAAAATTTTTGCAAGAGAAAAAAACTCCCATCCAATAAGGAAGAAGCCCTTCTTTAGGCCCCCTGCTTATTGGATAAAGGCTAATCCAACAACTTGGTGATATGACGAATTTTCTTGACCTGTTTAAAAGATCCCTTCATGATTCGCACAGACCCATTCACTGGCATAGCGATGACCTTTTGTGGAATTTTCACAATGGACTTGGTTACCCGTTTGGTACGACTTTCCTCAGGATGACGCTCATTATAAAAATCTTTCGAAATAATGGCGTCTAGATAGAACTCATAGACCCTGCGACCAAAGTTTGTAGAAGAAATTTCATACAGCTTCTCCTCCCACTTAGCCTCATCCTTCTCTGGGGTGGCTATAGTAGCTTCTAGAATAGCTGCAGCCAAATCTTCTTCCTGATCATACAAGATTCCGAACATCCGATCATTGATCACATTATCTAAATAAGGATTTTTCTGAGCAATTAAGGGGGTCCCACTAGCGATGCTCTCCAGATAAGTAAGACCTTGCGTCTCACTCGTTGAAGCAGAAATGAAGAAATCTGCCGCCTTATAGTAAAGGGCTGTTTCGTTCGGTGGAATCATCCCTGTGAAGATCACAGCCTGTTCGATGCCTAAATTTTGCACCTGTTTTTTCAAATCCCCTAAATAAGGCCCATCTCCTGCCACAATCAATTTAATATGCGCATTTTCTTCTAAGACTTCAGGCAGGGCAGCAATGACCGCTTGGATATTTTTTTCATAAGAAACCCGTGACAAGCTCAAGAGCATGGTTTCACCCTCTTGAATTCCTAATTTTTTACGAAGGGCTTGCGTTTCTACTTGCGTGATTTCAGGTCGTTCAAACTTTGCCAACTCAATTCCTGTTGGAATAATCCGTTTCTCAGCCTTGACCTTGTATTTTAGCAAGAGGTCATAGACAATCTCACTCGGACAGATCACCCCATCCAAGTCATTCATATACCCACGGACGATGTATTTGACCATACTTGGTCGGATAACCATCCCCTTAGCAATATAACGCACGTAATCTTCATACTGGGTATGATAGGTATGAATCACTGGGATTCGAAGCTCCTTAGCAATCCAAACCCCGAGTAGTCCTAAAGAAAACTCTGTCTGTGTATGGATCATATCCAGTTTGTATTGTTTGGCAATGGCCAAAGCCTTGGTAAAGCCGCGATAAGCAATCCGCCGATCCTTAAAAGCAAAGAAAGGGATACTTGGAATGCGGATAATTTGCCAGTCCTCATAGCGGTTGACATCCTTATCCGTCGTCGTAAAGATAAAAACAGTATGTCCCAACTTCTCCAATTCTGTTTTAAGGGTTCGAATACTGGTCGCAACCCCCGATACCTGCGGAAAATAAGTATCTGTAAATAATCCAATACGCATATTACATCTCCAATACCTGCTGATAAGCTTTGACTAGTTGATCGGCTACCAAATCAATTGAGCGGCTTTGAGCGACCTGGTCTCCCGCATCTCGCTTATCCACTTGACCAGACAAGACTTTTTCAAGAGAGTCCACAAACTCATCCACTGAATGACACAATTCTGCTGACTCTTGGTCCACCCAACCATGATAAACTGGAATATCCCGGAGAACGACATGCTGGTGACCCGCTAAGGCCTCTAGGACAACAATTCCTTCCGTTTCCTCGTAAGACGGGAAGAAGAAGGCATCCGCACCTGTCATGGCCCCTTGGAATACAGCTCCCTTAAAATAGCCAGGGAATTCAACATTGCTCGGATGATCTTTCTCGACCAGACGACGAATAGCCCGAGGAATCAACCATTTATTAATCGACCCCAACCAAATAAAGCGGACATCTGGCATCCGACGAGCCACTTCTACAAAGTCTTCAATCCCTTTTCGTCTAAAGTAGAGACCCGCACATAAAACGACCTTCTCTCCTTCTTGGATATTAAAGTGCTTCCGAAAAAACTCTTCTTTTTTGGGATCTTTTTTATATTTAGACAAATCAATCCCATTAGAAACAGCGACAATTGGAGTCTTGACCCCGTAGGACTGAATCAGTTGTTTCGAATACTCTGAAGGGGTAATAATAAAATCGGCTTTTTTATACATATGAGCCAAATATTTGCCAAATAAGGGAGCAAACAAATTGGATCCGATAAAGGAATTTTGGAAATCTTCCCGTGTGGAATGCCCATGCATAATGACCTTTTTCCCCCGACGTTTGGCAGCATGTAAGAGTAACAAACTCCGAGGACCATAGGTATTAATATGGACCACATCATAATCTCCTAAAATATCTGTCGTATAGGGAATCCCAGCCAAATCCAAGGCATGCATCTGATGTTGGAGGGCACGGCCAATCCCTGATTTTTGTAAAACGGATTTTCCTTCAAGATACAGTAAAACTTTCATACCCTCTATTATACCTGATTTGGCAGACCCCTTCAAGTTTTACCGGAGATTCATGCAGAGACAAGAAAAAAGGAAGCCTTGGCTTCCTTTTGTTTTTACTTCTTCGTAGTCCCACGATGATTGATGGTATGGGCAAGAAGAACTTCTCTTTCTTCCAATTCTTCCTTATGCATAATTTTTGTCAGCATCCGCATACTGATAGCCCCCAAATCATAAAGTGGTTGGCCAACAGTTGAAAGATTTGGACGAGTGTAGCGTGTAATTTGTGAATCATCACTGGTAATCAACTCAAAATCTTCCGGTACGTTCACACCTTGATCAGCTAGACCATTAAGCAAACCTGCTGCCAATTCATCCCCAGTTACAAAGGCTGCTGTTGCTTTAGATGCAATGATGCGTTCAGCCAAGTTATAGCCTTCTTCATAGCGGTACTTAGACTCAAAGACCAAGCCTTCACTGTAAGACAATTTTTTTGCTTTCAAAGCATCTTTGTAGCCAGCCAAGCGAATCTTACCGTTGATATCATCTACTAATGGTCCACTTACAAAAGCAATCTTTTTATTTCGTTTAGCCAATAGTGTAACCGCGTCTACTGTCGCTTGCTTGTAATCGATATTGACACTTGGCAATTGATGTTCGACATCAACTGTCCCAGCAAGGACCACCGGTGTCCGAGAACGAGAGAATTCTGAACGAATCTTTTCTGTCAAGTGATAACCCATGAAGATAATCCCATCGACCTGTTTTGAGAAAAGAGTATTGACAACAGAAACTTCTTTATCATCGTCTTCATCGCTGTTGGCAAGGACGATGTTGTACTTGTACATTTCAGCAATGTCATCGATCCCCTTTGCCAGAGTAGAGAAATAACTATTGGTAATATTTGGAATCACAACACCTACCGTTGTGGTTTTCTTACTCGCAAGTCCACGAGCTACTGCATTCGGACGATAGTCCAAACGTTCAATGACTTCCAATACTTTTTTACGAGTATTTTCCTTAACGTTCTTATTTCCGTTCACGACACGGCTAACAGTCGCCATTGAGACACCCGCCTCTCGGGCAACGTCGTAAATGGTTACAGTATCGTCTGTATTCATATTACTTCCTTTCTTTATTGAAAATTTCGTTTTCAGTCTTCTATAACAACTATTTTATCACTTATTGTAAACACTTTCAAGCATTTTAACATCTTTTTGCAAACTCTTGATTTTTTAGGGAAAATCTGACAAAATATTATCAATAGAAAGAAGGTAGCTTATGTCTAAATTAGATCAAATTGTAGCATTTCTTGAAACCGAAAAAACGGATGTTGCTGTTGTATCCGATCCTGTCACCATCAATTACCTAACTGGATTTTACAGTGATCCTCACGAGCGTCAGCTCTTCTTGTTCGTTTATCCAGACCATGAACCACTTCTTTTTGTCCCTGCTCTTGAGGTAGAACGGGCGACTGCAGTTGTGGATTTCCAAGTGGTAGGGTACGTGGATTCTGAAAATCCTTGGGAAAAAATCAAAGGGGCTAGCGCTAATCCAGAAGCCAAAAAGGTCGCTTTGGAATTTGATAATTTGATTTTGACCAAGTACCATGGGCTTCGTTCAGTCTTTGAACAAGCAACATTTACCAATCTCAGCCCTCGGATTAACCGCATGCGCTTGATTAAATCTGCTGATGAGATCCAAAAGATGTTAGTTGCTGGTCAATATGCGGATAAGGCTGTCAATATGGGATTTGACGCCATCTCACTGGATAAAACAGAAACTGATATCGTCGCAGAAATCGACTTTGGCATCAAACGCTTGGGCTATGAAATGAGCTTTGAAACTATGGTCTTGACTGGTAATAATGCAGCCAACCCACACGGCATCCCAGGAAGCAACAAAATTGAAAAAGATGCTCTTCTTCTCTTCGACTTGGGCTGTATGGTGAATGGCTATGCTTCAGATATGACGCGAACCGTTGCGGTTGGAAAACCCGATGACTTTAAAAAAGAAATCTACCACTTGACTTTAGAAGCTCAACAGGCTGCTCTAGATATGATCAAACCAGGTGTAACGGCGCATGAAATAGACCGTGCTGCCCGAAGCGTCATTGAAAAAGCAGGATACGGCGAATACTTCAACCACCGCCTCGGACACGGTATCGGAATGGATGTGCATGAATTCCCTTCTATCATGGAAGGAAATGACATGGTCATCGAAGAAGGCATGTGCTTCTCAGTCGAACCAGGCATCTACATCCCTGGAAAAGTCGGAGTTCGGATTGAAGACTGTGGCTATGTCACAAAAGATGGCTTTGGTCTCTTTACCGAAACCAGCAAAGACTTGCTCTATTTTGATTAAGTTAGATAATAAGGAGATTGTTGTATGATTGTTTGGCGTGGTAAAGGCTTGCTCGTTCCCCTTGCTCTTATGATTGGAGGAGCTTTGGCGAATATGATTTATTCCTTCCTGCATCTTAATGTAAATAAGAGTACAGATAGTATCATCTTAGGATGTATGTTGGGAATTCTTGCTGCAGCAGTCAATTATTTGCTAACAAAGAAATTTGTTTCCGATCAAGTTCGATATATGATTGATGAGGAAACAGGGCAACGCATTGCTTTCCGCGATCGTTCTTCCTTCATGTTCATTCCTAATCGTTACTGGACATGGATTTTTGCAATTGGATTTATTCTAGTCAGCTTCGTAGCCCTAGTGAAGTAAAGCTAGAAGGAGTGTTGCTATTTTACTCAATGAACACAAAACGTCCTTTCAGTCTATACTAGAAGCTTTTTTACTTCAAGTTTCTTACAGACTCAAATCAAGAAACGGTTGCTAGCTCCATCTGTTTCTTGGTTTGCTCCACCACTTCTTTGAGGCTGGTCTGAGCCATTTCCTTTTCCATGGCCAATTGAATCTTTTCCAGCTTCCCATCTAAAACACCATGGATACTATTTCCAATCGGACAAGCTGGATTTGGATGCTCGTGGAAACCAAATAATTGACCAGTCTTCCCAAGGCATTCAACCGCCTGGTAGATATCTAACAAACTAATGGCTTCCAATTCTTTGGCCATCTCGGCCCCACCTGTTCCACGCGCTACATGGATCAAGCCTGCCTTTTTTAATTGAGACAAGGTTTTCCGAATAATGACCGGGTTCACCCCAACACTGCCAGCAATCATATCACTGGTCACCTTGGTACAATCTCCTTTTAAAGCAATCATGACTAATACATGGGTTCCAATGGTAAAACGACTTGAAATTTGCATGGATACTCCTCTCTTCCATCTAGATAGGGATGTCTTAAACTGGATCTAAAGCCATCAGTAACTAGATACATTTACTCTTCCGACGTTAAAGTTCTTTCTTTTAGTCTATTATACCCTTATTTGTTGTAATGTCAACTGTTACACTAGTTGAAAAAATCTCTCAACCATGCGTCTACTTCTACATTGTGTCCCTCTCGCTGGGCTATTTCATGTAGAAGCTCCTGATTATGGGTATGGTGAATCCCATTGACTAAACTTTCATAGTAAACTTGGAAGTAAGGTAGTTTCAGATCCTTAGCGAGTTTGAGTTCTTTCTCAATGTCATAGGACACCCGCCGAAAGTCAACATCTTTCAAACCCGATTCATCAAACTCTAGAATAGCATACATGGCCCGGAGATCCTTTCGAAGATTGGCTTGCAAAAAGAAGGGCTGGCCGATAGAACCTGGATTCAAGATGAGCTCTCCACCACTTCCATATCGGAAAAACTGCTGATGGATATGGCCATAGACTGCTATATCACAAGGGGGATTGCTTACGAGGCAATCAAAATCTTTCTGGTCTCCTATATGGATCAATTCTCGTCCCCAGTTTTTGTCCGGCAAATGATGAGTGATGCCCACTCTTAAGCCAGAAACCTCCCGATGCACTTGCATGGGCAGACTTTGCATGGCCTCTATTTCTTCTGGACGAATTTCTTCTAAGATATACTGACAATGGCGCATCAAATAACGGTGACTAGCCCTTGATGGATCCAGCATCCCCTTCATCGCTCGCCACAAGCTATCTTCCCAATTTCCTAAAATCTGTACGGTGATAGGCAATTCTTCAAGTAGGTTCAAAAGATGTCGTCTACCAGTCCCCGGCATAAGGACATCCCCTAATAACCAGTATTCTTCTACACCTGCCCGCTTGGCATCTTTAAGCACAGCCTCTAAAGCAGTTGTATTCCCATGTATATCCGAAAGCAAAGCAATTTTTATCATGTCTCTTCTCCTTTTCTCATTATACCAAAGCTATTAAAAACTTCCACCCTAGGGTAGAAGTTTATTTTCTATTCAACAGATTTCAAAGCCTCCAGCATGTCTACCTTGCGTAGATGGTGATTGACCAAGATTCCTAAGCTAGCTAGGATCAGAATGACACCAACAATAGGATAAAGATAGACACCAAGAGCTACTCGTGGATAAAAGAGAATGGCATCTGGGGCTATCATGGCAATCAAGAAGCGATGGAGATAATAGCCTCCTACCAAGCCCAATCCTATCCCAACAAGAGATAAAAGGATGGTTTCTCGATATATATAAAGTGTGACTTCTTGATGATGAAAACCTAATACCTTTATGGTTGATAACTCACGGATTCGTTCTGCAACATTGATATTGGTTAAATTGTATAAAATAACAATCGCCAGCAAAATAGATACTAGAACTAAAATCATCATGGTCTTATTCAATGATTGGGCTACGGAATGAAAGAGAGAAATCAAGGAAGTGTTTTGCGTGACAGCAAGCACGGCTCCATCTTCCATCATGTCCCGACTGACCTTCTGGACCGACTGATGCGAAGGTGACTGTAATCGGACCAAATAGGCATTCTTCTTAGCCTTTTTTCCATAGATCTTCTGATAACTTGCTTGATTCATATAGACGAAATGGCCTACATAATTTTCAGTAATCGCAGCTACCCTAATCTTATGACCATCTATCCGCAAGTCATCTCCAACGCCCACCTTGGCCAGCTGCGCTAATTTGCTGGTAATTACCGCCCCATTGGATAGGTCGAGTCTTCCCCCTTCTGAGCGGAGACTGATAAAAGGTTCCAAGCTGTCTTTAGAGGACACCATTAAGGTCATGCTTTGTTTTCCACGTCCGGAAGGATAAGAAGCCTCCACTTGTTTTGTAAAAATGGCTTCTGTCTCTTTTATATCTGCTTGCTTCAAGCGCTTCTTCAAGGATTCTTCCTCTTCGTCTGTCAGGCTGGATTTGGTCGAGAGAATCATATCGTACTTGAGGATTTCCCCAAACTGGCGTTGGGGTACTCCACCGACTGAGGATTGAATCCCCAAGCCCGCAAAAAGAAGAGCAACCGAACCGGCAACACCAAATATGGTCATCACCATCCGCTGTTTATAGCGAAAAATATTTCTAGCGGTCACCTTTTGGGTGAAACTCAGACGTTTCCACAAAAACGGTAGCCGTTCGAGCAAAATACTGGATCCGGAAACTGGCGGTTTTGGAAGGAGGAGGTGACTGGCTTCTTCCTTCAACTCTCTCTTAGCGACTAGATAAGCTGGAAAGACGCTAGAAAGAAGGGAGAGCCCCAAGGCTAATAAGCTATAGGACCCATAAAAATACTGTTGACTAGTTCCTACGACCATCCCCTGCGTAATAATTTGCGAAATGGTTCCAGATAAAACATAATGACCGAGAAGAGTTCCGATGCCTGTCCCAACTGTTCCAGCAACCAAGCCATACAAGAGAAACTTTGCTAAGATATCTTTCGTTCGATAGCCCAAGGCTTTGAACAAGCCCGCATGGCTCCGTTCTTCATCAACAAAACGAGTCATGGTCGTAAACGTGACCATGGCAGCGACTGCGTAGAGTACCACAGGAAATAGATTGCCTACTGCGGAGATACTGGCACTGGCATTACTATACATGAGGTAACCCTGGCCACCTGGAATGGTTTTTCGATCATAGACATGATAGTTTGGTTGCTCTAGATTTTTCAGATCTTCCTTGGCCTTTTCCAGGTCCTTCTGTTTAGTTGCTAGTTCCGATTCACCTGTCTGAATGTTGACCAATTGCTGATCTAGTTGCTTTTGAGCTTCTGCCAACTTGAGTCGCCTTGTTTCT
This sequence comes from Streptococcus ilei, assembly GCF_000479335.1. NCBI lineage: Bacteria > Bacillati > Bacillota > Bacilli > Lactobacillales > Streptococcaceae > Streptococcus > Streptococcus ilei. The sequence goes on from NC_022584.1 coordinate 904,440, forward strand.
ATTTCTTCCTTGGGCAAGAGTGTAGACAGTTGATTCAGTTTATTGGATTGCTCCGTTAGTTGTGTCTGTGCTTGACCTGCCTTTTCGCGTGCGTCTGCTAACTGTTTGTTGGCAGCATCAAGTTCTTCTTGCCCTTTTTGGATCTTTTGTTTCCCATCAGCCTGCAACTTTCGATAGCGCTCCTGACCATTTCCAGCTAAGAGTTCTTCCAGGTCCTTTTGATGGGAGACCAGACGATCTTGATAGCTAGTTGAGAATGGATTGAACCCCCTCAAATCATCAAACCGAATCCGAGCAAGGCTATAAACAGGACTAGTAAAGGCATCTTTTGAGAGGACGCCATAGGCATCCAAGGAACCACTCCCACTTGTAGCTTGGCCCAAGTCTTTTTCGGACCACATCTCAGCAGACTTTACAAAGCCAACAATTCGATAGTTTTTTGTCTTTAAAACAGATGGACTTCCAGCTTTTTCATGTATCCTTAGCTGATCCCCAATCTGGTAACGATCTTTCCAAAACGCTGCTAGAGCGACCTCATCTTCCTTCTGCGGAAGCCGCCCTGCAGCCAGCTGAAAGCGTGAGATGGTTTCTGGAGTGGAAAAAAGTCGAACAGCTTCGTCCTTTCCGTCAATCGTCACATCTGTCAGGTAGGAAAACTCCAAGCTGGCCCCCGTCAATCCTTGTAGCTCTTCTTGGTCAGTCTTATCCAAACCAAGATCTCCCATGACAGCTAGGTCCAGCATCTCTTGTTGGTCTATAAAGCGCTGGGCAGTCCGATGCATATTTGGGGTCGTTACTTTTAAACCGACCAGAGCTAAGGTACCCAGCATCATCAGCGTTAAAATGGACAAAAAGCGCCCTTTGGAACTGGTAAAGGAATGACATAGATCTTTCCAATATACTTTTCGCTTCATGAACAACCTCCCTAATACTCTAGGCTATCGATATCTAACGGAGATTTATGGATGGTCACGGTTTTTACTTGGGCATCATGCATCTGAATGACGCGATCTGCTATTGGTGCTAAGGAAGCATTATGGGTGACGATGATCACTGTTGCTCCTTTCTTACGAGACATGTCCTGAAGAATTTTTAAAACCTGTTTGCCGGTTTGGTAATCCAAAGCCCCTGTTGGTTCATCACAAAGGAGAATCTTAGGATTCTTTGCCACTGCGCGTGCAATAGCCACCCGTTGTTGTTCCCCACCAGATAACTGGGCTGGGAAGTTGTTCATTCGCTCTCCCAATCCAACCTCTCGCAAGACTTGTTCAGGATCTAGGGCGTCAGAAACAATTTCAGATGCTAGCTCAACATTTTCCTTGGCCGTCAAATTGGGAATGAGATTATAAAACTGAAAAACAAAGCCAACATCATTTCTGCGATAATCCGTTCGTTGGTGTGATGAGAAACTTGAGATGGCTTTCCCATCCACCAGAACCTCTCCTTCATCATTGGTATCCATGCCTCCCAAAATATTGAGAAGGGTTGATTTTCCTGCGCCTGATGCTCCCAAAATGATGACCAATTCGCCTTTCTCAATTTCAAAAGTAACATCTTTATTGGCAATGATGTGAGTCTCACCTGTTTGATAGCACTTGTAACTATGTTTCATCTCAATATAAGCCATATTTCTTCTCCCACTTAAACACAAGTTCCTATCTTTATTATAGTCCTTTTTCACGGGAAGACCAAGGATAATCAATCTATGAAAACGACTAAAATTCCTGGAATGAACAAGCTCTTGACAATCATAAACTTATGGAGAAATCTGGACTATAAACTAATACTTTTCTATGCAAAAATAGACAATGAATAGGCTTGATCTTATCTAGTTCAAGAGAGAGAATTCTCCAAGCATCATCTGACCTCCTTTTCTTAGTTTGTGATATAATAACAAATATATTCGAATTATTTAATTGGTTTAGATAACTGATATTTCAAGTTTTTTCTTGTTTTTTTATATAATAGCCCCTTTGAAAGTAGAGCTGGGAAAAAATTTTATAATCCTGCCAAAGTGGCTTTCACAGTATAAGAACAAGACCCGATTTTAAGCTATTTAGACTTATAGAATGATACTAAAATTTTATTCTGTTGAGGAATAAATTTGATTTCTGTATAATATGATGATTAGTGAACAATAATTTATACCAAACTACATGATAAAGGAGGAACTATGACCCGAAAAAAGAGAAAAACGAATTCTAAAAATGCTATCCGAAGTGCCCTATCACGCCTACTTCTTGAACAATCACTTGAGAGTCTTACCATTAGCCAATTAACAAAAGAAGCCGGCATTAATCGAGGGACATTCTATCTCCATTATGTAGACAAACAAGATATGTTCAACCAACTAAAATCTGAACTATTAGGCGAGTTGGGAGAACTATTCGCTACAAGCACTGTCAATCGAGCAAATTTTCTTGCCTCCCTTCAATATATTCAAGATAATTATGATTTTATTTACGCCTTGATGCAGATGGATTACCAAGAGTTTCAGTTTCTAATGAAAAATTTCACCCTGCAACTTCTTGACGATACTCCACACGCCAAAGACCATTTGGTAAATAAATTCCAAGTTCCTTATAAGTATGCTGTTGAAATCTTTGCAGCTACGATTGAAGCAGTGATCACGAAATGGTTGTCAACTGGAGCAAAAGAAGAGCCGATCGAAATCGCAACTGTCGTATTAAGTGTTACTGACTTTACCACTTGGAACCAACCTATAACTGAATAAGAAAATGGAAAGTGGGACAGAAATCGATAATTCGTTAGAATTCGATTTCGTCGTCCCACCTCCGCACAGTTGAGTAGAGCTGTAAAAGCTGATGAAATCAGCGTAGTAGAGTCCACTCAACCACTGCGTCTTGCTCGACAATCCAAAGACAATTAAGAGGCTAGGACTTTTGTCCCACTCTCTTTTTTATTGCTAAGGCCAACTAGATGAAACACCAAAGCTCGCACAAGAATTATTTACCCAAGCATCAGAAATCGTTTTCTTTTTCTTCTATTTTTAGCTATAATATTTAGTACGGAATAAAATAGAAAAGAGGACCGTTTATGAAAAAGAAGAAACTTCTTTTACCGATCTTATTGCTTGCTCCTGCCTTCCTAGCTTCTCAGGTAGCTGCAGATGAGCAAACAGCTCCTGAAACTAGCCTTGAAGCAGCTCCTGCTTCAACAAATGCTACGGATGCTGCAACTCCTGCTTCAACAGAAGCTAGTACTGCTACTTCCGAAGGTGCTACAGAGAGTTCAGCTGAGTTGCCTGAAGCAAATATCCTACATACCAACGACGTTCATGGTCGGATCGTCGAAGAAAAGGGTGTGATTGGAGATGCTAAATTAGCCGCCGTCATCGATGAAGAACGGGCGAAAAATCCATCTACATTGGTCGTAGATGCTGGTGATGCCTTTCAAGGACTCCCGATTTCAAATAGTTCGAAAGGGGAAGAACGGGCGAAAATTTTGAACGAAATTGGCTACGATGCTATGGCAGTCGGAAACCATGAGTTCGATTTTGGTTTGGATGAGGCTAAGAAATACAAAGAAATCTTAAACTTTCCACTTCTCAGCTCCAACACCTACATCAACGGTGCTCGCTTATTTGAAGCTTCAACCATTGTCGATAAAGATAAGAATGTAGTTGGGGATGAGTTTGTCGTTATCGGTGTAACAACTCCTGAAACAGCTACTAAAACCCACCCTAAGAATGTCCAAGGTGTCACCTTCACGGATCCTATATCAGAAGTAAACAAGGTCATTGATGAAATTGAAGCACGTGCTACTGCTGAGGGCAAGACATACAAAAACTATGTTGTCCTTGCTCACTTGGGGGTAGATACTACTACACCAGTCGAATGGCGAGGATCTACCTTAGCTGAAGAACTTTCAAAAAATCCAAAACTGAAAGGTAAACGCGTCACCGTCATTGATGGACATTCCCATACGGTTCAATCAACCACTTATGGAGAAAACGTAACCTATAACCAAACCGGTAGCTACCTGAACAATATCGGCAAAATCACCTATCAAGCCAACCAATTGCTTGGAAATCCTCAACAAATTTCAGCTGCTTCAACAAAAAATGTAGTGCCAAATGCAAAAGTAGCTGCCATGGTCCAAAAGATCAAGGAACAATACGATGCCGAGAATGCAAAAATTGTTCGTGACAATAGTCCTGTAGAACTAAATGGTCAACGGGAAAATGTCCGTGTCCGCGAGACCAACCTTGGAAATGTCGTAGCGGATGCCCTCTACGAATATGGTCAAACCGGATTTAGTCATAAGACTAACCTCGCTGTAACTAACGGTGGAGGCTTGCGCGAAACCATTGCCAAAGATAAGCCAATCACTAAAGGAAGCGTCATTGCTGTTCTCCCATTTGGGAATACCATTTCTCAAATTAAAGTAACCGGTCAGAATATTGCTGATATGTTTACGAAATCTCTTGGATCTATTTTACAAGAAAAAGATGGCAAAACAGTTCTTGATGAAAACGGTCAACCCCTCCTTGAACCAAGCGGAGGCTTCCTCCAAGTTTCTGGAGCAAAAGTTTATTACGATACTAGCCTACCAGCTGAAAAACGCGTCCTCTATGTCGAAATTAAAAATCCAGAAACCGGTCAATATGAACCTCTCAACCTTGCTAAAGACTACTACTTGACTACCAATGACTTCTTAGCAGCAGGTGGGGATGGTTACACCATGTTAGGAGGAGCTCGTGAGGAAGGTCCTTCCATGGACGTTGCCTTTGCAGATTACCTTGCTAAGGCAGATCTCACAGCTTATGCAGTGATTAATCCAAATTCTCGTACAATCTCTCTTTCTGCTAGCAAAGATTCAGATGGAGATGGTGTGGCAGATATTGAAGAAATCAAACAGGGAACAGATCCTGCTGATCCAAAGTCCTACCCAGGAAGCAATGACCAACCAGTTATCCCATCTACCGGTAAAAATGAGCAACCAACTAATCCATCTACCGGTAAAAAGGATCAAACATATATTCCAGCTCTAGTTGGTACGAATTCTCCTAATCAACTAACTCACCAAACAAAGAATACTTTACCATCTGCTAAGGATGATAAACAGGTCGATGCCAGCAACTATCACTTGTCATTGACAGTCGCTAAAACATTCACAGCAGGCTCTGCTACCCTGCCAGAAACAGGAACAACTGACTCTCCTGCTATCTATATGCTCGCTCTGTTGACATCCGTCTTAGCCTTCTTTGGTCTAAAGAAAAAAGAAGAAAGCAAATAGAATCTAGAAAAAAAGCTTAGAAACAAAAGTTTCTAAGCTTTTTAATGTATGATAGCTACTGAATCTTTCCTTAGTTTTTCTTTAAAAGGGCTAGATTCGGTTTTTTATAAGCAAAGAGAACCACCTCAATAAAGGTTCCAACTTGGAAGGCAAAGAGCAAGCCTACCAAAATATTGATCCGATGATCTGTTTCATAGAATGGGGAGTTCCATAAGAAGTGATTCGCCACCGTGGAGACCACACACCAGAGACCAAAGAGCTTTTCTTTTTGTTTGGTGCTCTGAGATAAGATGAGAAAGGCTCCAACAGAGACAACAGCCGTGTAGACTGCATGAGATGCTAAGCCACCAGAAATACGGTTCACTGCCTCCGTTACTGCTGAGAGGTCTCCAGATCGTGTTTGACGCGCCACATAACCAAGGTCTTCAATGATTTGGAATCCGAGACCAGATCCAAAACCGGCGATTAAAATCGATTTCAAATCTTTACGACCCAAAATCAAGAGAATCCAGAAGGCCACTAGAGCTTTAAAAAATTCTTCAGCAAATGGGGCTGTCAAAGCATCTGTCCATTTATTAAAGGTACTAACATCCTGAATGAGATGACTATTAAAATGGTCAATTAGGCTGTTCCCTGAAAAACTGAGCCAGCCAGCAACAAAAGCACCGCCAAACATGGTAGCCCACAAAACAAGCAGGGGAACCTCAAATCTTTTTGCAAGTCCTTTAATAAAGAGATAAAGAGGAACGACAATCACTCCTAAAACGAGCAGGTTTAAAACCAAATCTCTCCCTGCTACTTGGCTAAACTCTTGTTGAGAGAGAAAACCTAGCTCAAACTCCATACCAATCCCTGCTAAGACCAGAAATAGGAAGAGCAATATTCGTTGAAACTTATTCATCCTTCTTACCTCCCTTTGCTTTCTTTGTTTTGATGAAGAAAACTCCTACACCGATCACTGTCACAAGGGCTAGGCCAATCGTGATGATGAAGTCATAGTCAAATGGTACCAAATTGATCTCTTCTTCTTGGTTTGCATCTTCTTCATCCGTTAAATCGTCAATGGCGCCTTGTCCATATTGAGCAATCACTTTTTCTTCTGCTTCTTGACGAATTTCTTGTAGACGATCAAAGGTCTTTTGCGCACGAGCCATGCTCGTTTCTGTCGCTTTTAGACTCGCCTGCTCTGGCTGTGAAGCGAGGGCAATTTGTTCTTGGTCACTGATTTCTTGCTCAGCCATCCATTGAGATTCTAAGCGTTCCATTTCGGTACGGATTGCTCCATCTCCAAATAAATCAGGATATTTAGCAACTAAATCATTGATCCGAGACATAGTCCAATACCAAGATTGGGGATTATAGGCTGTTCCTAATTCTTGATAAGCTTGATAAGTATTGGTGATGTTTCCATAGTATGGAAGATATGGGGCATTTCGTGGGCTTCCCATCGCTAACCACATGGTTCCCCCACCAGCACTATCAGGAACATTGTCCTTTAGTTGGAAAATATGGGCTTCCATAACATTCGGATTTGAAATCGGGTATTTATAGACTTCATCAAACTTCCCTTTTTCTGGGATCCCTTTTCCATCTAACTCCATTTGATCTTGTGGTTTGAAGTCTGTTCCTTCTAATCGATTGCGTTGGAGATTCATCGCATCTCGTAGCGTCAATTTCCGATCCGTTGTATGCATCAAGTCAAAATAGTCGTCATCATAGTTCACATCTGCATCTGGATCCAGTGATTTAATACCAGACCAAACACGAGAACGGTCCGCCTCATGCAAAGGGGGATTGTAGGATTGAGATACATGGAATTGGCCATCGATTTCTTTATAGGATCCTGCATCACGGGCAACTTTTTCAACATCCTTGGAGGCAATCGTCCGTTCTGTATTTGTAAAATCTACATGTCCTAAGAAGAAGGTGTTTGGGAAGACAGCATAGCGATCTTCTGGGAAGAGAATCGCTACATACTGGTGACCAGAAAGAATCTCCATGTACCAGATTCCTTCCTTGTCCGCAATCGTCACAATATTACCTTCTGCCGCCCCTTTTTCTTCCACAATTTTTGCAATTAGCTCGACTCCTTCACGAGCCGTTTTTACACTCGGAAGAACAACACTAGTGAGAGCAGACTCAGCCAATCCGTCCTCTACATAAGGATCGACCTTTTGAATCTTGTCATTTGCAGAAGCTGAGACAGTCGCTGAAATGGACACTCCATGCTCATTAAAACCAGCTTCATCAAATACACCCTGTTCTGGTGTCACATCTGGGACAGCTGTATATTTATAACTTACTTCAGGGAGCTCATACTTAAAGCCATTGGTTGCATCTTCAAAGACATCCCCTTTCTTGTTATAAGTTCGTTCTCGCACCACAAAGTTCTTATTGTGGTTCGGTTCTAAGTCCTCTGTACGTCCGTACAAAGCATTCCCATCTGCTGTTAATTTTTTTCCGATGATAAAACCTGTACAGGCCTCTACCGGTTGGGCAAAGAGGAAGAGAGCAGTGATCAAGCCCAAGGCTGATCGAGCATATCGTTTCTTCATATTGAACTCCTTTAACTAAATATTAACCGTATAACCTCTTTTAGTATACCTTTTGGTCCAAGGTTTGGCAAGCGCTTACAACTACTGTAACCAATTAGTAATCTATCTGAAAATTGTTTGAAATTCAAATTATCATACACCTTCTCAATCTACCTGTACAATAAAAAAACTCGGAACTTCTTCCAAGCTTTTTTCTGAACACTATCATCCTTTTTAGGAAAGAATAAGGCTCGCCACAAGGGGACTTACAAAGACGTAGAAAACACCTGTTATCCCAATTGCTAAACCTCCCATAGCCCCGGCTACTTGACCATACTGAAAGGCTGTGCCAGTACCCACCGCATGACCTGTCCCTCCAAGGGCCAACCCAATGGCAACAGGATCCTCTACTTTTAGGAATTTAAGAATAGTCGGCCCCAAGACACTGGTTAGAATCCCTGTTGCCACAACGACGACCAAAGTTATTGTGGTAATCCCCTGCATTTTCTCAGTAATCCCCACTGCCATGGCTGTTGTCACAGACTTAGGAAAGAGGGAAATAGCTAGAAAGTACTTCATCCCATAAATCTTAGCCAAGACAGCTGTGAAAACTGTGTTGACCACTACTGCTAAAAAACTACTAAGAAGAATACTCTTGGCATGGTGCTTCATCAAATGGAAACTCTTATACAAGGGAATACCTAAGACAACCGTTGAGGGGACAATCAAATTGCTGAGGTAAGTCCCCCCAATATTATAAGCCTTATAGGAAATCCCTGTCAGTTTCAAGAAGGCGATGACCAACACCGTAGCAACTAAGAGAGGAGTCGTGATGGGATGAGGGAAGCGACGAAAAATCATCATCCCAATTAGATAGGCAAAGATGGATAAAGATATCCCAAAGAGAGGATTTGACCATAAATTTTCCATCATTTTTCCCCTCCTTCATAATTACCCTCATATCTGGTCTTGATAAATCCAACAACAAGCGCAATGAGACTAATATTGATGATGATAGCTCCCAGAATCATCAACACGATTGGAAATAAATAAGGCTGGATGACATCAAACTTATCCATAATCCCAACCGCTGGAGGTAAAAATAAAATGGTCATATTGGCTAATAGAAAAGACCCTACCAGGTTCACATGACGGAGGCGGAGCCATTTTAATTGCAAACAAAGAAATAGAATCAATAAGCCAATCATACTACCAGGAACTGGTAAATGAAATAATGTCGATATTCCCTCCCCGACTAAAGAGATGGTAAAGATAATCATCAGTTGAACATAGAGCTTCACATGTTTTACCTCAATATTGTTAAAAGATACACTACCAGTCTACTCCTTTTCTGTAAAAAATCAAGTGTTCTCAGAAAGTTTTCAAAAAAGACAAGGTGCCTCCTCAAAGGGAACCTTGTCTAGCTAATTATTTATTTTTTCTTTGCCAACATAGTCGCAAAGCGTAAGGCAATCCGATTGCCCTCTTCATCTCGTCTATGAAGATGACCTGGATTCTCATTGTATTTAATAAGTTCCCAATCTTTGTAGTAATCTGCTAGTTCACCTTCTTTAAAAGTAAAGGAGAAAGGTACCTGACAAGGATAGTCCTCTGTATCCATGGCACAAACAATCAAGTTATAGCCACCAGGATTGGTCTGGTCTTGCATATTTTGGATAATAGCTGGAATGCGGTCTGCTTGTAAGAACATGAGGACTACCGTTGAAACAATCAAGTCATAGGTTTGCGTCAGGGCTGCTGAGTTAATATCATAGAGTCCCACCGTCATTTCCAAATCTTCTTGTTCCACAATACTTTGTAGGATTTCCAGAGCCAATTCATTTTGATCGACCGCCGTCACTTCAAAGCCCTGTTGGGCTAAAAATAGGGCATTGCGTCCTTGCCCACATCCCAAGTCCAGGGCCTTCCCTGGAGAAAGGGACTCCATAGCTTCTAGTACTTCTGAATGGACGGGGTTGCTATTATATTTTTTTGGGAAATAATCTTTGGGCTCACAGTAGAATTCTAAAAACCATTCTACATCATCTGTAAGGGCCTCTACACGGTGCCAAGCTTGCGGTTGAACCATAGGATTATCCGCACCTGCTTCAAAAACATGGCTGGCTACTTCTTCCCCATCTTCTGTCAGCTCGACAAACTTCAACTTTCCTTTGAGGACGGTAATCTTTCCCCAGGTTCCTATCTTGGTATTGTGCTTTCTTTGGACTGCTTCTGGCATGGTATCCTTAGTCCACAAAGGCATCCGCTTATAGGCAATCAATTTTTTAGGCATCCGTTTCTTCTCCTTCTTTCTATCTATTCCTATCATACAAAAATTGCAAGCAAATAACAATAAAAAGAGTGGAATTGCAAGCTTCCTTTGTGAAGACTTCTATTCCACTCTCTAAGAATCCATTTGAGACAGGAGGCTTATCTATCAGTCTCTATCTTCTTATTCTTCATTTTCATTCTTTTTTGATTTTTTAAAGTAGAAACCTGCCAAGCCAAATCCTGCAAGGGCTAAAACTCCTAAGATGGCGGTTAAACTGCTATTTGAATCACTTGCCTTCGTAGAAGACTGACTAGAAGCTGTTTCTTCCTTCTTATCCGTTTCTTTTGCTGATGCTTTTTCAGCTTCAGCTGCTGCTACCAGATTGGCCTTGTTATAGCCGTCATAAACAAAGTCTGCTTCCAAACCTTTTTCCGTACGAATCTTATCTTCCATCTCGCTTTCAACTTGCTTGATTTGTTTGAAGATGGTTTCCGCACGTTTGATAGAATCACTTGTTACTTCGTCTGCAGTAGCTTTCGCTTGATCATCAGTGAGTCCACTGTATTTTTGATCCAAAGCTGCTTGTTCCTTAATCCAACCTTTTTCCAATTCTTTCCACTTCTCTTGGATGGTGTTGCCAAAGAGGTCTGGGTACTTCATGACCATTTGGTCAATATGCCAAACAGCCCAGTACCAAGAAGTTGGATCGTACTTAGCAGAACGAACCTTGAATGGTGCATAGGTATCATTGACAATACCATAGAATGGCACATAAGGGGTGTTCCGGCTTTGAGCGAGCCCCAACCAAACGACACCACCAAATGGAGTTGGCAAGTCCTTCTTAATTTGGTAAACGTGGGCGTTGATGACGTTTTCATTTCCAAGAGCATACTTATACTTATTGGTATCTACTTCTTTACCTGGTTCCACCAAGTCATCTGGAGTATATTGTTTGAGGTGTTCGAAACGGTTCCGTTGTTCAGCGAAAACATCTTCTAGACTATACTTTTTAGAAGGATCCGTTGGTTTGCGCAAGAGGTCAAAGTGCTTATCATCATATTTGATGTCCGCTTTCGGATCCATCAAGGTAATCCCTGCATAGGTCCGTGAGCGGTTGCGTTCGGTATATTCATCTGGACCATAAGAGTCTGCGATATGGAAGTTCCCATCTTTATCAGTCTTGTAGTGGTCTGCCTTTTTAGCAACTGCTTCCACATCTTTCGAAGCAATGACATTGTCCTTGTCCTTGAAATCCACATTTCCTAGATAGTAGGTATTGGCAAAGATGGCATAGCGGTCTTGAGGGAATTTAATAGCTACATATTGGTGTCCAGATAGGATTTCCATGTACCAGAGTTCATTTTTATCTGCTACGACAATAATGTTTCCTTCGGCAGATCCTTTTTCATCAAGTACCTTGGCAACCAACTCAATTCCTTCACGAGCTGTTTTGGCACGTGGAAGAACCAAGTCTACCATAGCAGCCTCAGCCAATCCATTTTTCACGAGTGGGTCTGCTTTCAAAATTTTATCGTGTGGGGTTGCCGATACGGTAGAAGTCATGGAAACGCCCGCTTCGTTAAAGCCGTGTGCTCCGAAGTTCCCGTTGGAACCATCTCCATGCGCCGCATCATAAGTTGCGGTATATTTCATTTCATGACTCAAGTGCGGATAAGCAAAGCCATTGGATTCATCCTCCAACATATCCCCATCCTTATAGTCTTTGGCAGGTACCACTTCGTAAGTTTTATTGTGGCGACCACCATCGGGCGCATAAGGATAGTCTTCAGTCCGCCCAAAGAGCATGGAACCATCTGTCGTGAGTTCCTTCCCAACAATGAAGGCTGAGCAGGCCTGCGCAACTTGAACTGGAATCAAGGCAAAGGCCATCAAAGCAATCATCAGTTTGACCAGTAGTTTTCTCATAGTCGATCTCCTTTATGACTACAAAAGAGGCTAGAAAATCAATTTCAAGCCGACGAAAAACAACTATACCAACGCTACCTTCAGTATACCCCTATCCAGATAAAAATGCAAGCGGTTTCAAGAAGAGAAATTTAAAAATAGGAACAGTTTTCAGCCCTTGCTTCAGCTGTTCCTATTTCTTACTTTAACGCGTATTGTATTGTTTCATGACACGAGCAATGTCACGATTTTGTTCCCGCCGTTTGATGGATTCACGTTTGTCATAATCGTGCTTCCCTTTGGCTAAGCCTAACAAGAGCTTAGCATAACCATCCTTAAGGTAAACCTTAAGGGGAACTAGAGTCATCCCAGTCCCTTTAGTTTCCTGCTCCAGTTTTTGAATCTGTTTCTTATGCAGCAAGAGTTTGCGACGGCGTTCTGGATCTTGGTTCCAGATATTGCCTTCCTCATAGGGAGCAATATGAACATTGCTGAGCCAGACTTCCCCATTTTTGACTTGGGCAAATCCATCCTTGAGGTTGATACGAGCTGCTCGAACACTCTTGATTTCTGTACCAGTCAGGACCATTCCTGCTTCAATGGTATCAACAATTGTATAATCGTGGCTTGCTTTCTTATTTTGTGCGACGACCTTTCCCTCGCCCTTTGCCATGCTTAGCTCCTTTCTTAGCTACTTCCTTGTAAAAAGGTTTCTTACTCTTTTTCTTCTTGTCTTTTGAAGAATGCTTGCGCTTGTTCTCTCTAAAGCCCCCTTGCTTTCGTTCTTCTTTCTTAGAAGAAGGGCGCTTAGAGTGTCCATTTCGATCTTTACGATCCGATGCTTTAGTGACTTTTTCAATCAAATCCAGCTCACTTGGGATATACGAAAAATCAATCTCGCCAGTCATCTTATCCGCTCTTTCGACCCTGATTCGGATCTCCTGACCGACACGGAAGGTCACGCCTGATTTTTCCCCGCGCAAGGTCAAATCGCGCTCGTTAAAATGATAAAAACCAGGTAAGGTGGTGATGTGGATCAAACCTTCTACAGTATTTGGCAATTCAACAAAGAGACCAAACTTGACGACACTGGACACCAATGCATCGTACTCTTCGCCAACATAGTCCTCCATGTACTCTGCCTTCTTCATGGCTTCTACTTCCCGTTCCGCATCAATGGCGCGGCGTTCCCGGCTAGAGGATTGGCTAGCAATATCTGGAATGACCTGTTCAAAATGGCTAGCCACTTCAGAATCTTTTCCATACTCTCGCACCATGCGGTGGACTAATAAGTCTGGATACCGGCGAATCGGACTGGTGAAGTGAGTATAGAACTCAGCTGCTAGCCCATAGTGTCCGTGGTTGTGCTCGGAATAACGCGCTTGCTGCATGGAACGAAGCAACATCATAGACAAGACATCAGCATAGGGTTCCCCTTCTACCTTCTTCATGATGTCCTGCAAGGTTTCCTGACTCATGGAACTAGCTGTCCCATAAATTGGAAGGCCAAAACTAGAAGCATAATCGATAAACTTTTGCACTTTCTCTGCTTTGGGTTCTTCGTGAATCCGGTAAATAAAGGGAAGTTTTCGTTTGGCAAAATGCTCAGCTACTGTCTCATTTGCAATCAGCATAAAGGATTCAATCATCCGTTCTGCAACCCCACGTTGGCGCAAGACGATGTCTACTGGTTTTCCTTGAGGATTGACCAGGATTTTAGCTTCGCTGGTATCAAAGTTCAGGGCTCCTCGTTTTTCCCGCATTCCTTCTAAGATCTGATGAAGGCCAACCATAGCTTCAATACTTGGCACAATGGCTTGGTATTCCTCACGCTTCTCCTGGTCTCCAGCAATGATCTCATTGACATCGCTATAGGTCATCCGGAAAGTCGTTTTAATGACCGTTTGGGTGATCTGGTAGCGAAGTACCCGACCACGCTGGTCGATCTCCATAATGGCTGACTGGGTCAAGCGATCCACTTGAGGGTTTAAGGAACAAATCCCGTTTGATAGACGCTCAGGTAACATGGGCACGACCCGGTCTGTCACATAGACAGAGGTCGCGCGGTTGAGGGCTTCCTTGTCCAAGGCAGAACCTTCGGTTACATAATAAGAGACATCGGCTATGTGAACGCCAAGCTCAAAATTCCCACCTTCCAAGCGTTTAATGTGAACCGCATCATCCAAGTCCTTGGCATCGGCACCATCAATGGTAAAGATGATTTCATCTCGAAGGTCCAAACGTCCCTCCATATCTTTCTCACTAGGCTTGTCTGGAATGCTTTCTGCTTCTTTGAGGACTGCTTCTGGAAATTCTGAGACGATATCCATGGACTCCAGGACTTCCAAGACATCGATTCCAGGATCTGTCACATGTCCAACCACATCTTGAACAGTGGCCACAAAGTAGTTGTGCTTCCGACTCGGATACTGTTCAATGGCAACCTTGAGAACTTCGGTCCCCTCCAATTGCAGGGCTGGCTTTTTCACGTAGATCCGTTGGCTAATCTTTTGATTCTTTGAAACGATGTAGCCTGCATACTTGGGCTTTTCTTCATCCAGAACGATTTGGCCGACAACTGTTTGGAGACTATGCTCCAAGACATCAACGATTCTCCCCTCTGCCGCTGTCCCCTTTTGGCGATCAGCTACCTTGGTGATGACAACTTCAACTGTATCCCCATCAATAGCATGGTTGACATCATTTCGTCCAATAAAGAGATCCTCTTCTTCCCCCTCTAAGCTGACAAAACCAAAGCCACTCTTATGAGCATGGAAAATTCCTTTCACAGTAATGGTCCCTTTTGGTTTAGCATCAAGGAGACTTAAATAGCCATTTTCTTCAAAGGTTAGTTGACGACGTCGCTCCATCAGCGAAATGGTCTTAATCAGTTCACGAAAACCTTTGGCATCTGTACTCCCAATGGCTTGTGCCAATTGATCAACCTGAGCTTTTCCCTCCTGTTTTAAATAATCAATAATTTTACTTTTCATATCTTGCGCTGGATAGCCAGCCTCCTTTATTTTCTTTCTTTTAGAGAGATTTCTTTACAAGTGACAATCTCCCCATCAAACGACTCATAGATGAAAAAATAGGCAAAGACAATGTCTAAGCCTATCTTATTTACTGGATAATACCATTAAAATCATCGCAATGAGTAACCAAAGGAAAATCATTACTCCTGTTAGTCGTTGCATCACTGCTTCGAATCCACGAGCTTTTGAACGTTCGAACAAATCATTTGAACTTGCATCGAATACGTTGCTAGATTGATTTTTAGTTGGTTGCATGAAGATAGCGATAATAATTAATACAGATAGTACCAATAAAATAGTAATCAACGGTTTAGTCATAATTAAAAAACTCCTTAAAATCTTACCTATTTTACCATAAAAATCATTTCGTTTCAAGATGTAATGTCACTTTTCTCTCTTTGGGACAATACTTCAAAACTTCAATTTTTTCCGGGTGGGTCTTCATATTTTTGCTTGTCAAATAATTCTGACTGCCACAACTCGTGCAGGTTAGTTGTACTTTAATGCGCACTGATTTCTCTCACTTTCAAATACTTTCTAAAGATGAATAAAAGGAAGGCCAAATCTATAAAGGCAAGAATAGCGGTCCCATAAAATACCCAATGGTAATTGACATGCATAGCAATACTAGAGCCCATCATCGGACCAAGAACTCCCCCAACATAAAAGAAGAGTTGATTGTAACTAAAAATCCGAGAGATCCCTTCTTTGGGAGTCATACGGTTTAAGAGGGCGGTCACACCTGGCATCAAGGCCCCTGTTCCAATACCAAATAAGAATCGAAAAAGACCTAATTGAAAAGGGGTCTGCGCAAGGGCGCAGAAGATATAGAGGATCCCACTATAGAGAAGGGCCAAGAGCAAAAGGCGGTGATTGCCAATTCTATCTCCTAGCTTACCCATCCAACCAGAGGTAAGAATACTGGAAATCCCCATCGCTGATACAATCAAGCCGGAAACAAAGATAATATTGTTACTCTGGCCTAACTCCCGCACATACAAAGGAAGAATGGGAGAAATGGACTGGCCAATCATCTGGATGGTCATACTGGTCAAAAAGAGACCTAGTAAAATGTCCTTATGCTGGATAGAAGCCAGTAAAGTCCAGCTTGAAATGTGCTCCTCCTTCGAAATTTGTTGGTAGTCTTCCTCAATGCCCCACCAGGTCAAAACAGAGACGAGAAAGAGGAAAAAACCAACGAGGAGAAAGACATTACGCATACCAAATTGCTCAGCAATCAATCCCCCCAACAGGGGTCCCATCAAGGTACCTGCAATGGTTCCTGTCGATAAGGTCCCTAAAGCATACCCAGATTGATTCTTTGGCACCTGACTAGCAATGAGAGCCGTGCTGTTAGGAACAAAGCCTGAAAAGACACCATTTAATAAGCGTAGGAGCAATAACCAAAAGACGGAGGGGACAAAAGCGATTCCTCCCATGGTCAAGGTCATGGCAATCGAGGCTCTCAGCATCATGGGTTTACGACCATAGCGGTCTGCCAAACTCCCCCAGATTGGGGCCATCAGGGCAGATGTCAAGGAGGAGGAGGCAACAGCAATCCCTGCATAAAAAGGAACGGCCGGACCTCTCACTCCCAACTCCTCCACAAATAGGGCCATAAAGGGGACCACTAATGAAAGACTGGCCCCTACAAAAAAACAACCAATCCAGGCAATGAAAAGATTTCTACGCCATTTTATTTCCTGTGAAATAGGATCATCTTCTTTCTATTTGTTCTAAAACCCTATCAATTTGCTGATAGAGGTGATCACGCTTGCTATTGTTATCAATCACGAGATCCACAAGAGCTTTTTTCTCCTCCAGAGACATCTGGGCCGCCAAACGATCGCGCACCTGGTCCTCTGTCAAAGCATTTCTTTCCATCAAACGTTCTAACTGAGTATCCTCCGTCACATAGACCAGCCAGACTTGGTCAAACCAGTCCAGATATCCCTGCTCGATTAACAAGGGGATATCCATGAAAAAGAGGTCTTCTGTTTCTGCCAATCGATCCCGTTCTCGCGCCAGGGCTTTGCGAATCATTTCGCCTTGTACCTGGTTGGACCAGGCGATCTCATTCTGGCTTGAAAAAATGCGTTCAGCCAGAGCAGGACGATTCAAATCTCCAGTATCTAGAAGGATTTCTGTCCCAAAATGCTCTACCAAAGCTTGATAGAGCTCTCCACCTTGTGCCTGTAAGTCATGGACCACACGATCAGCATCAATGACAGCATAGCCTTTTTCTCTCAAATAGGAGGTCACAGTCGACTTACCAGAGGCAATCCCTCCTGTTAATCCAATAATCTTTCCCATTTACTTTACCTTTTGACAATGGGGACAAAAATGAGTCCCCCGTCCCCCAAGTTGGATTTTCTCGATTGGAGAGCCACAACGACTACAAGGCTGACCCGTTTTCCCATAGACTTGGTGTTGTTCCTGCATAGTGCCATCTTCTCCGAAGGCATTGCTGTAGGAGCGAATGGTGGAGCCTCCCTTTTCGACAGCCTGAGCTAATACGGCAATTGTTTCTTTGCGAACGGCTCTGGCTTCTGGAGCAGTCAAACTTTGCCCCAAACGGGCTGGATGAACCTTGGCTCGATAGAGCACCTCGTCCACATAGATATTGCCCAGACCAGCCACCAATTTTTGATCCAAAAGGGCTGATTTAATGGGTTTCTTTGATTTTTTCAGAGCTGCTTGGAAGGCAGGCCATTTAAATTCCGCTTCTGTCGGCTCTGGACCAATTTTTTTATTCACAAAATAGCTGTCTACAAGCTCAGGCACTAGGACTTCCATGGTCCCAAACTTGCGGACATCTTCATAGACCAGGGTGCTACCATCTGTAAAATGAAAGAAGACATGGGCGTGCTTGCGAAAAGGGACTTCGTCTGGATAAAAGAAATACTTGCCTTCCATCCGCAAATGCGAGATCAAAACCAAATCCGTCAGATGAAACAAGAGGTATTTCCCACGACGCCCCATGGATCGAATCTCTTGACCTGGAAGATCTTGACGAAAAGCATCCAGATCCGTCTGAATCATCTTAGGATACTTTACTTCCACGGATTGGATGGTTTTCCCTAGAATTAATTTCTCAAGACCACGTCGGACGGTCTCAACTTCTGGTAACTCGGGCATAGAACTCCTTTCAAAAACAAGAAGCAGGCTTCTGCCCACCTCTTCTTAATATTCTTTTTCGTTGTATCCGAAATCGGCAAGGTCTAATTTCTTATCCCGCCAATTTTTCTTAACCTTGACCCAGGTTTCTAGGAAGACTTTGTCCCCCAGCATCAGTTCAATATCCTTACGCGCAAGGGTTCCAATCTTCTTGAGCATGGCACCGCCTTTTCCGATGATAATCCCTTTTTGGCTATCACGTTCCACCATGATGGTCGCACGGATATGGACTTTATCGGTCTCCTCATCCCGCTTCATGGAATCCACGACTACTGCAACAGAATGGGGAATTTCTTCCCGCGTCAAGTGCAAGACCTTTTCCCGAATCATTTCAGAAACCAAGAAACGCTCTGGATGGTCCGTAATCTGATCAGCAGGGAAATATTGGAAACCTTCTTCCAAGTTTTCGCTCAAAATATCAATCAAATGCGAAACATTATTTCCTTGCAGGGCTGAAATCGGCACAATTTCCTTGAAGTCCATTTGACTACGGAAATCATCGATTTGTGCCAAAAGTTGGTCTGGGTGTACCTTGTCGATCTTATTCACCACAAGGATAACGGGCACCTTGGCTGCTTTGAGGCGTTCGATAATCATATCGTCACCCTTCCCACGTGGTTCATCTGCCGGCACCATAAAGAGAACCGTATCGACTTCCCGAAGGGTACTATAGGCAGACTCTACCATGAAGTCTCCAAGGGCTGTCTTAGGTTTATGAATCCCTGGCGTATCGATAAAGACAATCTGTTCCTTATCGGTCGTGTAGATTCCCATAATCTTGTTGCGCGTTGTCTGCGCCTTATCACTCATGATGGCAATTTTTTGCCCCATGACGTGGTTCAAAAAAGTTGACTTCCCAACATTGGGACGTCCTAAAATAGCTACAAAGCCTGATTTAAATGTCATAGTTTCCTTTCATGAGGGAAATATCCCCCTTATCCAAGTACTAGAGCCCATAATTTGGGCACAAATATCATGAGACCTGTCACCAAGGCAAAACCCGAAATAACGAGAACTGCTCCTGCCGCCATATCCTTGGCATTTTTGGCCAGCATGGAGAAATGGTAATCACTCGCCAAATCCACTACATTTTCAAGAGCAGAATTCATGATTTCAAAGGCAATCACCAAAGAAACACTTAAGAGTAGAAAGAGCCACTCTGTTGCTGAAATGCCAAAAAGGAAGCCGGCAACAATCGCTAAGATAGCTGAAAGAGCATGCTTGCGCATATTTCTTTCTTCTTTAAAGGCTGTAAAAATCCCTGTTAAAGCAAATTCAAGACTGGCAATCAGTTCTCGATTTTTCCATTTTCGTTTATTGTCTTGTGAGTCCATAGGCTGTCAAAATCTCTTCCTGTAAGCCAAACATTTCCTTCTCTTCTTCCGGAGTGTAGTGATCATAACCGTTGATATGAAGGAAGCCATGCACTGCTAAAAAGCCCATCTCGCGCTCAAAGCTATGGCCATACTCAGCCGCTTGCTCACGCGCCTTATCTACAGAAATAAAGAGCTCTCCAATATAGGTATCAAACTCTGCCATCATTTCTGCTAATTCTGGATGGTCTTCTAAATCTTCTTCTGAAAAAGCAATATCCATCTCTGGTTTGTATTCCAGACTAATTACATCCGTTGGGCGATCCGTATCACGGTATTCCAAGTTCAATTCATGGCTGCGTTCGTTGGTTACAAAGGTCACTGCCATTTCCTTGTCTTCTTTGCCCAATTTTTTTGCAGCAAATTCTAAAATTTCCTGGGTTTGTTTGATTATTTCTTGAGAGACTTGACCGGTCTCATCAACCATTTCAATATACATCTTGGATCACCTCACTATCATTTCAATTATAGCATAAAAATAGCGTATATACTAGAATACACGCTACTTTTACTATTTGAAGACTGACATTCATAGCCATCCTTATTCAACCGTTTGTTGGATGGCATGCATCTGGGCATAAATGCCACCATGGGCAATTAAGTCTGCATGTTGCCCACGTTCGACAATACGTCCTTCTGATAGAACCAGGATCTGATCCGCATCTTGAATGGTCGATAAGCGGTGTGCAATGATAAAGGTGGTCCGACCTTTCTGTAGGACTGCCATGGCCTGTTGAATAATCTCCTCTGTCTCCGTATCAATGTGGGAGGTCGCTTCATCCAGAATCAAAATTTTCGGATTCATATAGAGGGTTCGAGCAAAGGAAATCAGTTGACGCTCCCCACTTGAGAAGGCGGAACCCTTTTCAACCACTGGATGGTCGATTCCCTTTTCAAGGCGCTCTACAAAAGGCCAAGCCCCGACTTTTTTCAGCGCATCTTTGATCGCATCCCGGTCAATATGATCCTGACTCATGGCCACATTACTGGCAATGGTTCCTGTAAATAGATAAGGATCTTGCAGAACAATGCCCATGTGGCTTCGCAGGCTCTCACGAGAGACTTGGCGAATATCTTGCCCATCGATCAAAATCGCTCCATCTTGAGGATCATAGAAACGATAGAGCAGGTTCATAATGGAAGACTTACCTGACCCAGTATGGCCCACAAGGGCGATGGTTTCCCCAGGGCTCGCCTGAAAGGCAATATCCTGTAAAACTGGCTTGCCTTCTTCATAAGCAAATTGAACATCATCAAACACGACTTGAGCCTTTTCTATCTTCAGCTCCAATACACCATCGGCCTCTAAGGGTTGATCCAAGAAGGTAAGGACACGACTCCCCGTCTCTAGTGATCGCCGAATATTCGGAAATTGACGACTAAGGGCAGCCATTAGTTCAAAGAGGTTCATGACATAGTTGATATTGATAAACAAGAAACCAGCCGTCACACCAATATTCCCTTTTAAGTAAGACATGCCAGCGATGGTCAAAATACCTGCAATGACCAAATACTTGAGCAATTCCGTCAAGGTCCAAGAAGCGATTGAATCAGCTAAAAGGATCCGGTCATTAGCCCATAGCATCTTCTGGGTAGTGGCTTCAAACTCCTCGATAACATGGGGCTCTTGCCCGTAGAGTTGGATCATGCTGGCACCATGCAAGAGTTCATTGACCTGGGTATTGACCTCGCTTCTCGCATCAAAGAAATCCTTCATTGGCTGGTCCGTCATGACCTTGTAGAGATACTGGATCCCGTAGAAAATCGGAAAGACCAAACACAAGAGAAGGCCCATCATAGGGCTCAGGTAAAAGAGAATCCCTAGAACAAAGAGAAAACGTACTAAAAAGATAATCAACACCATACAGGAGTTATAAAACTGAGTCCGCAAGGTTTCCGTATCATTGACAATTCTTGTCGCGATCTTTCCAGCCGGCTTATCATCAAAATAAGAGATCGGTAGACCTTGCATGACTTGAAAGGCTTGGTCTCTTAGGTTAGCCGTTACTTGATTGCTTCCGTGTAGCAAGATCCGATTCCCTAGGTAGCTAATCAGCTGTCCAATGCTTAAGACCAAGAGATAAAAACCTCCCATCTGGAGTAGCTGACCTTGCTCTCCACTATGGGTCAGTGCGGTCAAAGGCCCATCAATCATCTTTTGAAGAATGAATGGAGACAACTCAGAAAAGATGGTCGCTAATAAGAGACAAATAAAGCCAACAAGAAAGACTGTAGGATAAAGCGTGATCCTAGATAATAATCGTTTCAATACTTTCATCTTATTCTCCTTCCTGTTTTTGTTGCCGTTGGTATTGTTCGTAGTACCAACCCTCTTGAGCCAGCAGATCACTAGCTCTGCCTTCTTCGACAATCTGTCCTTGATCCAAGACAATGATCCAATCCGCCTGATGGACAGCAGACAAGCGATGAGAAACAATGATGGTCGTCTTGCCTTTCCGCTCTGTTTGAATGCTGTCAATAATGGCCTGTTCGGTCTTGGCATCCACTGCAGAAAGGGAATCATCTAACAACAAGAGATCTGCATCCCTTAAAAAGGCACGCGCCAGAGAGATCCGTTGTTTTTGACCTCCTGATACAGAGACCCCTTTTTCACCGATCATGGTGTCCATTCCCTGAGACATCCGCTCGAGATCATCCGCAAAAGCAGCTTGGGCTACCGCTTCCACTAAATCCTCTTCACTAGCACCATTTTTACCCAGAGCAATATTGTCACGAATGGATTTCGAGAATAAAATATGTTCTTGGGAAACATAGCCAATTTTATCTTCAATGGAGCGCCGGTTGTAGGCAACGATCGGTTGCTGGTTGACCAAGAATTCTCCCTCACCAACTGGGTACTGCCGCAAGAATTGTCGAACCAGACTAGTCTTTCCTGATCCGGTACGACCAACAATCCCTACTATTTGGCCTTTCTGAACGGTCCAATCAATACCTGACAGGCTCTCTCGTTCAGCACCAGGATAGCGGAAGGAATAATCCTTAAACTCTACCGAATCAATTTGTTCCAAGAAATGCGGACCATCTGGCTCTAAATCATCTGTTTCATCAATCACTTCTTTTAACTTCTTAAAGGACATTTGCCCAGTCTGGTAGACCAAGATAAAATCTGATAGCATCCACATAGGCTCAACCAAGAAGACCAAATACAGTTGCAAGGCCAATAGTTTTCCTAAGCTCAATTGCCCACTAGCTAAGGATTGACCTCCAAATACCAAGAGTAAGACAGTCGAAACTCCAATAAACAAAAGGGCTAAAGGGCCAAAAGAATATTGAATAGAGGCGATTTTATCTCCTGTTTTAGCAAGACTAGCTGTTTTTGTTTGGAACTGTTTGACCTGCTGGTCCCGTCTACTATAGGCACGCATGACCCGAATCCCTTCGATAGACTCCAAGACCTCATCGTTTAACTGCGCGACTGCTTCCCTGTTTTGCTCAATGTAATCCTCCTGCTTTTTACTCAAAAAATAGGTGGATACGACAAGAAATATCATGGGGATAAAACAAATCAAAGTCAATTGCCAAGAAAGGAAAAACATGGCCAATATAATAAAGGTAAATAAACCGCCACCATAAAGGATGATCATCATTCCGTAACCAGCCATATCGGCCATGCCATCGACATCTGTCGTAAAGCGCGTCAAGAGATCTCCTGAGCGGAATTTCTCAAAAAAGGGACGCCGCATGGCTACTAGCTTACGAAATGCTTGCTCCTGAAGGGTCGACTTAAAATGAATGGACGACTGAAAAAGGCGCAACTGCCAATAAAAAGCCGTCAGGTAATTGAGGATGGCTGATCCTACCAAGAGGACCATATCCCATACAAAGTTGGATTTCGTCAGCGTCTGCTGACTCAAATGATCCACTAAACGCTGAATAACTTGAGTCGGGATCAATAAGGTATAATCATAAAGAATCAGGACCACAGCAATGCTAATATAGCGCCACTTGCGCTCTCTGATATACTCCCAAATAGCTCTTATCATCTACTCTCCTTTTCAAAATGGCACAGAAAAAACCCAAGCAAGGAGCTGAGAGCGTGCTCAGTCCACACTTGGGCCTTCTGATGCCTATCACCAATTCAGTTAAGGCAGGCAAAAATGCATACAAAAAACCCAAGACAGACTCCTCCACCTTGGGTTTCATTCATTTTTTAAATCGAACTCAACTGAGATTGGAGAAGTTGTGTATTCAATTGTGTCATCAAAACATCTACTTTGTTCATGATGGTTTTCTCCTTTCTCTTTGTTGCTATAACTTTACCACGTATTTCTATGCTTGTCAACGTTTTTTTGAATATTGTTGAAAAAGAGTTTGCAAATAGACTCCCAGTTAGAAGATAAAGACAAAAAAGAAGCCTAGATCCTCTCTAAGCTTCTCTCTTCTACTATGCTAGTTGCCGGGATTGAACCGGCGACCTCATCCTTACCATGGATGCGCTCTACCGACTGAGCTAAACCAGCAGTACCTATCTACTATATCATGGAGATAGGCCTTTTGTCAATATCCTGACTCATTTTTCTGCCAAATATTCTTCCTTCGCGAGGACATAATGGACTCTCGTCACCATTCGCCCTTTTTCATGCGGGTCTAGCATCGCATAAGCTTCTTCGTGGGAAAATTGCATCCCTGCTTTGGCCATCACCCGTCCAGAAGCTGGGTTTTCCTTATCATGAACGGCAATGAGCTTGTTCATCCCTAACTGTTCAAAAGCTAGGGCAATCACTGTCTTGGTAGCTTCTGTCGCAAGACCTTGGTTCCAATAGTCTTTATTCAGAACATAGCCTATACTCCCCTTCTTCAGAGAAAGATCCAAATCCAGTAAATCAATCGTTCCGATAAATTTTCCATTTTCTTTGAGCTCGATCCCCCATCTTCCAAGTGGGCTAGCTAGGTAAAAGAGGGCAATGTTATTACACGTCTCTTCAAGACTTTGATTGGTTGGAAAGGTATAGCGCGTAACAGTCTCATCAGAAGCGTACTCAAACATAGCCGGTGCATCTTCAAGAGTG
Organism: Streptococcus ilei; assembly: GCF_000479335.1. Lineage (NCBI taxonomy): Bacteria > Bacillati > Bacillota > Bacilli > Lactobacillales > Streptococcaceae > Streptococcus > Streptococcus ilei. The sequence goes on from NC_022584.1 coordinate 929,025, forward strand.
ACCGGACGCAAACGTAAACGCTCTGTCTCCATTTCACGATAAGCCGCTAACTTCACATATAAATTTTCCATTAGACACTCCTTCTTTAGGGATTAGTTTAGCAGAAAACATAAAGGAAGGCAATCTAAAATTTTTTCTTGATTTTTGACTAGCTTTTATATAAAATAAAATCATTCGATTAAAAAATTGGGATGAGGAGTGAAAAGGTCATTGAGTTAGGAGAGCAATCTCACACCAATGGCCTTTTTACACCTATATTCAAGCAAGGAGAAGAAAACAATGTTAATTGGTATTCCAAAAGAAATAAAAAACAACGAAAATCGGGTCGGTTTGACACCAGCTGGCGTACACAGCTTGGTGGGCAAGGGCCATCAAGTTTTGGTGGAAACAAATGCTGGACTTGGCTCTGGCTTTGCGGATGAAGATTACACAAAACAAGGGGCAACTATCGTTGCGACTGCTGCAGAGGCTTGGGCAGCTGAATTGGTCGTCAAAGTAAAGGAACCCCTCGCTGAAGAATACGGCTTCCTTCGTGAAGACCTCTTGCTCTTCACTTACTTGCACATGGCTGCCGCTCCTGAATTAGCAGATGCCATGGTTGCTGCTAAGACAACTGGGGTAGCTTACGAAACAGTGCGAGACCTTGAAGGACAATTACCACTCTTGGTCCCAATGAGTGAGGTTGCTGGACGGATGGCCGTGCAAATCGGAGCACACTTCCTCACCAAACAAGAAGGAGGATCAGGCGTTCTCTTAGGTGGTGTACCTGGTGTTCCTAAAGGAAAAGTCACCATTATCGGAGGTGGGGTCGTTGGAACCCATGCAGCTCGTATCGCTCTTGGACTCGGTGCCCAAGTCACCATCTTGGATATCAGTGCCAAACGTTTGTCAGTTCTAGAAGATGTCTTCGGTCACCAAATCCAAACCCTCATGTCCAACCCATTTAACATTGAAGCCAGCGTCCGTGATGCCGATGTTGTCATCGGGGCTGTCTTGATTCCTGGTGCAAAAGCTCCAAAATTAGTGACGGACGATATGGTCAAACAAATGCGTCCAGGTTCTGTGATCGTCGACGTTGCAGTTGACCAAGGTGGGGTTATTGAGACAGCAGACCGTGTGACTACTCATACGGAGCCTGTTTACGAAAAACATGGTGTGCTCCACTATGCCGTTGCCAATATTCCAGGTGCTGTCGCTCGCACGTCTACCATCGCCCTTACCAACGTAACTCTTCCTTATGTGGAAGCTTTAGCTGACAAAGGGTTCCATAAGGCTATCGCCCTTGATGAAGGCTTACGCCAAGGGGTTACTACTTATCAAGGCCACATCACTAGCCAACCGGTTGCAGAAGGCCTAGAGCGCGACTTCACACCAATCGACGAATTAGTATAATTTCTGACATTTAAAAGGCAAAGATCACAAGATCTTTGCCTTTTTATTCTGCTTCTTCTTCCACATCCAGTTTTTCTTTGAACACTGGATTTGGGATTGGCTCGTAGGCCCGAATGATTTCTGCTACAACAGGATGGCGAACAACATCCTTAGCAGAGAAATGCACAAAGTCGATCTGAGAAATATTTTTTAATTTCTCCTGGGCATCAATCAAGCCGGATTTGACATTTCGAGGTAGGTCAATCTGGCTGGTGTCTCCATTGACAATCATCTTGGAGTTAAAACCAAGACGGGTCAAGAACATCTTCATCTGCATGATGGTTGTATTTTGCGCTTCATCGAGAATGACGAAAGCATCATCCAAGGTCCGACCCCGCATATAAGCTAAAGGAGCAATCTCAATAATCTCCCGTTCCATCATCCGAGTGGTCTGGTCCTTGCCCAAGATTTGGTAGAGGGCATCATAAACTGGACGTAGATAAGGGTCTACCTTTTCCTTGAGATCCCCTGGAAGGAAACCAAGGCTTTCTCCTGCTTCTACAGCTGGACGTGTCAAAATGATCCGCTTGACTTGACCACGCTTGAGGGCGGTCACTGCCAAGGTCACCGCTAGAAAGGTCTTACCAGTCCCCGCTGGTCCAATCCCGAAGGTGACATCATGGTGCTTGACACTATCCACATAAATCTTTTGACCCAGTGTTTTGACCCGAATGGGCTTGCCGTAGCTATCCTTGATGATTTCTTCTTCATACAAGGCAACAAACTTATCCAACTCATCATTACGAACCATTTGAATAGCTGTTACGACATCCGGCGTCCCGATAGTCATGCCACGATTCACCAAGATTAGCAAAGCCTCAATAACTTGTCTAGCTTTTTCACAATCTTCTTCTTGACCGATGACCTGGACAATTTCTGTTCGGGCATGGATCACCACATCCAACTCTTGCTCCATCAAGCGCAAGTGACGTTCATTGGATCCAAATAAATGGAAGAGATCATCTGGATGACTTAATTGAATATCAATTGAATGTTCTTTCAAATAAAGAACCTCTCTATTTCTGTAAGTTTTCTCTATTATAACAAAGAGACCGAGAATTGACCATCCCCGGCCCACTTTGTTTTTCTTGTGCTTAATGACCTAGGTATTCTTCCCAAATTGCATCAAAATCTCCTAAATTAAAGGAGAAACTGGCATGCTCTTCCAGAAAGCGACTCACCTCATCAAAATCATCTGTATGCTTTGGAAAGGCTGTCTCATGAAAGGCCAGATCTGCCAGAAGGGCCTTGGGAGCATTGCTTTTGGGATTGCGCTCTGTCATCAGCCAAGTATAAAATGATTTTCGCATAGAACTCCCTTTATTTTAATTCTGTACCAAAGGCATCCTGTGTAATTTTCCCTGCTTTCATCAAGCCTCCCAGAGCTTTTTTGAACTGCCCCTTGGAAATGCCAAAGATTGCCTTAATTTCTTCTGGGGAAGACTTATCATTCAAGGTCATAAAGCCTCCATTGCTTTCTAAATATGCCAAAATCATCTGTGCATCATTTTCCAGCATTTCAAACGAGCGTGGCTTTAGTGACAAGTTCAAGGTCCGATCCACCTCTCGGAAACCAATAACCCGAGCATCTAGGACTTGTCCCAAACGAGGTTCAGCATAGCGCTCACTTGGATGGATAAAGCCCAGCATATTGTTCTCAGGTAGATAAACAAAAGTCCCTGAAAGCTTTAAGCGATAGACGATAGCCGGCCAGTTTTGGTTCTGCATGTTATTGTAGGCTGGACGGGCAATCCGTTGGAAGTCTTCTTGGTAAGCCAAGACACCCCAGATCCGGTCTTTTTTATCGACTTCCAGACGAACAAAGAGTTTATCACCTTTTTTCGGCCACAGATCCTTGATTTCTGGCAGGATATCAAGAGAGACGACGATCTCCTTGTCTGGTAAGCCCGTATCGACAAAAACACCCAGGTCCTTACGAACTTCTGTCACTGTCCCCCAGCCAAATTGGTCCTGACGTGCTGTGACTTCTAGAGTGGTCAAACGCAAACGTTGCTTCATATCAGTATAGGCAAAGCCTTTGACGGATTCTCCAAGAGCATGCTCTCCTTCAGCCTTATCTAAGGCATAGGTCTGCCCATCCTTTTGGACAAAGTAAAAGCGGTCATTTTCATCCGTAACAAGGCCCACGATATCATGTGCGAGATTGGTATTCATTTCTTCCTTCTTTCTGGCTAATGATAATCAATAGCCCTTTAATGGAAATAAAACCCAGCCAGCAGTGCCAACTGAGTTCATTTCCTCTGTAAACTGCTGGAAATGTTTAGACTTCAAGCAATTCTTTTTCTTTGTGTGCTGTCATTTCATCGATATGTTTCACAGCATCATCCGTTACTTTTTGGATTTCTTTTTCGAGACCCTTCAATTCATCTTCAGTAATTTCTTTTGCTTTTTCTTGTTTCTTAGCTTCATCCATAGCATCACGACGGATGTTACGGATGGCTACCTTAGCATTTTCACCAACTTTTTTTACTTCTTTGGCCAAGTCACGACGTGTTTCTTCTGTCAAAGCTGGGATGACCAAGCGGATAACAGATCCATCGTTAGCCGGAGTAATACCAAGATCAGAAGCATTCAAAGCATGCTCGATGTCTTTTAATGAAGATTTGTCAAAAGGTGTAATCAACATCACACGAGCTTCTGGAATCGTGATAGATGCAATTTGATTCAATGGTGTATCAACTCCGTAATATTGAACATAGATACGATCCAAGAGACTTGCATTTGCACGGCCTGCCCGGATACTTCCAAATTCACGTCCCAAACTTTGGTGAGACTGAGTCATTCTTTCTTTTGCTTTTTCTACGATTGGATTTGCCATTTTATTCCTCTAACTTCCTTATTTTTCTACATTATTTGAAACGGTGGTACCGATATTTTCTCCAAAGACAACACGTTTGATGTTACCTGGCTCATTCATGTTAAAGACTACCAAGTCAATATCATTGTCCATTGAGATGGTTGATGCTGTCGAATCCATAATGCGAAGACCTTTATTAATCACATCGCGGTGAGTCAACTCCTCAAACTTCACAGCTGTCTTATCTTTCTTTGGATCAGCATTATAAACGCCGTCGACACCATTCTTGGCCATTAAGATTGCGTCGGCTTCAATTTCAGCGGCACGAAGAGCAGCCGTTGTATCTGTTGAGAAGTATGGAGAACCAATTCCCGCTCCAAAAATGACGATGCGCTCTTTTTCTAAGTGACGAAGGGCACGGCCACGGATATAAGGCTCAGCAACTTGTTGCATAGCAATCGCTGTTTGAACACGCGTATCTACTCCAACTTGTTGAAGAGAATCTGCCATCACCAAGGCGTTCATAACTGTTCCAAGCATTCCAGTGTAATCTGCTTGAACGCGATCCATACCTGCTTCCGCCGCAGGTTCTCCACGCCAGAGGTTGCCTCCACCAATGACGAGAGCAATTTCAATTCCAAGGTCATGAACTTCTTTGATTTCAAGGGCCATCTTTTGAACCGTTTTGATATCAATTCCGACACCCCGTTCACCGGCTAACGCTTCACCTGATAACTTAATTAAAATACGTTTATACTTAGGTTCTACCATTTTGTCACTCCTTTTATGATCTGTATTATTTTACCACAAAAAGCGTTTTTTATATAGTGATATCTATCAAAAAAATTCTATCTTGTCGTCTTAAAATCGATTATTTTACCTCATACTTTTCTATTGACCATTTCTGAGTATGCCAGCTCGTATGAATAGGTGATTCCCCCAAAAGTAGAACTTCCTTTCCACATTCCAAATTAATGAAGTTGTATAACTTTCTTGCCTATCAAAAAGAGCCTCTTGAAACAAACAGGTTGTAGCTTTTAACCTGTTTAGAACTTGAGGCTCCTATTATAAAAATCTCATTGTGATAACTAAAGTGATTGACTGGTCTAAAAAAGGGGATGCATCATCCCCTTTTTCAAGGCCATAAAACCTTTTCTAGTCATCGAGTAGACCTTGCTATTTGGAATTCAGCAAAATCAATCTTTCACCAAAGAAAGAAGAATTATTTTTCGTCTTCTTTTTTTCGACGACCAAATGCCACGAATCCTACAAGGCCTGCAACTAGTCCGAGTACAGTTGATCCTACAGATGTAGTTTCACCAGTATTTGGAAGTTGTCCTTTACCTGATGTTGGGTCCACTGGTTTACCTGGTGTTGGATTCACTGGTTTACCTGGTGTTGGGTCCACTGGTTTACCTGGTGTTGGGTCCACTGGTTTATCTGGTGTTGGATTCACTGGTTTATCTGGTGTTGGATCTACAGGCTTATCTGGTGTTGGATTCACTGGCTTGTCTGGAGTTGGCTCTACAGGTTTGTCTGGAGTTGGTTCTACAGGCTTATCTGGAGTTGGTTCTACAGGCTTATCTGGAGTTGGTTCTACAGGTTTGTCTGGAGTTGGTTCTACAGGCTTGTCTGGAGTTGGTTCTACAGGTTTGTCTGGAGTTGGTTCTACAGGTTTGTCTGGAGTTGGTTCTACAGGCTTGTCTGGAGTTGGTTCTACAGGCTTATCTGGAGTTGGTTCTACAGGTTTGTCTGGAGTTGGCTCTACAGGCTTATCTGGAGTTGGTTCTACAGGTTTGTCTGGAGTTGGCTCTACAGGCTTATCTGGAGTTGGTTCTACAGGTTTGTCTGGAGTTGGCTCTACAGGCTTGTCTGGAGTTGGTTCTACAGGCTTGTCTGGAGTTTCTTTAAGTTTGTATACATAAGTTACATTCTTATTGCCTTCGATAACTTTACCTGTTGTTGGGTCAGTAGACTTAAGGTGACCTTGGTCATCCACTTCACCTACTGTGTAGTTACCTGCTGGAACTAATTCATAGGTCTTGCCTTCGAATTCGATCTCTTGTGGGCGGTTATCTACAACTGTGTCGTAGTCTTTGTCCACTGGTTGAGCTTCTTCATCCGTCACATCTGACTTGATGGTCTTACCTTCTGTATCCACATAGTGAACATAGACGTTACCCTTCACTTCTTTATAGACGTAAGTGATGGTTGATTTTGGTTTGTCAACTTTACCTTTAACTGGATCAGATGATTCCAAGTGTCCATCTTCGTCAACTTTACCTACTGGGTAGTCACCTTTTGGTACGATCTTATAGGTCTTACCATCTGGTGTCTTGATAGTATTCGGTTTTTCACCTTCCTCAGTAGTGTTATATGGTGTGTCATACGGTGAGTTTGGTGTATCTTGACGAGGTTTTTCGATTTCCTTACCATTTTCGTCTACATAAGTGATGACGACTTCACCCTTCTTCGGCTCAGCTGGGGTTTCCTTCAGTTTGTATACGTAGGTAACGTTCTTATCTCCTTCGATAACTTTACCTGTGGTAGGATCAGTAGACTTAAGGTGACCTTGATCATCTACTTCACCAACTGTGTAGTTACCTGCTGGTACCAATTCATAGGTCTTGCCTTCGAATTCAATCTCTTGTGGGCGGTTATCTACAACTGTGTCGTAGTCCTTGCCCACTGTTTGAGCCTCTTCATCCGTCACATCTGACTTGATGGTCTTACCTTCTGTATCCACATAGTGAACATAGACGTTACCCTTCACTTCTTTATAGACGTAAGTGATGGTTGATTTTGGTTTGTCAACTTTACCTTTAACTGGATCAGATGATTCCAAGTGTCCATCTTCGTCAACTTTACCTACTGGGTAGTCACCTTTTGGTACGATCTTATAGGTCTTACCATCTGGTGTCTTGATAGTATTCGGTTTTTCACCTTCCTCAGTAGTGTTATATGGTGTGTCATACGGTGAGTTTGGTGTATCTTGACGAGGTTTTTCGATTTCCTTACCATTTTCGTCTACATAAGTGATGACGACTTCACCCTTCTTCGGCTCAGCTGGGGTTTCCTTCAGTTTGTATACGTAGGTAACGTTCTTATCTCCTTCGATAACTTTACCTGTGGTAGGATCAGTAGACTTAAGGTGACCTTGATCATCTACTTCACCAACTGTGTAGTTACCTGCTGGTACCAATTCATAGGTCTTGCCTTCGAATTCAATCTCTTGTGGGCGGTTATCTACAACTGTGTCGTAGTCCTTGCCCACTGTTTGAGCCTCTTCATCCGTCACATCTGACTTGATGGTCTTACCTTCTGTATCCACATAGTGAACATAGACGTTACCCTTCACTTCTTTATAGACGTAAGTGATGGTTGATTTTGGTTTGTCAACTTTACCTTTAACTGGATCAGATGATTCCAAGTGTCCATCTTCGTCAACTTTACCTACTGGGTAGTCACCTTTTGGTACGATCTTATAGGTCTTACCATCTGGTGTCTTGATAGTATTCGGTTTTTCACCTTCCTCAGTAGTGTTATATGGTGTGTCATACGGTGAGTTTGGTGTATCTTGACGAGGTTTTTCGATTTCCTTACCATTTTCGTCTACATAAGTGATGACGACTTCACCCTTCTTCGGCTCAGCTGGGGTTTCCTTCAGTTTGTATACGTAGGTAACGTTCTTATCTCCTTCGATAACTTTACCTGTGGTAGGATCAGTAGACTTAAGGTGACCTTGATCATCTACTTCACCAACTGTGTAGTTACCTGCTGGTACCAATTCATAGGTCTTGCCTTCGAATTCAATCTCTTGTGGGCGGTTATCTACAACTGTGTCGTAGTCCTTGCCCACTGTTTGAGCCTCTTCATCCGTCACATCTGACTTGATGGTCTTACCTTCTGTGGTCTTGCCTTCTGTATCCACATAGTGAACATAAACGTTACCCTTAGGCTCAGCTGGTGTTTCCTTCAGTTTGTATACATAAGTGACATTCTTATCACCTTCGATGACTTTACCAGTTGTTGGGTCTGTTGACTTCAAGTGACCTTCTTTATCAACTTCACCTACTGTGTAGTTACCTGCTGGAACCAATTCATAAGTCTTACCTTCGAATTCAATCTCTTGTGGACGGTTGTCTACAACTGTGTCGTAGTCTTTGTCTACTGGTTGAGCTTTTTCGTCAGTTACATCTTCCTTGATGGTCTTGCCTTCTGTATCCACATAGTGAACATAGACGTTACCCTTAGGTTCTTCTTTCACTTTGTATACATAGGTGACGTTCTTATCGCCTTCGATCACTTTACCTGTTGTAGGGTCTGTTGACTTGAGGTGACCTTGATCATCTACTTCACCGACAGTGTAGTTACCTGCTGGTACCAATTTATAAGTCTTACCTTCGAATTCAATCTCTTGTGGGCGGTTGTCTACCACTGTATCGTAGTCTTTATCCACTGGTTGAGCTTTTTCGTCAGTAACATCTGACTTGATGGTCTTGCCTTCTGTATCTACATAGTGAACATAGACGTTACCCTTAGGCTCTTCTTTCAATTTGTAGATGTAGGTGACATTCTTATCTTGTTCAGCAACTTCTCCAGTTGTAGGATCTGAAGACTTCAAGTGACCTTGGTCATCTACTTCACCAACTGTGTAGTTGCCTGCTGGTACCAATTCATAGGTCTTGCCATCTTTTTCTATTGTTTGTGGGCGGTTGTCTACGACTGTGTCATAGTGTTTGTTAATTGGCTGTTGATCTTCGTCAGTTACAGAATTTTTAAGGGTTGTTCCTTCAGTATCTTTATAGTGAACGAAGACATTTCCTTTAACATCAGACTTGACAAAGTAATAGTTCACATCAGTTGAAGGTTTAATCGCTGTTGGAATTGAGTAGTTGTTAGAGAATGATGCGTACCCCTTCAAATTAGAGTATACTTTTCCGTTTGGAGCTGTAGGATCATCTGCTACAGATCCGTCTGCTTGAATCACTGGAACTTTACCAGCAATGACATTGTAACTGTTGTTACCAGCACCCGCAGGTGTCAATGATGTGCTTGGAGCACCTTTGAATGGACGTGGATAAGTGTGTAGAGTTCCATCCATTTGTTTATAAGTATCTGTCTCAGTAGTAGACGACCAACCACTGATAATGAGGGATTTACTTCCAGCAGTTTCGCTGACTTCAATATAGTAGTCGCCATTTTTGCTGTTTACTTTTGTAACTTTTGTCTCATCAGCCTTCCACTCTTCAGCAGCTTTGTTAACTTTACTTGTGTAGATGAGTGTATATTTCGATACATCTTCAGTACCAATATCTGATGTAGCAAAATTGTTCACTTGAGATGGATCAAGGGCGTAGAATTTCGTTACAGTTGAGCCATCAGTATCAACGATTTCAGAAATACGTTTCACGTAGTAGTGGTTGGCTCCACCTTGAAGTTCGACAAGTTTTTGTCCAACAACACCTTTACCAAGGATACCAGATGTTTTTTGAGTTGAGTCAGTTGTTGCTGCTACTTGTTTGTAACCAGCAATCTCGCGATTGTTTGAAGCTGTGAATTGTTGCCCTGCAAGACCTGTTTGAGTATAGCTTGCAAGAACTGTTTCATTTCCAGTTGGTTTGTATGGTTGTCCTTCTGTGTACTTGCTACTGTCAACAACTCTATAGTAAGTTGTTTGATCAGCTTTAGCATAAGGAACAGAGGTTTGAACGTTTTGTTTATCTTCACCTTCGTTACCTGGGTAGTTGGTATCACGAATTTGAAGTGTTTCATACTCAAGGTTCGCATTCACCAATGAGAAGGTTACGTTACCTGGATTAGTTCCGTTAGCAGCTGCGTATGTCAAAGTATTAGTTACATCAGAGTTGTTGTTGGTGATGTAGCTTGGAAGGGAGATATTGCTTTCTCCAGCTTTGAGGGTACGAGTGTAAACTTCTGATCCATCAGATTTCTTCACAATACGCAAGTAAACATCTGGATTAGTTGAAAGGCTACCAGTGATAGCTGAACGATCTACTGCAAGAGTAGCATAATAATCAAAGTTTGTTTTAGCTCCAGTAGCGTGGTTGGTTTTAAGGAATTGCCATACACCGAAAGTGAAACGATCAGCGTTTGGATCTAATGCATAGCCTGCTTTGTTGAAGGCTGCATCTTCAATCGTTGCACCATTAGCATCTGAAATAACTGGGTTAGTAGCTACACTACCAGAAGTAGATGTTGAGATTGGTGCCAACTGAGCAGAAATTGCAGGTGCACCATTAACGGTTGTGTTTCCATTGAAACCTGCCGCCTTCAAGGTTTCCATCATGTCATCTACTGACTTGTTCAAGCGTGATCGTTGCTCAGCATATGATGGAGCATTCTCACCAGAATTGGTCGAAGCTTCTTTTGCTGGCAATTCTGATTGAACTTTAGCAACAGCCTCTTTGATAGCAGCTTTCTGTTCTGCATTTTGATGATTGGAAGCATATTTTTCTGCTATCTGATTCAATAATGCAGCCTCAGAAGCATTTTGTTCCAAAATAGCTTTATCATCCGATGCTACAGCACGTTCGACCACTTCAGATGAACTTACTGCTGAAGGTTGTGTTTCTGTAGCAGTTTCATTTTGAGGGGCTGAGACTTCTTTAGAGCCTTCTTCAGTTAATGGGGCAGCTTCAGGTGAAGTGGATGGAGCACTCACTGCCGTAGAGGAAGAAACTACTTCGTTTCCTACTTCATCCGCAAAGGTAGTATTTGCAACTGTAGTAGCACTTAGAACTGCCGCTGCCACTAAGATCCCTTTTACCAAGTGACGGCTCTTAGCAGAAACAGCATCTTCACGCACCTCAGCTACAACTGTCTCTTCGACTTGACCACGAATCACTTTGAGCAAACCAAAGTTTGAAGTAGCTGCACGCAACCAGTTCTTACCTGACTTGATCAACTTGAAACGAGTCACTCGATCAGTTTCACGGAATTCTCCGTTTGAACGTTTAAAAATCATTTGATTCTCCTTAATTTTTATTTTCACCTATATTATACCTTTTTCCTGTACTTATGCAAGCGTTTTAATATTTTTCGTATTCATCATCAAGGTGGAAGCTTCTAAAATCATTCAAACAAATAAAAAAAGCTACCCGAAGGTAGCTTTCATTTCTAATTAAAGTGAGTTAACATCCACTTTGATACCAGGACCTTGAGTTGTAGTCAAAGTCAAGCTAGTTACGTAAGTACCTTTAGCTGTAGCTGGTTTTGCTTTTTGAATAACATCGTTGAAAGCTTTGAAGTTTTCAACCAATTTATCAGCGTCAAATGACACTTTACCGATGATCGCTTGAACGATACCTGCACGGTCTGCACGGTAAGTGATTTTACCACCTTTAGACTCTTCAACTGCTTTAGCAACATCCATTGTTACAGTACCAGTCTTAGGGTTTGGCATCAAGTTACGTGGTCCAAGGACACGTCCAAGACGTCCAACAAGAGCCATCATGTCAGGTGTAGCGATAACTACGTCGAAGTCCAACCAACCATCGTTGATTTTCGCAACAAGGTCATCTTCACCTACGAAGTCTGCACCAGCAGCTTTTGCTTCTTCAGCTTTTGCACCACGTGCAAATACAAGAACGCGAGCTGTTTTACCAGTTCCGTTTGGCAATACCATTGCACCACGGATTTGTTGGTCAGCTTTTTTCACGTCGATGTTCAAGTTGTATGCAACTTCTACAGTTGCGTCAAATTTTGCAAAGTTAGTTTCTTTTGCAAGAGCTACAGCTTCTTCTACGCTGTATGCTTTTGTGCTGTCAATTTTTTCAAGTGCAGCACGAAGTTGTTTGCTTTTTTTAGCCATTTTATCTTTCTCCTTGTAATGTGGTCATATCGATTTTCATCTCCCACGTCACTCGTCTCATGATCAAGTGTATTGCGGGCAAATAGGATTGTTACAATTAGTCAGTAACAGTGAATCCCATAGAACGAGCAGTACCTTCGATCATACGCATTGCAGACTCAATGTTTGCAGCGTTCAAATCTGGCATCTTAGTTTCAGCAATTTCTTGTACTTGTGCACGAGTAACTGTTGCAACTTTCGTTTTGTTAGGTGTACCTGATCCTTTTTCAACACCTGCAGCTTTTTTCAAAAGAACAGCAGCTGGTGGTGTTTTTGTAACGAAATCAAATGATTTATCTTCATAAACAGTGATCACAACTGGGATAATCATACCAGCTTGGTCAGCTGTACGAGCGTTAAACTCTTTAGTGAATCCCATGATGTTGATACCTGCTTGACCAAGTGCTGGTCCAACCGGTGGAGCTGGAGTAGCTTTACCAGCAGGGATTTGCAATTTTACAAGTTTTTCGACTTTTTTAGCCATTTCTTAAATCCTCCTTTGTGGTTTTGGCGGTAATTACAGATTTTTACCTCCCACAAGTATGCTCTGCGCATACCTTTCTATTATACACTATTTTCTTCCGAATGCAAGAAAAAATTTCATTTTCATCACACTTTTTTTTCTTTTGTGATAAAATGGAGGTATGTTAATAAAAGTTGCTTCCCTTGTATTTATTTTTTTGACCCTCATTCTCAGTGGGATTATTATTCGAGTCTTTAAACTGCGCCGTTATGGCTGGAATTTTGCCGACCTGGCTTTTCCTCTGTTCGCGCTAGAGTACTATTTAATTTCAGATGCGGCTTACTACCATAATTTGTTGCCTCAATTATTATTGGCCTTGTCTCTTCTAGCTATTGGCTTAACCACTTATTTTTTGAAAAAGAGACGCAGTTTTTACTATCCAAAGTTTTTTAAGTACTTTTGGCGAGCAGGCTTCCTCATTACCTTTTTCCTTTACCTCATTATGACAATCAGTCTCTTCATCTGAAATATAACAATAAAAAAACGGTATGAACTAAAATCATAGTTCATACTGTTTTTTTTTTATTTTATTCTAGACTTATGCCGATGGGTCACCAAGCTATAGACAAGACGATTCATCAACCATAAGACTCCTTCCATGACCAACCCTAAGACAAGGGTCAAGATCCAACCAGTAAAATGAAGACGACTGAGATTGAAAATGGAAGAAAAAACAAAGACCGATAAAGAAAAACCTGCCACATTAAGAAGAATGATTCCCAATTTCACATGATTAAAGGGAAGACTGAGTTGGTATACTTTTGTAAATCCAATCAAAGCCAGCAAGTAGATGGAGATGGTCGAAATCTCTCCCTGACTTAATCCAAGGAAAGGACCCAGAACCACAAGGAAAAGGACTGAAATGAGATTGGTCAAGGCAGCCGGAAGAGCTTGCTCTATCACAGTCTCAACAAAGTCTCCTTCTATCCGGGCACGATTCTTCTCCAAGGCTAGTAAGAAACCGGGGATTCCAATGGTAAATCCACTGATCAAGGACATTTGAGAAGCCTGAATGGGATAAGTGAAACTAAAGAGAATAGCCAGTATAGCCAACAAAATTGAAAAGATATTCTTGACCAAAAAGAGACTGGCCGAACGCTGAATATTGTTAACCACTCGGCGACCTTCATCCACAATCGACGGCATGTGTGAGAAGTCTGAATCTAAAAGCACAACCTGAGCTACCTTTTTGGTCGCATCATGCCCCGTATTCATGGCAATACTACAATCTGCTTTTTTCATAGCGAGGATATCATTGACCCCATCCCCTGTCATCCCAACCTTATGGCCATCCGCTTGCAAGCTCTCTACGAGGATTTGTTTTTGTTCTGGACTAACTCGTCCAAAGACTGTGTAGATTCGTACCGCCTCTACTACCTCCTCACGCGTCCTGAGCTGACTCGCATCTACGACTTGATCCGCATCTGGAATGCCTGCTTTCTGAGCTACGGCAGCAACTGTCACAGGATGATCCCCTGAAATAACCTTGATGGTCACCCCTTGTTTTTGGAAATAAGCAAAGGTTTCAGGAGCAGTCGTTCGTACAGGATTCTCCAAGACCAGGGCTAGAAGAGGGAGGACTGGAGCTTCTAATACTTCCGTCAACTGTTCCCCCTGGTATTGCCCAAAAATGAGAACACGCGCCCCTCGTTCAATCTCTCGCTGCCACACTTCTTGGTAAGCATCGAGATCATCTCTCAGCAAAACATCTGGTGCCCCTAATAGGTAAATCCCTTGTTGGAACTGAAGGCCCCCAAATTTCTTCTTAGATGAAAAAGGTAGGCGGTCTTGAACGGGCCATACTTGGGCGGGTTGGACAGAGTGATACTGCCGAATGGCCGAGATGGTATCATTCTGATCTTCACTTGCTTGGAGATAGTGACTTAATATTTCTTTGCCTTCTTTTTCCTCTAGCACCAAGGGTAGAAGCTCACTCACTTGCATCCTGTGTTCGGTAATGGTTCCCGTCTTATCTAGACAGAGGACGTCGATACGGGATAGGGTTTCAATCCCCTTCATACTGTTGAGTAGGACCTTTTGAAGGGCTAAACGGGTTGCCCCAAGCACCAAGGCCAGAGTCATTAAGAGGTAGAGACCTTCTGGAATCATCCCAATGATGGCACCGACCATAGAGGTGATGCTAACTTTGAGGGTTTCGTGATTTCCTAGATAGCTCTGCAAGAACAACAGTAAGCCAATCGGGATGAGAATCATTCCGATCATTCGGACAAGACCGTCCACTGCATGAACCATTTCGGATTCTTCGTGTCCCTTGACTTTTTTTGCAGAGAGACTCAGCTGATTAATATAAGACGCATCGCCTACTTGTTCCAAGACCGCAACTGCCTGGCCTGAAATAACAAAACTTCCTGACATGAGTGTCTGATGCTCAGCTTTAGGGATTTCATCTGCTTCTCCTGTCAATTGAGACTCATCGACCATGATCGAGCCATCTAGAATCTTGGCATCCGCATAGATCTGATCCCCCGCTTGGAACAAGACGACATCTCCCTCTACCACCTGATGAACAGGAAGGTCTAACCGTTCTCCTTCACGAATCACTCGAGCTTTCTCCACTTGAAGGAGACGCATCTTATTCAAAATCCGACGGGACCGCAATTCTTGAACAATCCCGATCAAGGAGTTAACGACGACAATAGGAACAAATAACATATTGTTCCAAGACCGTACTAGTATCAATAAAATAGCTAAAATACCAAAGACTAGGTTGAAATAAGTGAAGACATTTGAATAAACAATCTCTCTCGTCGACTTTTCTGCCGTAATGGTTACTCGATTTTGTTTGCCTTCTCTGATTCGGCTTTGGACTTGCTCATTCGTTAGCCCGCTATAGCGCTTCTCTTCCATATTTTCTTCTTTCTTTTTTCTGTATCTAGTTTAGCAAAAAGAATATCTTCTTGCTTCAGACTAGAGAACGAAGATTCTGTAGACCTATTCGTGAAGTTCAAGAGGCAAGCCATCTGGATCAAAGAAGAAGGCCATTTTGCGCCCATCAAAATCATCCACCCGTAGCTCTGTATGAGGGATTCCTAATTGATCAAACTCTGCTAGACAGGCTTGAACGTCTTCTACTCGAAAAGCCAGATGACGGAGACCGGTATGCTCTGGATGAGGGAGAAAGGGTCTCTTTGGAGCATCTGGTTTGATAAATATTTCCAAGGTCAGATTTCCCTTTCGAATATTAAAGAGAATATCCTGCTTTTCAGGCCGATGGTGTTCGTCTAAAGGTTCAAAGCCTAATTTGTCGACATAAAATTCTCTGGTTTTATCATAATCGTGTCCAATAATGGCAATATGGTGAATAGTATCGAGCTGCATCTGCTCTCCTTTTCTTTTTTTCGTAAACAAAACCTGCCCCTTGTACAGGCAGGCTTTTGCTATTGTCAACTATCTCATTCCTTCTTCATTTAAAGAAAGATTAATTGGTCTGCAAGACCTTTCTTGGCTTGGTTCCTTCAGCTGGTCCGATGACACCTGCTGCTTCCAAGTCTTCCATGAGGCGAGTTGCCCGGTTAAAGCCGACCGATAAGCGACGTTGGATCATTGACGCACTGGCTTTTTGAGTTTCAATCACAAGAGCCTTAGCCTCTTCAAAGAGTGGATCACCCTCGTCAGAGCCGCCCATGCCTCCGTCAAAGTCCGACTCGGATACTTCGCCTGGATCAAAGGCATCATCATAATCCGCTTCTGCTTGTTCCTTGACAAAGTTCACAATCCGCTCGACATCGTCATCTGAGATAAAGGATCCTTGCAGACGAATCGGATGATTTTCATCGATCGGTTTAAAGAGCATGTCTCCACGACCGAGCAATTTCTCTGCCCCATTTTCATCCAAGATGGTCCGTGAGTCAGTCCCAGATGATACCGCAAAAGCGACACGGGAAGGCACATTGGCCTTGATCAAACCTGAAATAACATCAACCGATGGCCGTTGGGTCGCAAGGATCATGTGGATCCCTGCTGCACGCGCCTTCTGTCCAAGACGAATAATAGCATCTTCCACTTCTTTACTTGCAACCATCATCAAGTCTGCCAACTCGTCGACAATGACCACAATCAATGGGAGGGGTACTTGCTTCATCTCTGACTGGGTATTGTACTCAGCAACCTTGGCATTAAAACCAGCAATATTCCGAGCACCCACTTTCGAGAAGAGCTCATAGCGATTTTCCATCTCATCAACAACCTTTTGTAGGGCTCGACTGGCCTTGCGTGGGTTGGTCACAACTGGAATCAAGAGGTGAGGAATATCATTGTAAACAGAAAGTTCCACCATCTTTGGATCGACCATCATAAATTTGACTTCGTCCGGACGGGCCTTCATCAAAATACTCGAAATGATCCCATTGACCGCAACCGACTTACCAGATCCGGTAGAACCCGCTACCAAGAGATGGGGCATCCGGGCCAAATCAAAGGTCCGAGCTGAACCATCTACAGCCTTCCCAAGTGGAATCTCAAGGAGTTTAGCTGGGTCTGTCTTGGATTGCTCCCACAATTCACGGAAGGAAACTGTCGCAATCTCTGAGTTGGGAACTTCAATCCCGACCAGAGACTTCCCTGGAATCGGTGCTTCGATCCGCACATCCTTGGCTGCTAGGGCCAAGGCCAAATCATCTGCGAGGTTGGAGATGCGGTTGACCCGCACACCGACAGCCGGTTTGACTTCATACTTGGTAACAGATGGACCAATTTCCGCCCGCTCCACTGTCGCCTTGATGTTAAAGCTTGCAAAGGTTTCTTCCAGAATGCGGATATTCTGACGAACGATATTTTTCTCTTTGGATTGATTTTTAGGCTTGTCAGGTGCGAAGAGATCAATGGTTGGAAGTTTGTACTGAAGGAGTTCCTTAGGCGTGAAATCCACAGTGACTTCTTCATCCATATCCTCCTCAGTAAGTTCTTCCATCTCCTCTGGATCGTCTTCTGGCCAGTCTTCCGAATAGCCTTCTTCTTCATTTGGTAGATAGATCTGAGGGTAGGCCTCCTCAGCAGGCACTTCTGCTTCGAACTCAGGTTCAATAACTTCACCTGTCTCAAGATCTACAGGATAGCCTTCCGTGCTCATGGGACTAGCTTCTGCAAGTTGCTCGATGCGGGCAGCCTCCTCTGCTTCTGCTTGAAGAGCCTTCTTCTCTTCACGCTCAGCAAAGCGCTCCTGGCGACGAACTTCCCGTTTTTCCATAAAGGAGTGAAAAGCTGCGACAGCTTGCTCATACACGTCATAAACCGAATAAGAACTCATCAAGAGAAGCCCTAATAGGATCAAGAGTCCTCCGATAAAGTAAGTCCCAATGTTAGAGAGCAAGAAAGCAACCGGCGTGTACAAGATTGCACCAAGCAAACCTCCTCCTGCAAAAGAAGAGACACGAAGATGCACGAGGTCTCCTAAGATACGTGATAAGGTTGGTCCCACTGAAGAACCTTCCAGTTTCAAAAGGGAGACAAAGTAAGCTTGATACATGAGTAGTAAGCCTGCAAAAAGACTTAAAAAGCCCGACAAGGTTCCCTCATGCTTCTCAATCCATTTGAAAAAGAAGAGGTAGAAAATAACAGCTGTCATTGCCACATAAGCCAGACTACCTACCAAGAGCCGGATAAGGTTGTAAGTCACTAAGCCTAAGGCTCCTAATCGTAAAAAGGCGAAAATGAAGACGAGAGTTAAGACAATCGTCATGATCATTCGGCGAATTGCTTTTTTTCTTTCTATTTCTGCTTTAGACAGTCGTCTCGTCGACCGTGTTTTTTTTGATTGATTATTGTTTGCCATAACCTTTATTATACCATATTTCTAAGCTAGTTCTCTAGTAAAATCCTTTTCTCTCATGTGCGAAATAAACAACAAAAACAGTACCTCTCAGGCACTGTTGATGATAGATTTTTCTTTGGAAGACGGCCAATGATAGCTTGATAGTCTTTCAGCGCTTGCTTTCCTTTCTCCGTCAACTGATAGCCCCGAACCGTGAACTCTTGTGCTAGCTCTTCTTCTGTAAAGTGATCAGCCAAAGCTTGGTTCAAATCAGCTGCTTTCATCTTGGACAAGCCCGCGACCCCCTTCTTTTTGAGAATGGCTTTTTTCATGATACTCCCTCGTTTTCTATTTTGCTAGGAAGCTTCACCCCCTTTGACAATGACTACTATATCCGAAAAAAAAGCCCAAACAATCAGTTTTGCTTATGAGGTAGACTCGACAAACTATGTGGTCAGAATTTTATTATCAAGAAATTTTCATCACCATTAAAAAAGCCTGTCCTAAGACAAGGCTTTGAGATTCTTCCTCTTAGGATCCCGCACTTTCGTAGGCATCCAATCCCCTGTCCCAGAGTTTGAGGGAAATGCCAAAGAAAACAAGGGAAATCAACATCAAACCACCGATATTAAAGAGCCCATTCTTGCCTTGCAAGAAATAGCTAGCAGGATAGTAAGCCGCAAAGGCAAATGGCACGATAAAACTGATCAACCAACGAAGGAGCGAATTGTAAATGGAAATAGGATACTTGGCAAAATCATTGAACATATAGAAAATGTAAATCATGGCGCCTGACTGCTTGGTCCAAAAAGCAATACTGGCTGTCGCGATTTTCAAGGAAGTATAAATCAAGGTCGCAAAAGGAATACAGACTAGAAAAAGTAGGAATTTTGGAAGAGTCCAAGTAATGCTTGATACTGTTGTTCCCAATAGAATGCAACCGACCAAGAGTTCGCCCAAGGCATCAATCTGAAAGGTCTCAACCAGAATATGGAAGAGAGGATTGATGGGGCGAGTCAGGTACTTGTCAAACTCTCCTTTTCGCACTAAACGTTGTCCCAGAGCCCAGAGATTGTCAAAAAAGAGGTGGTCCAATCCCTTGGGAATCAAGGAAAAACCATAAATAAAGGCAATTTCTTGAAAGGTCCATCCTTCTAGCGATGGAATGTGTTGAAAGAGTACATTGAGAAACAAGAGGTTCAAGCCTTGAGTCAGGAAAACACCTAAAACACCAACCACAAAATCGACCTTGTACTCCATGATTTGCTTGATGTATTGTCTGATAAAAATCAGATGCATGCGTTGATATTTTTTCATATTAACCTCCCTGAATGGTGATAAATGACTGGACTCGTTTCCAAATCAACTGAGACAAGCCCACCATCACTAAGAGCCAGAAAAACTGCAAAACGAGTGCTTGAAAAATCTGACTAGCATCGTACTTTCCAACAATAATCATAACCGGAGTGTAAATCAAGGATGAAAAAGGCAAAAAGGACAGAATATCTGAAACGATTTTAGGAAAGAAGGTCAAGGGAATCAAACTCCCAGACATAAAGTCAATCAGAGAATTCTTAAGCAGATTAGAGCCCCATAAATTTTTAAACACAAAGGCTGAAAATCCAAAGCAGATATTAAAGAAAAAGTTGATCAGGTAGGCTAGGATTAAGCTAAAGAGATAAAGGATGGTTAATCCTAGCACTTCTACAACCCCTTGCCTAGATAAAATTTTCATCAATACGATGACACTTAAAAATGGCAGTCCAACAGAGATAAAAATCAACCACTTGGATCCGAGTTCCGTAAAGAGGTAAGAAGCTGCAAAATGCACTGGTCTCAACAAACGCATGATAATGGAACCATCCTTGACCTCCTCACCAATCATAAAGGAAGAATCCGACCTAGTCAGAAGATTAGTCAAAAAACTCATGATGATGTAGAGGGTGATATCTGCCATACTGAAACCCTGAATCAAAGACTCTTGCGAGGAATCAAAGACAGCCTTCCAGAGATAAAATTCCACAAAAGCACCCATGACATTGCCAATCCGATAAAGAAGAAAGTTGACTCGATAGGTAATCAACTCCTGAATCCCTGCATTGATAAAGGGTTTATAACGTCGCCACAATTTGACCATCTTAGAGCTCCTTTCGATAGAAGCGACGGATAATATCTTCAATATCCGTATCTACCATCTTCAAATCACGGACTTCAAAATCAGATAAGGTTTGCTTGATAATATCAGCTGACTGGTAGCGGGAACTATCAAATTCAATAGTCAGATTATTTCCTTGTCTATCAATGGACATATCAGGCAAGCCTTCATAGTGAGAGACTAAATGACTTTGACCTGGCATCAGATCGAAGGAAAGAGTCTTCATCTTGCCGAAGGTTTCCTTGAGCTGACTCACCGTTCCATCAAAAATCTCTTGCCCCTTATCAATCATAAAAATCCGATCACAGAGTTGCTCAATATCACTCAGGTCGTGAGTGGTCAAGAGAATGGTTGTTTCTTCCTCTTGATTGATCTGGGTGATAGCCCGACGAATGTTATCCTTGACCGACACATCCAAACCAATAGTTGGCTCATCTAAAAAGAGAACCTTGGGATTGTGGAGCAAGGAAGCCGCAATATCCGCCCGCATCCGTTGACCCAATGAAAGAGTCCGCACAGGATCCTTAATAAATTCCTTCAAATCCAAGACTTCATTCAAAAAATCCATGCGCTTGTGAAAGAGCGAGTCTGGGACATCGTAAATCTCCTTCAAAACCGTGTAAGTCTCTTGCAGGGCCAAATCCCACCATAGCTGAGTTCGTTGTCCGAAGACTACTCCAATATCCTTGACATAATCCTGGCGATTATCCTGTGGAATCTTGCCATTAATCCGACAAAAACCAGATGTCGGTTTTAAAATCCCTGTCAGCATTTTAATGGTGGTCGACTTCCCAGCACCATTTGCCCCGATAAAACCTAGAATCTGCCCCTTGGGCACCTCTAAGGTCAAATCCTTGACCGCTTCAAAGGTCTGCTTTTCAGGATGAATAAAGGAACGCAACGCTCCCTTCAGCCCTGGTTCCTTGACTGTCTTCACAAAATTTTTCTGAAGATGTTCCACTTCTATCATTGCCATATCAATCTCCCTTTAGTAAGAAATCAACAAATCGCGTTTTTTAAACACAAAAAGCCAATTTCTCATCTCCTAAAATCTGCCTTCTTTATCACAGCAGAAGGCCGCAGTATGACTCTATTATAAAGCAATTAAAAAAGGAAACCAAGATTTTTTCTCGCAAAAGAGAAAATAGTATTGATACTTGAATAAACAAAAAAAGACAGACTCAGATTGAAGACAAAGCCCTTAGAACATAGATTTCAAATTCAGATTTTTGAATAGATAAAAAGACAAACCCAAAAAATGATGTTTGTCTTCGTTTTGAACCCCCTCATAGTTAAATGATACGATAAATAATTAAGGGGAATATTTCTTTTCCAAAATTTTTAAATAGTGTGTTTTCTTAAATTGACAGGATAATGTTAACAGAACAAAGAAATACCTTTCCATCATACCTTATTTTCCATAGGCCCGCAAGTTGAATATAGGCCCCTCCTATGACTAGATTTGAATCAAATGAAAAATTAAGGTACAATAGAGGATAGACTAATGTGTTGAAAGGATTAATATGAAAAAAATAATTGCCCTACTTGTATTTTCCGGTTTAGCTTTGGCAGGATGTGGCTCTCATCAATCAGATACAAAAACATCCTCTAGCTCGACTTCAGAAACTAAGCAAACGACTACTTCTAGTCAAGATGCTAGCGAACAAAAGAAATTAGAACAACTGCGCAAAGATTTTAACGATGCCATGACCAATGAAAATGCAGTCTTTCCTCAGCTCTCAAATGAAGTTGCTGAAGATGAAGCGGTCGTGAAAATCACTACGAGCCAAGGAGACATTACAGTCAAACTCTTTCCTAAATACGCCCCTTTAGCCGTTGAGAATTTCTTAACCCACGCTAAGGAAGGTTATTATGACGGCCTCCTCTTCCACCGTGTCATTAACAACTTTATGATCCAAACAGGAGACCCTAAAGGTGATGGTACGGGTGGGGAATCCATCTGGAAGGGCAAAGATAAATCTAAAGATTCAGGTACTGGTTTTGAGAATGAGTATTCTCCATATCTTTACAACCTTCGTGGAGCTCTAGCCATGGCCAATTCAGGTCCAAATACAAATGGTAGCCAATTCTACATCAACCAAAATAAGGCAGATATCTCCAGCAAGCTTCCAACAGACCGATTCCCAGCTAAAATCATCGAAGCCTATAAAAACGGAGGAAACCCTACTCTTGATGGTGGCAACTACACCGTCTTTGGACAAGTCATCGACGGCATGGATGTAGTTGACAAAATTGCCGAAGTTGAAACAGACGACAAAGACAAACCAAAAGAAGATGTCAAAATTGAAAAAATGGAAGTCGTTAAAGACTACAACTTTAAAAAATAACAAAAGAGGCTGGGCATAAAGTGTCCAGCCTTTTATATATGATAGTTATAACTGCAAGACGCAGTAGCTGATTGGCATCTTTGTTCGCCTTTTAAACTCCAAAGATGACCTAATCAGCCTTGCGGGGGTGGGACAACGAACGATTTTTAGTCAAAATTCGTTCTGTCCCACTCCCTTTTATGTTTAAGTCAATTCATTAAAGTCCCAGATCTGGTCCATCCAGCCTTCATAGAAATCTGGCTCGTGACAAACCATCAGGATAGATCCCTTGTACTCTTTAAGAGCCCGTTTCAACTCTTCTTTGGCATCCACATCCAAGTGGTTGGTCGGCTCGTCTAGTACCAAGACATTGTTTTCACGGTTCATCAAGAGACAGAAGCGTACCTTGGCTTGCTCCCCACCGGATAGTACCTGAATTTGGCTCTCGATATGCTTGGTAGTCAAACCACAGCGGGCAAGAGCTGCACGAACTTCTGCTTGATTGAGAGCCGGAAAGGCATTCCAGACTGCCTCTACCGGTGTCTGACGATTGCCCCCTTCGACCTCTTGCTCGAAGTAGCCAAGCTCAAGATAATCCCCGCGCTCGACTTCACCAGCAATTGGTGGAATAATCCCTAGCAAGCTCTTCAAGAGAGTGGTTTTCCCGATTCCGTTGGCTCCGATAATGGCTACCTTTTGATTGCGCTCGAAGGTCAAGTTCAAAGGCTTAGTCAAAGGACGATCATAGCCAATCTGGAGATCCTTAGCCTGGAAGATAAAACGTCCTGGGGTACGGGCATTTTTAAATTCAAAGGAAGGCTTTGGTTTCTCACTTTGCAATTCAATCAGTTCCATCTTGTCCAGCTTCTTCTGACGAGACATGGCCATATTCCGCGTTGCCACTCGCGCCTTATTTCGGGCTACGAAATCTTTGAGGTCAGCAATCTCTTTTTGCTGGCGCTCATAAGCCGCTTCCAATTGTGATTTCTTCATTTCATAGACTTCGAGGAATTGGTAATAGTCTCCAGAATAGCGGGTCAATTGTTGATTTTCTACATGGTAGACGATGTTGATCACATCATTCAAGAAAGGAATATCGTGGGAAATGAGGACAAAGGCATTTTCATAATTCTGCAAGTAGCGTTTAAGCCAATCGATGTGCTCTGCATCCAAGTAGTTGGTTGGCTCGTCCAAGAGAAGGATATCTGGTTTTTCAAGAAGGAGTTTCGCCAAGAGAACCTTGGTCCGTTGGCCACCTGAAAGGGCTGTGACATCCGTCTCCATCCCAAAATCCATAACGCCAAGAGCCCGTGCCACCTCATCAATCTTAGCATCCAAGGTATAGAAATCCCGACTCTCTAATCGACCCTGGAGCTCTCCGACCTCTTCCATGAGGGCATCCATATCCGCTCCATCTTCAGCCATTTCCATATAGAGGTCATTGATGCGAGCCTCTGCTTTAAAGAGTTCGTCGAAGGCTGTCCGTAAAACGTCGCGCACAGTTTGCCCTTCTTTCAAGACAGCGTGCTGGTCCAGATAACCAGCTGTCACATACTTAGACCACTCAACCTTTCCTTCGTCAGGCAACATCTTCCCTGTCACGATGCTCATGAAGGTAGATTTCCCTTCACCATTGGCTCCGACTAATCCGATATGCTCTCCCTTTAACAAACGGAAGGACACATCCTCAAAAATAGCCCGGTCTCCAAAGCCGTGGCTTAAATTTTTTACCTCTAAAATACTCATGATTGACTCTCTTTCATTGATTTCACTCGTATGATTATATCATCTTCACAGCAAAATGGGAGTGGGAAAGAACTCTAACTGGTTAAAAAGAGTTCGTTTTCCCACCCCCGCACAGTTGATTAGGTCATCTTTGGAGCTTAAAAAGCGAACGAAGATACCAATCAACCACTGCGTTATACAGTTACGCCTATTAAACATCGAAAGCTGGACAATTTTTGCCCAGAATCTCTTACAAACCTAAGTCCGAGTATGGTTTCCGATAGCCCACTTGAACAATTTTCCCATCCTTCACTAATAGTGGGCGTTTGATCAGCATGCCATCACTAGCTAAAAGATCTGCCGCTTCTTTCACTGTCAGTTGGGCCACCTTGTCTTTCAAGCCCAATTCCCGATACTTCATCCCACTCGTATTAAAGAATGATTTAATTGGTAGGGAAGATTCCGTCATCCAGGTTTGCAATTGCTCACTGGTCGGGGTATCTACCACGATATCTTGGCTATCAAACTCACAACCTAAACTCGTTAACTCCGATTTCGCCTTGCGGCAAGTCGAACATTTTGGGTATTCAATAAATGATAACATTTTTTCTCCTTATTCTTTCCAAGATATGGCCTCATGATTCAACAGCCAACGTTTGCGGTCTAATCCAGCCGCATAGCCAGTCAATTTATTCTCCATCCCCAGCACTCGGTGACATGGGATAAGGAGGATAAAGGGATTCCGTCCTACTGCTTGACCGATTGCTTGGGCCGATCTGCAAGACAGGGCTTGAGCAATCTCTCCGTAAGTCCGACTTTCCCCATAGGGAATCTGAGCTAGGTAGGTCCAAACTCTTTGTTGAAACTCTGTCCCTTGAGGAGACAGGGCAATGGGGATGGGAAGATCTTCCCCTAAAAAGTACTGATCCAGCCATTCAAAGACAGCTTCATGAAGAGGACGACACTTTTCTTCAATGTGATCAATCCCTTGCTCACAATTAGCTTGGTCACAAAACCAGATCCCAACTAAGCTTTCCTCATCCACCACAATAGATAGAGGTCCCAAGGGACTCTGATAGAGTCGCCGATAGAACCTAGTCATTTTGAGATTGCTCCGCACGGTAGTCCCATCGATCATCTTCGCTAATCACTTGGAAAAGGCTAGTTTCTGCCTTCCGTTTAATCTTCTGATAAGCGAGACGAACACCATCAATTGGTACCTTCCCACAGTAATGGAAGCCTAACTTCTCTAAAAGATGCTGCATGACCTTGTTGTCAGGATGGGTATCACAGCGAAAGTCTGGACCTTTCTCTCCTTCGATCAAACCTTGAAGGAAAGTTTGGGCTACGCCTCGACCTGCGGCTTCTTTGGCAACAGCGACTCGGTGGAAACTGATATAGAGATAGTTATCATGTTCCCATTTTCCATCATAAATGTCATTATAGGCAGCTTCATTTCCCTTGTGGAGAGCGGCATAGGCCACGACTTCTTGATTTTCTACAGCCACATAACCACGGCTCTCTAGGATATCCTCAAAAATAATTTCTTGATCCGGATAACCATCCTGCCATTGGTCCACTCCAGCTGCGGCTAAACTGTCCTTACCATCTTGAATGATTTCCATAATCCGATTGATTTCATTGGGATAGGCCATTCTAATTTCCATCAGCTTCTCCTTTTTCTTCCTCTTGGTGGTAACGGGCATAAAGATCACTCTTTTGTAGCCCAAATTGTTTGGCAACCTGTTTGATTGCCTGGTTCTTTTTTATGCCAGACTGGACCAGAAGATCAATCTCTTGGATCAAATCCACTTCTTCTAGATTAGCTTCCTGCTCACTGGCCCCCTCCACAATCAAGAGACACTCTCCCTTCAGGGGATTTTCCTCTAGGTAAGCTACTAACTCCGCAATGGTCCCTCGCGTGTACTCTTCATAGATCTTGGTCAGTTCTCGGACTAGCACAACTGGACGGTCCCCATAAACTGCCAGCATATTTTGAAGCGTCGCACGTACCCGGTGCGGTGACTCATAAAAGATTTGGGTCTCAGGATAGTCTCGTTTCTCTTGGAAAAAAGCCTTTTGCTGCCCTTCCTTTCGCGGGAGAAATCCATAAAAGATATGAGGCTGGGGAGCCAATCCACTCGCAATTAGACCCGTAATACCGGCGCTCGGACCAGGAACCGCCACAACGGGAATTTCTCGCTCAATGGCTGCCTTGACTAAGTCATGACCTGGATCCGAAATACTTGGCAATCCAGCATCCGATACCTGAGCCACATTCTTTCCAGATTCCAAATGAGCTAGTAAATCAGGAATTTTCTCCATAGCATTATGCTCATGAAAGCTGATTTGTGGCGTCCTAATCTCAAAATGCTTGAGCAAGAGTCCTGTATTGCGTGTATCTTCCGCAGCGATCAGATCTACCTCTTTTAAGGTTTGGATCATACGATAGCTCATGTCGTCCCGATTGCCAATCGGAGTCGGCACCAAAAAGAGGGTTCCTGTCTCTCTTTGGTCTTTAAAACTTCGTTGAATCTGCATACTTACTCCCTAAATAACAATTCATCACAGAAAATACACTCTTCATCGTTTTCACGGCGTTGACCATAGGAATCTGTACAAACATGAAATCCGTCATTGTAAATTCTTTGCAAATTTTCACGACCGTTTCGATGGAATTTAGGAGAGCTGGTTTTCTCCACTTCTCCTAACCGTTCTCTCAATTTATCATTTTCAAGACGGAGAGCAGTGTTTTCCTCGACAATGAGTTTGAGATTTTTCTTAATGGCTTCAACCTCTGCTAATGTAACCAGCAATTCCTGGGAGAAGCCATCCAAAGCATCAAATAATTCTTTTTTATTCATCTCTTTACCTTCTATTTTTCAACTGCAGGACCATAAACTCAAGAGCATTTTGAAAACTCACATTACGTTCCCACATCTGTTTGGCTAAGACTAATTTTTCTAGATAGTCTCTTCCTAGGGACAGACTGATGGAGCGTGCAAAGAACACTTCCATCAAGCGAAAGGCTTGGGCCTGCTTTTCTTTATCATCCGTCTCTTGGACCAAGCGAGAGACCAACAAGTAAACATGCGGATCTGCTTTTAGACAAGCTGTGACGAAACGCTCACACTCCCTCGCCAGATCGAAAAAGGATGTATTCTGGGCGAGACTTTGGGCCTCATGAAAACCTTGGCTAAAGTTGGCTAACAGATCTGCTTGTTGAAGCAACAAACCTTCCTGAAGGAGATACTCTTTTAGGAAATCTTGGTTTTTCGGGAAATGAACCTGCTGCGCCCGACTTTTAATAGTCGGGAGAACCAACTGCTCATCTGCTGTCAGCAGAAAGATATGTACTTCACTCTGAGGTTCTTCAATCACTTTTAGGAGAGAATTGGCCGCATTGACGTGCATCCGGTCTGCATCGCAAATGATAAAGACTTGCTTAGATCCTTCATAGCCTGACTGAGAAAAATTCTGGATCAAGTCTCGGATCCGATCTGTCTTAATGATGTGATTGACCGGTCGTACAACTGTTACATCTGAGAATTCATCCTCTTCAATCAAGCGACAAGCCCGACAAGTCCCACAGGGCCAGACACCCTTCTTATCCGTACAAAAAAGACTTTGGGACAAGAGCTGGGCCATCTCAAAACTGCCAAAATCACCTGTAAAGAGATAGGCGTGGCTCAATCGTCCCTGTTCTAAAACAGCTTGGAAGCGATCTACTAACTGAGGTTGAAGTTTTTGCACTTGTTCTAACTTCATTCACTGATCTCCAAGACTTCTTTGAGTAGAACCCAAGTATCCTCGACCACCTTGTCAAAACTTTGACTGGCATCAATTTTCACCACACGTTGCGGTTCTTTTTCGAGGATGGCCAGATAGCCTTGACGGACTTTCTGATGAAGACTGAGGCCTTCTAAATCCAAGCGATTGACTTCACGACTAGCACTCTTAGCAATTCGAGCCAATCCTTCTTCTACATCAATGTCAAAATAGAAGGTCCGGTTTGGCTTGAGACCATCGGTCGCAAACTGGTTTAACCATTCAATATCCGCTACTGCTAATCCACGGCCAAAACCTTGATAAGCTACCGAACTGTCGATAAACCGGTCCATAATGACTAGCTTCCCTGCTTCCAAAGCTGGAAGGACGCGTTCTGCCAAGTGTTGGCGACGACTGGCGATATAAAGAAGCAATTCTGTCTTAGGATCCATTTCCGTATGGGATGGATCAAGAATAACTTCGCGTATTTTTTCTGCTATTCCTACGCCACCTGGTTCCCGCGTGGTAATATAGGCAATCCCTGCCTTTTCCAAGCGTGGTAACAAGGCTTCTAAAACGGAGGATTTCCCTGCTCCTTCTGGGCCTTCAATTGAAATTAATGTTCCCTGTTTCATTCTCTTATCTTATCTTTCTATACTCATTTCTCTAACATGCATCACTTCTATTTATTTTACCAAAAATAGGGGTAAAAATCCTGTCCGAATTCGTGAAAATGGATGAAAATTATTTCCTATTTTTCATTTTTTTTGGTAAAATGTATGGTGAAAAACGATTAGGAGAACGAGCATGTTTAAGGCAAAAAATATTCTAGCTATTATTTTTGGGGCTGGCATTTTTTCTTTTGGAATCTTCTTTCTAGTAATTCCATTTCACTTTTATGAAGGAGGGGCTACAGGGATTACCCTGATTACTTACTACCTCTTTAAAATTCCCGTTTCGGTCATGAACTTGGCCATCAATATCCCCCTCTTTTTTCTGGCTTGGAAATTACTTGGCCTCCGCTCTCTCTACCTGAGTTTGATAGGAACCTTCTCTGTTTCTTCTTGGATGGCTATTTTCGAGATGATTCCAGGGAGTCATCATCTCCAGAATGCGATTTACACTGCTTTAGATGGCGATATTCTCCTAGCCTGCATCGGATCAGGGGTTATCCTTGGAACTGGACTAGGGATCATCTTCAACGCAGGCGGTACAACAGGTGGAACCGATATCGTCGCTCGTATCTTTAACAAGTATACGACACTTTCTATGGGACGCCTCATGTTGATTGTGGATGCCATCGTCTTGACAACTGTTTTGATTGTCTTTAAGGACTTCCGAATTGCGGCCTATACCCTCCTCTTTATCCTGATTGACACCGTCGTCATTGATATCGTCGGTGAAGGAGGTTTTGCAGGAAAAGGGTTCCTCGTGGTTACTTCCAAACCGGATGAAATTGCTAAACAAATCACGACTGATTTGGGTCGAGGGGTCACATTCATGAACGGTATGGGCTATTATAGCCAACAAGAAATGAAGATCGTCTACTGCGTCGTCTCTCGGAACGAAATGAAACAAATGAAAGATTTGATTAATAAAATTGATCCATTCGCCTTCATTACCATTACAGAAGCCCACGAAATACTGGGAGAAGGATTTACCTTGGATACCAACAAGCAACCCATTGCTCGCTAAGACAAATAAAGAGCCTGAGAGATTCTCAGGCTCTTTATTTTAGAAGGCTTTTGCAGATGTGCGACTAATTTCGTCCACACGGATACCATTTTCTTCAAACTTCTTCTTGATGGCTTCAGTATCGGTAATCCCATCAATCTGAACTTCAATGACGACATGATCATCTTTGGTTGGGATATTGACTGTATTGGCAATATTGTATCCTTCTTCTACAATTAAATGAATGATTTGCTCTAGGACCCCAACCTTGTCTTCTGTCACGAAACGAACCCGCACTCCTTCTTCTCCATAACCGGATACTTCAAGGAAGGCACGGAAAACATCACGGTCTGTAATCACACCAGAAACTTGATCATTGTCCACGACTGGAAGAATGCCAACCTTGTTCTTATACATGAGGTAGGTCGCGTCTTCTAGGCTAGCAAATTTCGAGACAGTGATTACGTCACGAAGCATGACATCCTTAACTTTGGTTTTGTTGAGTAGGTAATTCATTTCAAAAATGGAAAGACTGGTCGCTTTTGATGGACTAGCTTCTGCAATGGTACCTTCTGTCACCAAGCCGACCAATTTGTCATTTTCAATAACTGGCAAACGGTGCAAACCTTGTTCCCGCATCAAATCTGCCGCATGGGCAATGGTAGTCTCAGGACTAATGTACACTACTTTACGGGTCATAAAATCTTTAACAGCCATAATCATTCTCCTATGCTTTTATTAGTTTTATTATACTTGATTTTATGTTTGATTTCAAACGCTTTCAGCAGTTTTCTCTTGTTTTCAAAATTCAGAATTGCCTAATAATCCTTGCATTCTCCCCATTGAAAACTAGATTTTTCCAATCGAAGCGAAACCATTTTTAAAGAGGCTGGGACAAAAGTCCTAGCCTCTCAATTGTCTTTGGAGTATGGAGCAAGACGCAGTGGTTGAGTGGGACGACGAAATCGAATTCTAACGAATTACCGATTTCTGTCCCACTCCCTTAATCTATTTATCCACCAAGGTAGGCCTTGCGGACTTCTTCTGAGGCTAAGAGTTCTTTTCCTGTTCCGGACAGAACGACTTTCCCTGTTTCCAAAACATAACCGCGGTCTGCGATGGCAAGAGCCTTGTTGGCATTTTGCTCAATCAAGAGAACGGTTGTACCTTGTTTTTGAATATCTTGGATGATATCAAAGATTTCCTGGATAAAGATAGGTGCCAATCCCATGGAAGGTTCATCCAGAAGCAAGAGTTTTGGCGTCGACATGAGGGCACGACCCATTGCAAGCATTTGTTGTTCCCCACCAGATAGGGTAGCTGCATCTTGGTTCTTCCGTTCTTCCAAACGTGGGAAACGTGAGAAGACCTTCTTCAAGTTCGCTTGATTTTCTTCTCGATCCTTCTTCAAGAAAGCTCCCATTTCCAAGTTTTCCATAACGGTCAAGCCTGGAAAGACGTGGCGGCCTTCTGGAACTTGAGAGAGCCCAGCAGCTACAATTTTTTGAGCCGGAACCTTTTGAATCTCCTGACCCAAAAACTCGATTTTCCCAGCACTTGGACGCACCAAACCTGAAATGGTACGAAGAATAGATGTTTTCCCAGCGCCATTGGCACCGATCAAGGAAACAACTTCCCCTTCATTGACTTCGAAACTGACATCACGGACAGCCTGGATCATGCCATAGTGTACAGAAAGATTTTCAACTTTTAACATAGACATTAGGCTTCACCTCCTAGATATGCTTCGATTACACGTTTGTTGGACTTAATTTCATCTGGCGTACCATGGGCAATCAAGCGACCATATTCCAATACATAAATCCGCTCTGTTACTTCCATGACCAAACTCATATCGTGCTCGATCAGCATGATCGTAATATTAAATTCTTTTTGAATGCGACGGATCAGTTGGGTTAATTCTGCGGTTTCTTGAGGGTTCATCCCTGCAGCAGGCTCATCCAAGAAGAGGATTTTTGGCTCTGTAGCAAGGGCACGAACGATCTCTAAGTGACGTTGTTGACCGTAAGCTAAGTTTTTGGCCAAGGTAGCTGCTTCTTTTTCCAAACCAAATATCGCTAACAATTCGAGGGCTTTTGCTTTCAATGCTTCTTCATTTTTGTAATAGCTTGGCAAACGGAAAAGACTAGCAAAAACATGTGGTTTGTGGTGATTGGCAAAGGCAATCAAGACATTGTCCAAAACACTCAAATCTTTAAAGAGACGGATATTTTGGAAGGTCCGTCCAAGACCACCAGCAGCGATTTTATAAGGGGCTTTCCCGTTTAAAAGGTGCCCATCTAAAGTAATGGTCCCTTCACTTGGCTCATACACTCCTGTTAGGAGGTTGAAGAGGGTTGTTTTACCGGCACCGTTGGGTCCAATCAAACCAACCAATTCCCCTTCATTGAGTTCCATGGTCACATCCCCAACGGCTGTCAAACCACCAAAGTTTTTTGTTAAATTTTTTACTTCAAGAAGTGCCATTAGTTAGCCTCCTTTTTTGAGAGTAGTTTTTTCAAGCTAAATTCCCATGTTCCAAGAAGACCACCTGGGCGGAAGATCATTACGAGAATCAAGGCTAATGAGTAAATGATCATACGGATGCTTGAGAAGTCTTGAAGCACCATGTTCAAAATCCCCAAGACGATGGCTGCCACAACTGTTCCTGACATCGATCCCAAACCACCGAAAACGACAATGATCAAGACATTAATGGTATTGGTGAAAGAGTAATCTTTCGGAACAACAGAACCGATAAAGCCGGCTTGAAGAGATCCAGCAATCGCCGCTGTGATCGCACCAAATACAAAGGCAATGACTTTAACTTTGGTCGTATTGATCCCAACAGATTCTGCGGCGATTTCATCTTCACGAACAGAAAGGGTAGAACGCCCAATTGGACTGCGTAAGAAGTTGATGGTAAAAATAGTCGTAATGACAACAAATATGTATACCAATTGCCAGGTTGTAAAAGCTGGTAAACCAAGGATCCCCGCGGCACCATTTGTTAGAGTACCACCATTGACGATCAAGATCCGGATGATTTCTGAAACCCCAAGTGTTGCAATCGCCAGATAATCTCCTTTCAACCGAAGGGTTGGTACCCCAACGATCAAGGCAACGATACCAGCGATCAAGGCTCCTAAAACCATAGCGCCAAAAAAAGCGCCGTAGGTTGGTGATTTAGAACCGAGAATAGCTGCAGAATAGGCACCAATCGCCATAAATCCAGCGTGTCCGAGCGAGAATTGACCTGAAAAACCAACGATGAGGTTCAAACCAACCGCAAGAATGATATTAATCCCGATTTGTTCCAAAATTTGGATATAGAAGAGGTTGAGGACACCTGCTGCAACCAAGACTTGGATCAAGGCAAAACCTGCTACCAAAAGACCAAGCCAGACTAAATTCACTTTTAAATTTTGTTTCATGGCTTACACCTTCTCTTTCACATTTTTACCGAGGATACCTGCAGGACGGATGAGCAAGATCACAATCAAGATGGCATACACAATGGCATCACGGAAATCTGAGAGACCGATCGCTGTAGCGAAGGTTTCCAACAAACCGATGACAAATCCACCTAGAGCCGCACCTGGGATGATTCCGATTCCTCCAAGAACGGCTGCGACAAAGGCTTTGATCCCTGGTGTCATCCCCATCAAAGGTTCGATCGAGTTGTAGTACAAACCGATCAAGACACCACCAGCACCCGCTAAGGCTGATCCCAAAGCAAAGGTAAAGCTGATGGTCCGGTTGACGTTAATCCCCATCAATTGAGCAGCATCGCTATCAACGGAAACGGCACGCATGGCTTTCCCCATCTTTGTCTTTTGGATAATAAATTGAAGAGCAACCATCAAGAAAATAGACACTCCTAAAATCATCAATTGAATGTTGGAGATTGAAATAGGACCAAAGTTGTAACGAACAATTTCAATGACTTGCGGGAAGGAACGGGTATTGGCCCCTACAAAGAAGACCATCCCATATTCGAGCAAGAAGGAAACCCCGATGGCTGTGATCAAGGCTGCAATCCGAGTTGAATGACGAAGCGGACGATAAGCCAGGTATTCAATCACAACCCCTAAAATAGCTGTCCCAACCATCGCCAGAAGCAAGGCTACAAAGAAGTTAACTTTCAATGAGTTCAATAAGAAATATCCCATAAAGGCACCTACCATGTAGATATCCCCATGGGCAAAGTTGATCAATTTGATAATTCCATACACCATGGTATAACCAAGGGCTAAGAGTGCATAGACACTTCCCAAGATTAGACCGTTCACTAATTGCTGGAGCATTTGAACCATCCTTTCTAACAATAAAGAGCGAGGCCAGGAATTTTCATTCTCCCAGCCTCTTGTACAAACAACAAATGATAATTAAGGTTTAACCGACTCAACTGACTCAACTTTACCATCTTTTAAGCCAATCATAAGTGCAGATTTAACCGGATTATGGTCTTTGTCAATAGACATTGTACCAGTAACACCTTCCAAGTCTTTCAACTTCGCAAGGTTGTCTTTCAATTCAACAGAGTTCTTAGCACCTTTAGATGCTTCTGCAATCATGTAAACTGAATCATATGCCAAAGCCGCAAACATTGAAGGTTCTTCGTTGTATTTCGCTTTATAAGCTTCTACGAATTTCTTGGCTTTATCAGTCATTTCACCTTCAGTAGAGAATCCAGCTACGTAGTAGATATCTGTAGCTGCAGCAGGTGTTGCTTGTTCAACGAATTTCGCATCACTAAATCCATCACCACCGATGATTGGTTGTTTGATTCCCATACCACGTGCTTGGTTTACGATTTTACCAGTTTCAGTGTAGTACCCTGGAAGAACAATCGCGTCGAAGTCTTTATCTTTGATTTTTGTAAGGGCAGCTTGGAAGTCTGTATCCTTAGATTGGAAAGTTTCTGTCGCTACGATTTCACCTTTATAAGATTTCTTAAAGGCTTCAGCAATCCCTTTCGCATAGTCAGATGAGTTATCATAGTAAAGAACAACTTTCTTCGCTTTCAAGTTCTCAGTTGTGTATTTTGAAATGATTTGTCCTTGGAAGCTATCGATGAAGGTTGCACGGAAAAGGTAATCTTGACCTTTTGTCAAATTATCTTGTGTTGCAGATGGGGTTACCAATGGAACACCTGCTTTACCAGCATTCGCAACCGCTGCGGCAGTGGCACCTGAAGTTGCAGGTCCTACAAGAGCGTTCACTTTTGATTGAGTGACAAGATTTGTAGTGATTGTAGCTGCTTCAGCTGTTTCAGATTTGTTATCTTTGTCTGTGACAACAATCTTCTTACCATCGGCTCCACCATTAGCATTGATTTCATCAACGGCCAATTGAGCACCTTTTTGTTCAGCACTACCATATGCTGCTACTTCACCAGTTTTTTCAAAGTTAAAACCGATTTTTAGTTCTTTGCCGATTTCGTTACCAGTTGTGTTTGAACCTGAAGTTGAAACTTCACCACAGGCAGCAAGAAGAGCGACACTTGCAATTGTTAAAAATGAAAGAGCAAATTTATTCTTCATTTGTAATAATCTCCTTAAATAATTCTTTAAATAAATAGATATTAAGAATATACCGAATTATCTGAAAATTGTCAATATAAAAAACGCAATCCTTTAAATGATTGCGTTTTCTCCTTGTGTTTCATCCTTTTGACGATGCAAACTTCCCACAAAATCACGATCCAATTCTTGAATATGGCAAATTTGTACCTTCTTTACAAAGCGTTCTTTTTTTAATTGCTGCACGATTTCAAGGACTTGAGGACTATCGACATAGACCTGTACATAGCGCATTTTTTTGGAATGATAGATCACATCCCCAATTCCCTGTAATTTCTTTGCATCTCGATTATAATACAATTTTACAATTAAGCCTGTTCTAGCTTGCTTCTCAAACATATACAATCCCTTTCTGCTTCTGTTACAAGTATAGCAAATTTTAGGTAAAAATTCTATCTTTTTCTAGAAAGACTAAAAAAGAGGCTGGGACAAAAGTCCTAGCCTCTCAATTATCTTTGGATTGTCGAGCAAGACGCAGTGGTTGAGTTTCCTTATCCAAGATTGTTGTTGGCCATGATTTCATCGATGAAACCATAAGCTAAGGTTTCTTCTGCAGTCATCCAATTATCCCGTTCTGCATCAGCATGGATTTTCTTGATGGTTTGACCTGAATTCTCTGCCAAGATTTTTTCCAATCTGTGACGTGTTTTCAACAAGTGTTCTGCAGCAATCGCCATATCTGTTTGTTGGGTACCGCCACCAGTACCACCCATTGGTTGGTGGATCATGTACTCAGCATTTGGCAACATGAAACGTTTGCCTTTGGCACCACTTGATGCAATCACAGTTCCCATTGAAGCAGCCATCCCCATAACAATAGTTTGGACGTCTGATTTGATAAAGTTCATGGTATCGACGATAGCCAACCCTGCAGAGACAGAGCCTCCTGGCGTATTGATATACATATAGATATCTTTGGTATTATCTTGGGCATCCAAGAAGAGCAATTGGGCAATAATCGAATTGGCCATTTGATCTTCTACCGGTCCTGTTACCATGATAATACGGTCTTTTAATAAGCGGGAATAGATGTCGTACGAGCGTTCGCCACGACTGGTTTGTTCAATAACTACTGGAATCATTCATTCATCTCCTTTTATCCATTATAACCGGCACCACCTCATGAGTTTCATCCGGTTGATTCGAGAGGCTAACTCTCCTTCCAATCTTTATAAAAGCTATTATATCCCATTGGTCAACAAAGGTCAATTTTTTACTTTCCCAAAGAAGGATTGGATAGGCGCTTATTTGGTACCAAACAAGCGGTCCCCAGCATCTCCAAGGCCTGGAACAATGTAGCCATGATCATTCAAGTGGTCGTCGAGGGCTGCTGTAAAGATATCAACATCTGGATGAGCTTCTTGAAGAGCTTTCACCCCTTCAGGTGCTGCCACCAAGCAGACAAACTTGATGTGGCTAGCTCCACGTTTTTTCAAAGAATCAATCGCAAGAATAGCTGATCCACCAGTTGCAAGCATTGGATCTACTACAAAGATGCGACGTTGATCAATATCTTCTGGCAATTTCACCAAGTATTCAACTGGCTTCAAGGTTTCTTCATCGCGGTACATCCCGATATGCCCAACTTTGGCAGCCGGTACCAAACTCAAGAGCCCATCTACCATCCCGATTCCTGCACGAAGGATTGGGACAATTGCTAGTTTTTTACCAGCAATTTGTTTTTGAACCGTTTTTGTGATAGGTGTTTCGATTTCTACATCTTCAAGAGGAAGTTCGCGCAACACCTCGTAGCCCATCAACATAGCAATTTCATCAACTAATTCACGAAAAGCCTTTGTAGAGGTATCAGTCCGACGCAAAATAGACAATTTATGCTGAATAAGTGGATGTTTAATAACTTCAAGTTTTCCCATTGTGGTTCCTTCTTTCTCTATATTCATCTTATTATATCAAAAAGGAAGAAAAAGGCCTACAAATATGCAAACCTTTTCTTTTCTTATTTTAATAGCTATCTTATAGCCACTCCTTGTACTTACCAATATAATAGTGTTTGACCAGGGTGACGCTTGCCATATAAAGGAAGAGAATCCCCGCTAGTAATAGGAAATAGAGAGCATTCAGTGGCGCTACTTTTAACAAGGAAGCCAATGGGCCATATGGTAAGAAGGTAACCAAGAGCGCGCCCAATAGGGTCGTTGCCATGACAGCAAAAGCTGGTCGACTTTGAACAAAGGGCAATTTTGGAGAACGAAGCATGTAGATTACCATGGTTTGGGACCACATGGACTCGATAAACCAGCCTGTTTGAAAGAGCATAATGAAGAGTCCTGCACTATCTGCACCATGGACATAGCCATATCCCGTAATCATTGGTACGATAACAAAGTAGAGAATGATAAAGGTCAGGATGTCAAAGACAGAGGAAATAGGTCCGAACCAGGCCATAAAGCGGGTAATGGATTTTGCTTCCCAGATTCTTGGTTTCTTCAAAAAGTCCTTATCCACCCGGTCGAAAGGCAAGGCGATACAGGAAAGGTCGTAAACCAAGTTCAAAACGATGAGATGGATAGGGGCCATCGGAAGGAAAGGAAGGAAAATACTGGCAAAGAGAAGAGAGAAGATATTCCCAAAGTTGGAAGAAACGGTCATCTTGATGTACTTGGTCATGTTGGCATAGACTTTGCGTCCTTCTACCAAGCCTTTTTCAAGGACCATCAAGTCCTTATCCAGAAGGATAACATCTGCTGTTTCTTTAGCAATATCAACGGCTGTATCAACCGAGATCCCCACATCTGCCACCTTCATGGATGGAGCATCGTTGATACCATCTCCCATATAGCCGACCTTGTGGCCATTTGCTTTGAGTTGAAGGATAATGCGTGCTTTTTGATCCGGAGACAATTTTGCAAAGACGGTAGTGGTTTCGACTGCCTGGGCCAACTCTGGATCAGAAAGACTGTCAATATCGCTACCCAGCAAAATGCGGTCCACATCCAGACCCACCTTTTCACAGACAGCTTGGGTCACTTTTTCATTGTCACCCGTAAGGATTTTCGTGGCAACTCCGTATTCAGCAAGGATATTGATGGCTGGTGCTGCAGATGGTTTTGGTGGGTCCAAGAAAGCAAGATAGCCCGTCAAGATCATATCCGCTTCATCCGCTACTTCAAAGGCATAGCCTTCCTCAAGGTTTGATTTGTAGCTGACACCTAGCACGCGTAAACCTTGCTCATTAAGCTGAGCTACTTCTGCCAAGACTTCTTCTCGCACTTGGTCTGTTAGGGGAATAATCTCATCCTTGTATTCTACATAACGAGACACTGCTAACATTTCTTCCAAGGCTCCCTTGGTGACCATGCTCACAAGGCCTTGCTCATCCTTGACGATGACACTCATCCGCCGGCGTTCAAAGTCAAAAGGCAGTTCATCAATCTTTTGGAAGCTTTGATCTAAACCTCTGACGATTTCATGTTTCTTAGCTTCTCGTTCTGTCCGACTGATAATGGCCCGGTCCATCAAATTTTTAAGACCCGTTTGGAAGTAAGAGTTGAGATAGGCCCGACGAAGGACGGACAAATCAAGCTCCCCATGAATATCAAGGGGGTATTCGAGTACAATCTCATCTTGAGTCAAGGTTCCCGTCTTATCCGTACAGAGGATATCGATAGCCCCTAGGTCTTGGATGGCGTTGAGCTTTTTGATGACCACTTTTTCTTTGGCCATGATAATGGAGCCCTTGGCCAAGCTAGCAGTGATAATCATCGGAAGCATTTCCGGAGTCAAGCCTACCCCCACACTGAGGGCAAAGACGCCCGCTTCTAGCCAGTCCCCATCTGTCAAGCCATTGAAAAAGAAGACAATGGGCACCATCACCATCATCAGTCGAATCAACAACCAAGAGATGGTGTTCATTTCTCGTTCAAAAGAGGTTGGTTCATCGTAGGTATTGATGGTTTGTTCAATCGCTCCCATCATGGTTTCATCCCCAACCACTAAAACTAAGGCTGTTGCTCGACCTGAGATAACGTTGGTCCCCATGAAAGCCAGACTCTCACTCTCTAGGAGACTGTCTAGATTTTGGCTAGTCGCCTTTTTTAAACAAACTTTTTCGACAGCATCACTCTCACCAGTCAAGCCGGATTGTTGAACGAAAAAGTCTCGTGAATCTAGTAAGACCACATCTGCTGGAATCATATCACCTGCACTCAGTTTGATCAAGTCGCCCACAACGATTTCATCGATAGGGATTTCTGCTTCCTTGCCTTCTCGAATCACCGTTGCTGTATTGACAATCATTCGAGAGAGGTTACTAGCAGCCTTGTCACTTCGCAATTCTTGGACAAAGCGAATCCCTCCAGAGAGGAGAACGAGAACGACAATAATGAGAGAAGTCGTTGGGTCTTCCTCTCCTGGTTTGGCTAACCAAACATTGGTCACCAGAGAAACAAGGGCAATGAGAAGCAGGATGACTGTGAAGGGATTAATGATGGATTCAACAATCCGTTTCCAGATAGAGCTTTCCTGTCCCTTTGTGAGGACATTTTCTCCATAGCTATCCCGGTTCTCCTCTACTTGGTCTTCCGTCAAGCCAGACCAGCTAGATTGATAGGTTGCTAAGGTTTTTGTTTCTGCATCTTGTAATGCAGCAATGAGTCTTTCTTTTGTTGTTTGCATTGGAATCTCCTTTTAAATCAGGAGCCAAACGCTTATAGAGTCCCGATGACACAAATCAGCGATTGGCTGGCTATGTGCGGTTCGGGATGATCATCGATTTGTATCATAGTGCTCTCCTTCTCTACTTGATAGGTGAGAGGCTTCTTAAGCATAAGAAAAGAGCCCTCCCCTTTTACAGGTAGGACTCATTAAACTCGTCGTTTATTTTTTAATAAAAATTCTCAAAAAATAGACCGTCCAAGCTTTAGCTCCGCAAGGCAATGAAATGAGCTTAGTCTTGACCTTTGCGATCAGGACTGTTGACCAACGAGTAGTGTCTCCACTGCTTTGCGGTAGTCATCCGTATCCTTGTGGTAGCCTCACCTACCGTTATTCCCCTTGAGTATACTCCTCCCCTATAGAAAAGTCAACCCTTAAAATCAACCTTTTTTAGGAAAATTTGTTACGATCCGATCGACAATCTCTTGGACTAGGGTTTTCGGAGCTGCCACATTCAAACGGGCATGTTGCTTCCCTTCTACTCCAAAGTCTGTCCCTTTATTGAGGATGACCTTGGCCTGGTCATGAAGTCGAGCATGGAGTTCTTCCTCTGACAAACCGTAGGCAGAAAAATCAAGCCAGAGTAGATAGGTCCCTTGCGGTTTCATTACACCAATATCTGTCTGCTCACGCAAAACTTCTACAGTGTAATCGATATTTTCTTCCAAGACTTCCTTTAAGTCCTCTAACCAAGCCTTTCCATTCTGATAGGCTACTTCGGTGGCTATAAAGCCAAGGGCAGAAATTTCATGTTGATTGTTTCGCAACTGCTGAGCTTGGAAGGATTTTCTTAGTGCATCATTTTCGATGATGGCATAGGAATTTTTTGTCCCTGCGATGTTGAAGGTTTTGGTCGCACTCGATAAGACAAGGGTGAAATCCTTAAAGCTTGGATCTACCGTATTAAAACATACGTGTCGATTTCCAAATAGCGCCAAGTCTTGGTGAATT
The DNA here is from genome assembly GCF_000479335.1 of Streptococcus ilei. NCBI lineage: Bacteria > Bacillati > Bacillota > Bacilli > Lactobacillales > Streptococcaceae > Streptococcus > Streptococcus ilei. The sequence goes on from NC_022584.1 coordinate 970,299, forward strand.
TCATCTGAAACAAGCAAGACCCCATATTTTTGACAAAGGCGACCAATCTTTTCTAGGACTTCTCGTTCCCAGACGCGACCGCCTGGGTTATGAGGATTGCACAGGATGTAGAGCTTGACTTGGTGCTCCACAAAGTCTTTTTCCAATTGCTCAAAATCAATTTGGAAGAGTCCATCCACTTCTACTAAGGAATTGGTCACTAATTTGCGTTGATTGAGGCGGACGCTACGGGCAAAGGGTGGATAAACTGGCGTATTGATGAGAACAGCCTCGCCTTCCTTGGTGAAAGCCTGAATAGCCGTTGAAATAGAGGGAACAACTCCTTCCATAAAGACAATCGCTTCCTTCTCAAACACATATCCATGTTCTGTCTTTTCCCATTCTTGAACAGCTCGGTAAAGTTCCTCACTAGGATAGGTATAGCCGTAGACTAATTGATCCGCGTAATCTCGAATGGCTTGTCGAACCGCAGGCAAGGATTCAAAATCCATATCTGCAATCCAAGCAGGAAGAAGTTCTGGATCTTGCTCTGACTCCTTCCACTTGCTAGTATGATGCCCCAAACGATTAGGGACAGTCAAAAATTGTTCTTTTCCCATGATGGACTCCTATCTAGCCAATGCTTGTTCTAAATCCTCAATCAAATCCCGTGCATCTTCAATTCCGATGGAAAGGCGAAGCAAGTCATCCGTTAACCCATAGGAATGACGAACCTCTGCAGGAATATCTGCGTGGGTCTGTGTTGTTGGGTAGGTAATCAAACTCTCCACTCCACCCAAGCTTTCTGCAAAGGTAAAGACCTGCAAGTGGTTGAGAATGGTTGGAATTTTTTCTTGGTGGCTTACTTTAAAGGAAACCATGCCTCCCTTGCCAGTATACAAGACTTCCTTAACAGCTGGATGCCCCTTCAAGAACTCTACTACCTTCTGCGCATTTTCAGTGGAGCGCTCCATACGAAGAGCCAAGGTTTTTAAACCGCGAATCAATTGGTAGCTGTCAAAAGGAGAGAGAACAGCTCCTGTTGTGTTGAGATTATAAAAGAGTTGCTCATAGAGTCCTTCATCATCAGTCACAACAACACCAGCCAACACGTCATTATGCCCCGCTAGATACTTGGTCGCTGAGTGGAGGACGATATCTGCTCCTTCTTCAATTGGACGTTGGTAGATAGGGCTATAGAAGGTATTGTCTACAATCACTTTTGCCCCTTTTTCATGAGCTAAGGCAGCTAGTTTCTGGATATCAAACTCTAGCATGAGCGGGTTAGTCGGCGTTTCAATATAGAGGATATCCACTTCCTCTTTCAATCCCTCTACCAATTCTGCTTCTGAATTTGCATAGGTAAAGAAAAAGCGTCCTTCTTGTTCCTTCTGGTTGAACCAGCGGAAAGAGCCCCCATAAAGATCCCGTACTGCCAAGACCTTACTGCCAACAGGAAAAATACTAAAGGCTAAGACAATAGCAGACATACCTGAGCTCGTCACCAAGGCATGCTTTGCACTCTCAATGGCTGCCAAGGTCTTTTCAGCGTTTACCCGAGTCGGATTCTTGGTACGAATATAGTCAAAACCAGTAGATTGACCAAACTCTGGATGCTGGTAAGTGGTTGAAAAATGAAGCGGAGTAATCAAAGCCCCCGTTGCTGGATCTGACTTAATTCCCGCTTGAGCTAGGATGGTGTTAATGTTTTTTTTGTGACTCATACAAACCTCCAATGGACGTAAATTCAATTGTCTCTATTGTATCACTTCTTTAGAGGATTCGGTTTTTCCTTTTTCAAGAGCTAGATATAGCTTCAAACTATAATGAAAAAAAGAGGTGGGTACGGACCCAACCTCTACTGGTTATGAAATATGAAATTTATTTCGAAGACTAGCCGCCTTGCTACCGATGAAGCGATCTAAGAAACGAAGACGAAGACCGAGGCCACCATAAACGATGATCCCCACACCGCCAATCACAGCTACATAGATCATACTCGTCACTCGACCATTTGGTTTGATGACCAAGCCAAGGATAAAGCCTGCAACTAGGACCACCAAGAGCATGATCAAGGTTAAAATAGCTGTTAATAAGCTCCGTTTAAAGACAGTCTTTCGATTAAATTTAGTTACGACATGGATTTCTTTATACATGAGGACGATTGGAATCATTAAACCAATCGTAGTAGAAAGAAGAGGGCCATAGGCTTTAAAGAAATAGATGAAAGGCACTTGTAGAATCAGTTTCACCAACACTCCATAGCCAAAGTAAAGAATCGCCTTCCGATTTTGGAAAAGAGCCTGGATCATAGGAGAAAGTACCGTATACAAGCCTAAAATAATAGTCTGTAGCATCGCTAGGATAAAGAGTCCCAAAGCGAGGGAATCTGGTTTCCCGTAAAAGACAGTATAAAGCGGCTCTGCAATGGCTACTGCTCCAATCGTCGCTGGAAGCAAGAAAGCTACTAACATGGTCAAATTATCTTGAACCAGCTTACCCGCAGCCCGGAAATCTCCCTTGACATAGTTCTCTGTAAGAAGAGGAATCCCCACTCCTCCAATAGAGGTCGCTACCGCAATCAAAATCATGGTGATTTTATTTGGATTTGCTGAAAAGTAGCTGAACTGAACCAAGAGTTCTGAACGACTGAAGTTGGTAAACCAAGACATGACATTGCTATAGGTCATCTGGTCGATAATTTGGAAGAGCTGGATGGCTGATCCTGTTACAATGAACGGAATCGCTTCACGAATGGTATCCCACAAGAGAGCCTTAGTATCGATCTCATTATCAGACTCTGGTCGATGGATAATGTGCTGTAGAAGTCCTGTTTTCCAGAGGTAATAGAGGAGGACAAGGAGACTCGCTCCCATCCCAATAAAGGCTGCAAAAGTGGACTGGGTCACGGCTTCAACGTAATCACCTGAGCCGACCTTCATAATGAAGTAGGCTGTCAAGAGCATCCAGATAACCCGAATCACTTGCTCAGCAATTTGACTGATGGCATAAGGTTTCAGATTGTTATGACCTTGGAAGAAGCCTCGAATAACACTCATGGAAGGGAAAATCAAGACTGCCCAAGAAAGGCTCTGCATGACAGGGATTAAGTCCTTCCCACCTCCAGACAAGTTTGCAAATACTGGAGAAAGCAAATACATGATAATGGCAAAAACCAAGCCCAATAAAGACATGAACTTAAGGAAGCCACGAATCATGGCAAAACTGTGTTCTTCTTGACCCTTTGTATTGTACTTGGCCACTTGCTTAGCAACCGCTACAGGAACTCCTGCTGTTGAAATCAGCAAAAACCAAGCGTAGATATTGTAGCCCATGGTAAAGAGACCGTTTGCCTCTGCACCATGTTTGCCCATCCAGATATACCAAGGGATGATATAGGCCGCTCCTAAGAGACGACTAATGAAATTACTGGCTGTTAACCAGACAGTTCCACGGAGCATTTGGGCCTGTTGATTACTTGTTTCGTTACTCATATGTTTCCTCTACTTTATAGTCTTCTTTCATTATAAACTTTTCCTTTACACTTGTAAAATAAGGGCTTTCAGTTTAAAATAGGATTATGATGAAGATAGAAACTGTACTAAACATTTTAAAAGAGGATCACAACTTTCGTGAGATCCTGCAAGACGGAGAATACCACTATTCTGCAAGTGGTGTTTCTTTTAATCAAATTAGCTACGATAGTCGAAAGGTCAACGCTGAGACCCTCTTTTTTGTGAAGGGGGCAAATTTCAAGAAGGAATTTTTGGAGCAAGCGATCGAGCAAGGTTTACAGTGGTATGTCGCTGAGCAGGACTTTGAGGTCAGCATCCCGGCCATTATCGTTACGGACATTAAACAGGCTATGAGCTTAATTGCCATGGAATTCTATGGCCACCCTGAGCGCCAGCTAAAACTCTTAGCTTTTACAGGGACCAAGGGCAAAACCACTTCTGCTTACTATGCCTACAAGATTCTTGAGCAAGGCCATCGTCCTGCCATGCTATCCACTATGAATACAACCTTGGATGGCAAGACCTTCTTCAAATCAACCTTGACCACCCCAGAAAGTATCGATTTGTTTGAAATGATGGCCCAGGCAGTTGCCCATGATCGGACTCACCTGATTATGGAGGTCTCTAGTCAGGCCTATCTAGTCAAACGTGTTTACGGACTCACATTCGATGTTGGTGTCTTCCTCAACATCAGCCCTGACCATATTGGACCGATTGAGCATCCAAGTTTCGAAGACTACTTCTACCATAAACGTCTCTTGATGGAAAATAGTCGTGCTGTTGTCGTCAATAGTGATATGGACCATTTTAACATTCTTGCGGAGCAGGTGACTGAGCAAGACCACGACTTCTACGGTAGTCAATCGACCAACCAAGTCCACAACTCAAAAGCCTTTAGCTTTTCTGTCACTGGCAAGCTGGCAGGGGATTATGATACCCAGCTCATCGGCCACTTCAATCAAGAAAATGCTGTAGCTGCAGGTCTCGCCTGCCTTCGTCTAGGAGCGAGTCTTGAAGACATCAAAAAGGGGATTGCCAAAACCCGTGTTCCTGGCCGGATGGAAGTCTTGACTCAAAAGAATGGGGCAAAAGTTTTTATTGACTATGCCCATAATGGAGATAGCTTGAAAAAACTGCTCTCTGTTGTTGAAACCCATCAGACAGGAACGATTTCACTGGTCCTTGGATCAACTGGGAATAAAGGAGAGAGCCGCCGCAAGGACTTTGGCCTGCTCTTAGAAGACCATCCTGAGATCCAAGTCTTCCTCACAGCGGATGACCCCAACTATGAAGATCCTTTGGCTATCGCTGAAGAGATTAGCAGCTTTATCACGCGCCCTGTCGAGAAAATTGCAGATCGCGAGCAAGCCATTCAACTGGCGATGGCAACTACCAGCAAGCCTGAAGATGCCGTCATTATCGCTGGAAAAGGAGCTGACTGCTACCAAATCGTCAATGGCGTCAAAGAAGAATATCCAGGTGATGCTGCTATTGCTGAACGTTATCTCTAATCAAATAAGGCTAGGAAAATTTCCTAGCCTTTTCTAGTGTTTCAAAAATATCAGTCTTTCCTTGTCCAAGTCCACTGCTAATTCATATTTGCCTTCATCATTTTTTCGGATATAGCCTAAGACCTCTAAACTATCGACAAAGATGTCTCTGCGCTTTTGCTGGACTTCATCTTTTTTGAGGAACTTGAGCAAAAAGCTGGTCATATACTTGAGTGCATATTCGGGATTGACATCTCCCAAGATGGCATAGAGTTTCTCTTGAACCTCCGTCAAAGGGTATTGGTGTTTCACCTTGTAAAAGTAATTGGACAGGGTCTGTGCCTTTCGCTCAAAGTCTGTCTCTTCTATGAGAATCGCTGTATTGGTCGTGTTGCGAAGTTCCGTTTGGAAGACCTTGGCTTTCAGTTCCTGATAAAGGTCACTCTCCTCTCGGACAAAGACTTCTTGATCCAAGTCGACTGCTTCAGCAGATTCCAAGAAAGGCAGGCTGAGGATGTAGCGTTTATTTTCTCGAAGGATGAAGCCCGCTTTGATATATTCTTCCATCAGCTTGTCCACCGGCTGATCTGGAAATTGGGCCTTGATTTGCCGCAGGATCACATCATTCTGCTGATCCAGATAGTTGATCAAATCCTTAAAAAAAGGCTGACGTGTCAAACGTGTGGGATTAATGATTGTAATCATCCGTATATCTTTCTTTAAACTGTAGACGGGGAGACTGGGCTAACTGACTGGGATTAGTACCAGGCTGATTCAGAGGTACAGCTAATCCTAGTTCTTTATAGTAATCTCTCCAGAAATCACTAATCTGCTGCTCATCATCACCAAACTTCATGGGAATGGTCTCAAAGATAGGGAGCAGTTCAGCGATGAACTGGGAACAATAGAAGCCATCTCCATTTGGGTAAAAGGAAACATTGTAGGGAGCACCTAAAAGGTTTTCTGCTCGCTTTTTGACTTCTTTGTCATCAATCTCTGCATAGCGGTATAGGTCATATACCTTCTCAGTTTCAAAGAAATCTTCAGAGGACTGGGCCAGGACGCCACCTTCCACCGTGGCATGATAGAACTTTCCATCCAAAAAGATGGCCACATGGCTATAGTTCCCAGTAGATGCCTGGATGGCCTGTCCCATTTCCGTATGATCCCTCACAAAAATCAAATCGCCAGATTCTAACATAGTCTCCTCCTAGCAAAAAAGGAGCCGAAACTCCTTTTTTAACAATGGGTTATCCCGTTTATCATTAAGCATTAAAGCTTTCAGTCAATTGTGGTACCACTTGTTTCTTACGAGAAACAGCACCTGGAAGGAAAGCGTGGTTGTTTTCAAGTTTGAAGTTGAAGGCTGCTTCCACCTTGTCCATATTAGCACCAAGAGCCAAAATTTCTGAGTTAGAGTTGACGATGTCTGTAATCATCAAGACAAAGTCAGAGTATCCGTTAGTTGCAATTGCGACTTGGATAGCTGCTTCGATTTCAGCTTGACGTTCCAATACTTCGGCAATATCAACTGTATTGACTTGAGCCACACGGACATTGTTGCCGTTCAATTCAAAAGTCTTAGCATCGATGTCGATCAATTCTTCTGCAGATTTGCTTGCCAAGTTTGTACCAGCCTTGAGCATGGCAAGACCGTATTCTTCCAAGTTCACACCAGCCAATTCAGCCAATTCAGGCGCAATCACTTTATCAGATGGGTGAGTTGTTGGAGATTTCAAAAGAAGGGTATCTGAAATCAAACCTGAAAGCATCAAACCTGCAATTTCTTTTGGAACAGCTACACCGTGTTCTTTGAACATGCGGTAAACGATAGAAGATGTTGATCCAACTGGTTCCAAACGCATGTAAAGTGGGCTTGCAGTTTCAAAGTTAGCCACACGGTGGTGATCTACCACACCGTAAACTTCTACTTCAGCGATATCTGAAACAGATTGTTGGAATTCATTGTGGTCCGTCAAGATGACTTGCTCTACACCTTCTGCCTTAGCAGATGTAATCACGCGTGGCGCTTCCACACCAAAATAATCCAATACAAAGGCTGTTTCTTCATTTGGAGTTCCAAGAGCCACTGCTTCTGTATCCAAACCATAAGCTTCTTTTGCAAGATAAGCAAAGGCTACAGATGAGCCAATAGCATCTGAATCAGGGTTTTGGTGACCCAAAACAAGAATTTTTGACATGTTTCTACCTCTTCATTTTCATTTATAGATTCACTCTATTTTAGCACGTTTTTCCGTTTAAAGAAAGGGAATAGTGATGCATTTCATCAGAAAAAAGACAGCTGGAAGAACCAACTGTCTCGATCTATTTATCCTTTAACCCGTTTCAAGTAATCTTGGTAGCTTTCAGTTTCCATCAAGTCCTTAGCATTCTGAACTCGTTCTTTTGTTGGAGGTTTTACTCCTTCTAGGGAATAAGGAATGCCCAATTCTCGCCATTTGAACTCACCCATGGTATGGTAGGGAAGAATTTCAAATTTATCAACATTTTTAAGGGTTTTGACAAATTTACCAAGTTCGATCAAATCATCATCTCGGTCTGTCAAACCTGGCACCAAGACGTGACGAATCCATACTGGTTTGCCAATATCAGACAAATACTTGGCACAGGCCAAAATATTCTTGTTTGTTTGACTGGTTACAAATCTGTGACGTTCATCATTGATTTCCTTAATATCAAGGAGCACCAAATCGGTCACTGCCATCAGTTTGTCAAATTTTTCCAAGTAACGAGGGGTATTTCGGAAAGGCAGAGCACAGGTGTCTAAAGTACAGTGGATGCCCAGCTCTTGAGCCTTGGTAAAGAAGGCAATCAAGAAGTCAATCTGAAGCAGGGCTTCTCCGCCACTGACAGTGATCCCACCTTTTTGGCCCCAAAAACCACGATAGCGAAGGGCTTCTTCCAATACATCATCTACTGTTCGTTCACGAGACTTGTTGGTTTCCATAGCCCAAGTATCCGGGTTATGGCAATACTGACACCGCATTTGACAGCCTTGAAGAAAGACAATAAAACGGATCCCTGGTCCATCTACAGCACCGAAGCTTTCCGTAGAGTGTACCATTCCTGTTACTTTTCCATAGTCAACTGTTTCATTTTCCATGTCTTGTCCTTCTCTCTTGAAAACGTTTTATGGTCTTATTATAACATGATTCCTTGTGAATAAAAGGATTTTGACTAGTTTTTAGAAAATAAACTGTTTTTCAATTTCATACCATTGTATTAGTACAGGTCATTCCAGTCGGCCTTACTCTTACCGATTCTCTATGGCAAAAATCAATAGCTTATTTATCTCCTATTTCTCTACTATTTTAAGAAATAACACTCTCAAATATGCATCTTACCTAAATGCTATTGACATTTTCCTGTTTCCCTATTAAATTGGATATGATAGAAATAAATATGAAGGGACTGTCTTTAATCAATAATGTAAGCGGTCTCAAAAAAATAGAGGAGAGTTCTATGGACCAAAGATTTTGGGAAACATCCTGTCGTTATAGTATCCGCAAACTAACAGTTGGCACTGCTTCTGTTTTACTAGGTGCATTTTTTCTCAGCTCACACCAGGTAGATGCTGATAGTATTGTTGGAAGTCAAAACGAAAGCAACCACCTTGAAGCTGCCCCATCACTAGAGAGTCCGACTGACAGAACTGGAGGATCCAAGTCAGAGAATCCACATATCGCTCCTATTTCTGAAGAAAGAAGCTCAACTCCTGATAGAGCTGTTGAAAGTCATCATACAGACGATTCGACTACTTCGATTGAGACGAATAAAGATAAGGAAACGATGAAAGTTGAGACTCCTGTGGCAAAACAAACAGATTATCAATTAAGTTACAATCAACCTGCTGCTGCTACCTATGATGGTTGGGAAAAACAAGCCCTTCCAGTCGGGAACGGGGAAATGGGGGCTAAGGTTTTCGGACTCATCGGTGAAGAAAGAATCCAATACAACGAAAAAACTCTTTGGTCTGGAGGACCACAACCAGATAGCACCGACTACAACGGAGGAAACTATCAGGATCGTTATAAGATTTTGGCAGAAATCCGTAAGGCCCTTGAAGCTGGAGACCGCCAAAAAGCGAAACAGTTAGCCGAAGAAAATCTAGTAGGACCAAACAACGCTCAATACGGACGCTACTTATCTTTCGGTGATATCTTTATGGTCTTTAACAACCAAAAGAAAGGTTTGGAGAACGTTACCGACTATCACCGTGACTTAGATATTACAGAAGCTATCACAACTACTTCTTATAGCCAGGATGGAACCACCTTTAAACGCGAAACCTTCTCTAGCTATCCGGATGATGTTACTGTGACCCATTTGAGTAAAAAAGGGGATAAGACCCTCGATTTTACCCTTTGGAATAGCTTGACAGAGGATTTACTTGCGAATGGTGACTACTCTTGGGAATATTCGAACTATAAACAAGGGGCAGTCATGACCGATTCAAATGGTATCTTGCTCAAGGGGACTGTCAAAGACAATGGCCTTCAATTTGCCTCCTATCTTGGAATCAAGACAGACGGACAAGTCACTGCCCAAGATGGCTATTTGACTGTCACTGGAGCCAGCTATGCGACCCTTTTACTCAGTGCCAAGACTAATTATGCTCAAAATCCAAAAACTAATTACCGCAAGGATATTGATGTAGAAAATACTGTTAAGTCTATCGTAGAAGCTGCCAAGGCAAAAGATTATGAAACTCTGAAACATGACCACATCGAGGACTACCAGCGTCTCTTCAATCGTGTCCAACTGAATCTTGGCGGTAATAAGTCTAGCCAAACGACAAAAGAAGCTCTCCAAACCTATGATCCTACAAAAGGACAAGAACTAGAAGAGCTCTTCTTCCAATACGGCCGTTACCTCCTCATCAGCTCTTCTCGTGACCGGACAGATGCCCTTCCTGCTAACTTGCAAGGTGTCTGGAATGCTGTAGACAATCCACCTTGGAACGCTGACTACCACCTCAATGTCAATCTACAAATGAACTATTGGCCTGCCTATATGAGTAATCTCGCAGAAACGGCTAAGCCAATGGTCAATTATATCGATGACATGCGCTACTATGGTCGTATCGCTGCTAAAGAATATGCCGGCATCGAGTCTAAAGAAGGCCAAGAAAACGGATGGCTGGTTCATACTCAGGCAACACCATTTGGCTGGACAACTCCAGGTTGGAATTATTACTGGGGTTGGTCTCCTGCTGCCAATGCTTGGATGATGCAGAACGTCTATGACTACTACAAATTTACCAAGGATGAAACCTATCTCAAAGAAAAGATTTATCCAATGCTCAAGGAAACAGCCAAGTTCTGGAATTCCTTCTTGCACTTCGACAAATCTAGTGACCGTTGGGTATCTTCTCCATCCTATTCACCAGAGCATGGAACCATTACGATTGGAAATACCTTCGACCAATCTCTGGTTTGGCAACTATTCCACGACTATATGGAAGCAGCCAATCATCTCAATGTCGACCAAGACTTGGTTACCGAAGTGAAGGCTAAATTTGACAAGCTCAAACCACTTCATATCAACCAAGATGGCCGCATCAAGGAATGGTACGAAGAAGACAGTCCTCAATTTACGAATGAAGGCATTGAAAATCACCACCGTCACGTTTCTCATCTGGTTGGTCTCTTCCCAGGTACTTTATTTGACAAGGATCAGCCTGAATACCTAGAGGCGGCACGCGCAACCTTAAACCACCGTGGAGATGGTGGAACGGGTTGGTCTAAGGCCAATAAAATCAACCTCTGGGCTCGTCTGCTTGATGGAAATCGTGCCCATCGTTTATTGGCAGAACAGCTCAAATCCTCAACCCTAGAAAATCTCTGGGATACCCACGAGCCTTTCCAAATCGATGGTAACTTTGGTGCCACTAGCGGGATGGCAGAAATGCTCCTTCAATCCCACACTGGCTACATTGCCCCATTACCAGCCCTTCCAGATGCCTGGAAAGACGGGCAAGTTTCAGGTCTCGTGGCACGTGGCAACTTTGAAGTCAGCATGAAATGGAAAGAAAAGAATCTAGAGACATTAGCTTTCCTTTCCCATGCAGGTGGAGATTTAGTCGTCGATTATCCAGACATCGAGTCGAGTATTGTCAAGATTAACGGGAAAGAAATCAAACCAACTCTTCTGAAAGGCAATCGGATTCAGATTGCCACTCAAAAAGGGGATCAGGTTACCTTTGAAAAGTTACCAGAGAGGGTCACCCGCCTATCTGCCGTGAGAAAAGATGCTGTAACAGCAGAACTCGATTTCAATCCAGTTAAAGATGCGACTCACTATATCATTCGTCGAGAAAGCAAAGATGAAAGCAGCGACGCTCCTTCTGTCAAAGAATTCCTAACCAATGTCACTCATTTCATTGACCGTTCCATTGATTCTCTTCATAGCTATAGTTATAGCGTTAAAGCTATGATTGGGGAGCGCTCAAGGCAAACATCAGAAGCCGCATCAATCCAACCAGTTGTCGAATTGATGGACGATAGAGATCCTCGTGTTCAATACGGTCCTGCCTTCAATAACTGGGAAGATGCTGACTTGTATGCAGGAACTGAAAAATACGCCGACCTATCCCTTGATAGCTACTCTGACAAAGATGCAACTGCTAGCATCTCTTTCAATGGACGAGGAATTGAAATCTATGGTCTCAAATCGTCTGAATTGGGCCTAGCAGAAGTCCAAATCGATGGAAAAAAAGTGGGAAATCTGGATTTCTACACATCTGGAGAAACGGAAAAAAGCGCTCTAATCGGTCGTTTTACAGGACTTCCTGATGGAGATCACCTCCTAACTCTGACCGTGAAGAAGGAGCACTTAAACCGTGGGAATGAACGCTCAAAAATTTCCTTGGATTATTTTAAAATCTATCCTGGTCAAGGCGCGACTGTTGAAAAGATGGATGACAGAGATCCTCGTATCCACTATGGTTCTTTGTTCAAAGACTGGAATGAATCAGGCTTATATCAAACGACAGAAAAATACGCGACTCTCCAAAATGTGGATCCATCTCAGTATTCTGAGGCCAAGGCAATCATTCCTTTCACTGGTACAGGTATCCGTATCTACGGCTTAAAATCTTCTGACTATGGAAAAGCCTTAGTAACCCTAGATGGAAAAGAAATGCCAAGTTTGGACTTTTACTCCAGTGCTGACTATGAAAAGAATGTATTGATTGGCGAGTATACAAACTTAAGCAATGGAGATCATATTCTCACCTTGACAGTGGATCCTAACTCTCCAGATGGTAGAAAGATGATTTCTCTGGATTCATTTGACATATTGAAGCCAGCAACCGTATCCCTAGATACTCCAAGCCTAGCCCCAATACAAGCAGGCGATCAAACCATTACCCTCACACTTCCGTCTGGAGAATGGGATGCTATTGCTGTACAATTCCCAGGTACAAAAGATCCTGTTTTCCTCAAGAAAACCGATGACCAACACGTCACCCTATCAGATGGAAATCGAGTGTTGCCGATTAAAAACCAGCAAATTGAACTCCCAATCCCAGAAACTGCTCATCAAAAACAAGATCAGATCATCTCAGCCTATGCCATCCGAGGGAAAACCATCACTAGTCCAGTCGTCTCTCTCTTACCTTCTCTTGTGACAAGTTTGGGAGAGGAAGAAGCACCTGTAGTGACCCTTCCTGAGTACACTGATCCAATCGGCACAGCTGGACAAGAAGCACCTATCCTTTCTCTACCAGAATATGTCCTTCGGGTACTGAAAGACCAAGCCAGCAAGGTAGAGGTCATTAGTGGAGAAAATGAGATTGGAACAGAAAGTCATTTAGAGATCCAAAAGGTCCTTGACCAAGGTCTCTTCGGCAAGACCTACGATGCTTTCAACCTTCAACTGAGGGATAAAGAGGGAAATCCAGTTCCAGTGAAGGGAAGTGTATTGGTTCGACTTCCACTATCCAGAGAAGTGAAGCAACTTTATGTCTTGACTCCTGATCAAGGTCTCCAACCATTAGAATTTACACTTCGAGAGGGCATGATTGAATTCATGGTCCAAGAATTAGGAACCTATGCTATTGTCTATAAGACAAAATTAGAAACTGGACCATTCATTTCAAGTCTTCCTGAAAAAGTGGATTCTGCTTTTTCTGGAAGCAAGGGACAATATACTCCTCTTTTAGAGCATCCTAGTCCAACGAATACCAGTGATGCTTTGATGAGTGTTCCAACCTCTAAACAAGATCAGACTTCGCAAGGACAACTTCCAAGAACGAATACAGAACACAGTAGTTCATACCTACTCTTCTTAGCGGGTCTTAACCTTGTTCTCGCAGCTAGCTTCCTAGAGAAAAAGAAACAGGATTAGCTAAATGTGGCTAACAACATCAATACAAAGAGGCTGGGACAAAAGTCCTAGCCTCTCAATTGTTTTTGGATTGTCGAGCAAGACGCAGTGGTTGAGTGGCCTCTACTACGCTGATTTCATCAGCTTTTACAGCCCTACTCGACTGTGCGGAGGTAGGACGACGAAATCGAATTCTAACGAATGACCGATTTCTGTCCCACTATCTTTATTTTATCCCAAAACCAATTCGTCACTCACCAAGGTTTCACCACTATTCTGATGAAAAAGGCGCATCAAGTCTTCAACCGTCAGGTTCTTCTTTTCTTCCCCTTTAACGTCGACCACAATTTTGCCTTGGTAGAGCATGATCAAACGATTGCCATATGCGATGGCATGGTTCATATCATGCGTAATCATCAAGGTTGTCAAATCATGACTTTCCACGATCTTTTGCGTCAATTCCATGACCATTTCACTGGTCTTGGGATCGAGCGCTGAGGTATGTTCATCCAGTAGCAAGAGTTTTGGTTTGACCAAGGCAGCCATGACCAAGGTCAAAGCTTGCCGTTGTCCCCCTGATAAATATTGCGTGTCCACTTTGAGGCGATTTTCCAAACCAATATTGAGTTCCTTCAAAGCCGTTTTAAATTCTTCGCGGTCTTTTTCTTTAACCCCCCAACTGAGTCCCCGTCTTGCTCCCCGTTTTTTAGCAATGGCCATATTTTCTTCAATGGTCAAGCGGGAAGCCGTCCCCATCTTAGGATCCTGGAAAACACGGGCGATCTCCTTAGCACGCTTCCGAACACTGGTCTGCTTAATAGATTTTCCTTCTAACAGGATATCTCCTTGGTCCACTTGCAAGCCACCTGCCAGAATGTTCATCAATGTCGATTTCCCTGCTCCATTTCCTCCGATGACGGAAATGAAATCTCCTTCTTCTACTGTCAGGTCCAAGCCTTTGAGAACATGGTTTTCATTGACTGTTCCTGCTTCAAATGTCTTATGTATATCTTCGATTTTTAACAATGTTGCCATTTATCTTCTCCTTTTAGTTGCTGGTTAATTTTAATCCACGAATCTTGAGACGTTTCTGGGCTTCTGGTGCAAACAAGACCAAGGCCAAGAGAATAGCATTAAACAAACGGACTAAGTTTTGATCTAAGTTTGGAATTTCATAGATATTGAGGATAATGAGGCGGTAAACAATTGCCCCCACTCCAATCGAAAGTAAGCGTCCTCCAATGGTCAAATCATGGATCAAGACTTCTGCTAGAATAACGGCGCTAAGTCCTACGACGATGGTCCCTGTACCAGAAGTCACGTCTGAGAAGCCATCTGTCTGAGCGAAGAGAGCCCCACACAATGCAACCAGTCCATTAGAAATCATATAACCGAAAATCTTCATGGTGTCCACATTCACCCCATTGGCCTCACTCATTGGGATATTGTCACCCGTTGAACGAAGAACCAAGCCAATCTGAGTTTTCATTAAGAGGGTCAAAATCAGACAGACCAATAACAAACAAGAAAGACTAACAGCAAAGACAGCAGCCTCATTGGACAAACCCAGCCCCATCACAGACTTGAAGATGGTACTTGAATCTCCAATGGATAAATTAGGAACACCTCCCATGATCTTAATATTGATCGAATAGAGACCCGTCAGGGTCACAATCCCTGTTAAGAGTGCGGGGATCTTCATCTTAGTATGAAGGAGGCCAGAAACTAGACCTGCTAACATCCCTGCAAAAATAGAAAAGAGGGTCGCTAACCATGGGTTTTGACCTGCTTGAATTTGGGATGCAACGACTGCCGCTCCAAGCGGGAAAGCCCCTTCTGCTGTCATATCCGCTATATCTAAAATGCGGAATGTTAAGAATATACCAATGGCCATAATCGACCACAATAAACCTTCAGATAAACTTGATAATACTAAATCCATCATCCATCTCCTATTTCTTTTCGTTTATACCAGAGAGATCAATTCCTAATTTCTTAGCCATCTCTTTGTTGACATATAATTCTAAATTCTTAGGGGCTTCCACTGCCAGATCGGCTACCTTTTCCCCTTTCAGGATACGAATCGCCATCCGGGCAGATTGACGACCCAACTCGGTGTAGTCTGTCCCATAGGTATAGAGCCCTCCTACTTGAGCCATTTCAATTGAACCTCCAATGACTGGAACTTTGTGTTTTAAAGAAACTTGTTTGATCGTTTCCATCGTAGAGGAAATAATGTTGTCTGTTGGAATAAAGACTAGATCGACCTCTGACATCAAACTGTCCGCTGCTGCTTTCACATTATTACTGTCTAAGATGGTTTTCTCTACGACACGGTAGCCTTTAGCCTCAAGAACCTTCTTGGCTTCCTCTTTTTGAACGACTGAGTTGGGTTCACTTTGCGTATAGAGGATCCCAATCGTCTTAGCTGTTGGCAAAACCTTTTGAATCAGATCGACTTGCGTAGCAATGGCATCTGAAGATTGGTCGCTCGTTCCTGTCACATTGCCACTAGGACGATCCAAGTTCTTGACCAACTTAGCAGCCAGAGGGTCCGTCACTGCAGAAAAGACTACAGGGGTTCTTTTGCTCGTATTGGCAATACTTTGTGCCGATGGAGTCGCAATGGCAAACACAAGGTCACTTTCCTGTGATAATTGATTTGAAATGTTTTTCAAATTTCTCTGCTCCCCTTGAGCATTTTGATAATCAATTTCAATCTCTTCTCCATCTACATAGCCTTGTTTTGCTAACTCTTCCACAAAGCCTTTTCGAGTTGTATCAAGAGACTTATGGGTAATATACTGAGAAATCCCAATCTTAATCTTTTGATGCTTAGAGGTCTTCAAGTGATGGAGGCTCAAGAGAGAGGTCATCAATAGACCAACTACCAGAACCGGGGCAATTAACTTCTTTACAACTTTCATGAAACATGTCTCCTTCTCTAAAACATTCAAACAGCATACAAAAAACCGTTTAGATGATTCTAAACGGTTGGTATCATTCCTCACAAACTTAAAAGTATGCCAGCATTGCCGTCCATTTAGATATCATCTATATGGACCACAATCAAAAATCTTAGCCACATAGATACAAACAAATTGCTCGTTTCGTTTGCATCCATGAGTTCATGTCTACAAACACTATCTAAAGTAGCTAAAGTAAAAGTTTTGATTCAACAATGTGGAGTTCGTGTTTTTCATAAAATTCTGCTTTCGTTTTTTTATGTTGACTATCTTACCGAAATTTTTTCAGGCTGTCAAGCCTAAATTCAGAATTTTTTTAATTATCTTATATTTTCTTCATTACCAAACAAAAAAGTGCCCGATGAGGGCACTAAATGAGCGAATATCTTATTTTTTAAAGGTGAATTTAAAATCATCCTCTTCATTCTGATAAACCGTTAAGATTCCGTTTACCAATTTATATTTGAGATTGTATTGCATTACAAAGTTTCCACCACTATCTACAAGAAATTCATGAGTTTTTTCAGATAACTCGCCTTCAAATAACACCATATCTATGGTTCCTTTTTTAACATCAATTTCAACTCCTATTTCCTTCAAGTAACCCCATTTGCTTCGTTCCTCAATGTACTCCAATGCATTTTCCACAGAATTTAAATAACTTTTATCGCCTTCAAGGAGTTTTTTTGCTGCTCCTTTAAAATCAACTTTTCCTGATGTAGAAATTTTTACATTGTTACCCTCTACTTCCACAATCATTTCGACATCTTTAAAAAATTCACCAGAGATATCTAAAGTCGAGGTGAAACTTTCTTTAAAACCAGATGTCATTTCTTTCTTCACTTCAGGAGTAGCTGACCATTTCCCTTGAATACTATTTGGATTTTTAGCAAATAACAAAAAGGCAAGCACAGACAAAACTGCAACGGCAACTAGACTACATAATCCAATAATAAGCCCTTTTTTAGACTTCTTCACTGGCATTGGACCTTGGCCCATATATGAGGAATTAGTCTGGTAATTCAGTTGCCCATTGTTTGGATAGCCACCCTGCATCTGAGCATTGGTATAGGATGTGAAGGGCGCTCCCTCTTGAGCCGACTCCTGAACAGGAGCTTGTGGCTGGATTCCACCTTGACCAAAAGCTTGTCCTTGTTGTTGAAACGGACTTGTTGCACCTTGGAATTGATTTGGAGCTGAACTTGCACCTCCAAATGGGGCTTGGGTCGGAGTTGGACCTCCGAACTGTGCTTGTTCTGGTGATGGCGTCGCACCTTCAAATGGAGATTGAATTGGATTTACCAGCGTATCCTGTGTCGCTTGTGTTTCTGGACTTTCAAACTGACCAAAAACCTGTTCGATT
Organism: Streptococcus ilei; assembly: GCF_000479335.1. Lineage (NCBI taxonomy): Bacteria > Bacillati > Bacillota > Bacilli > Lactobacillales > Streptococcaceae > Streptococcus > Streptococcus ilei. The sequence continues at coordinate 987,961 of NC_022584.1, forward strand.
TCCTCCTGATTGGCCGGTCGACCATGGACTCTCTCGAACTCTGCTAACCATTCTTCTGGTTTCATGACTATCACCTTCTAACCTTTACTTATTTTATTATAAAGGAAATTCATAGGAGAAGCAAACCCTACTAAAATGAGTATAAAAATCAGGAAAAACCTTGATTTTATGGCTCTATAATTTCTGTAGTGGATAATATCACCATAGGAATTATGGAGCCTATTTTGTTGTAGAAAACAAGAACATCAAAAAGGAGAGAACCAATTTGGTCCTCTCCAGGGTATAACTTTTCATCAACCCACTACAGTTGACAAAGAGCCTAAATAAGCGAATATCTTATTTTTTAAAGGAGTATTCAATTCCATAATCATTTCCATCCACGGAAACTTTCAGCGTTCCATTTTCAATTTTATACTTGAGATCGTATTTAAGGAAATGACTCGCATCTTCATCCTGAATGAATCGGTGATCTTTTTCATCCACCTCACCTTCAAAGGCTACCATTTTAAGAGTGCCTTTTTTCACATCGATTTCAAGTCCCATATCCTCTAAATAGGAATTCTCACTGTTTTCTTGGATATAGTCTAAGGCATCCTCAACAGAGTAAAAATCATTGTCCCCATCATCATAGAGTTCCTTTGCAGCTCCCTTGAAATCAATCTTACCAATCACACTGATGGTTACTTTTTTCCCCTTTACCTCTACGATCATATCCATATCTTTTACAAATTCACTAGAAATATCTGATGTAGTAGAGAAAGTGCCTGCAAAAGCAGACTTCATTGTCTTTTTCATTTCAGGAGTAGCCGACCATTTTCCTTGAATACTATTTGGATTTTTAGTAAAAAAGAAAAATGCAAGCACAGATAAAACTGCAACAGCAACAAGACTACATAAACCAATAATCAGCCCTTTTTTAGACTTCTTACCTGGTATTGGAGCTTGGCCCATATATGGAGAATTAGCCTGGTAATTCAGTTGCCCATTGTTTGGGTAGCCTCCCTGCATCTGAGTGTTGTTATAAGATGCGAAGGGCGCTCCTGTTTGAGCCGCCTCCTGAACAGGAGCTTGTGGCTGAGTTCCACCTTGCCCAAAAGCTTGTTCTTGATGTTGATACTGACTTGCTCCACCTTGGAATTGATTTGGAGCTGGGCTTGCACCTCCAAATGGGGCTTGGGCCGGAGCTGGACCTCCGAACTGTGCTTGTTCTGGTGGTGGCGTCACACCTCCAAACTGTGTTTGCTCTGAAGTTGGCGCTGCTCCTCCAAATGGCGTTTGCTCTGGAGTTGGCGCTGCATCTCCGAACTGGGTTTGTTCTGGGGCTGGCGCTGCTCCTCCAAATTTAGCTTGTTCTGGAAACGGTAAAGGGCCTCCAAATTGTCCTTGATTGGAAACAGGTGCTGCACCTTCAAATGGAGATTGGATTGGGTTTACGGGCGTATTCGGTGTCGTTTGTGTTTCTGGACTTCCAAACGTACCAAAAGCCTGTTGGATTTCCTCCTGATTGGCCGGTCGACCATGAACCCTCTCAAACTCTGCTAACCATTCTTCTTGTTTCATTGTGATCTCCTTCTACCTTTATTTATTTTATTATAAAGGAATTTCATGAGAGATGCAAATCCGTCTAAAATGAGCATAAAAAAATCAGGGAAACTCCCTGATTTGATGTTCTTATTCTTGACCTTTTGTCGCTTGCTCATCTTCATCGACTAGGTCACTGACCTCAACCTTCACCTTGGTGACACGACCATTTTTTACCTTATCGTTTGTAAGGATCAGATGCTTCTTCATACTGTCTACTTCAAAACTCAAGCGTTCCTTGTGACCTGGAATCCGTCCGACACCAGTCAGGTAGTAGCCTGCAATGGTATCCACATCATCACTTTCCAACTTCACATCAAAATACTCATTGAAATCATTTAGAGTCACAATCCCCTGCACAATATAGAGGTTAGGCTCAATTTCAAAAACATCATTCTCAGCCTTATCGGTTTCATCATCGATTTCCCCGACAATTTCCTCAAGAAGGTCTTCCAAGGTTACCAGACCAGCCATTCCTCCATACTCATCCAGCAAAATGGCCATCTGATTTTGTGTATTCCGGAGCTCCTTCAAGAGATCATCTACAAAGATTGTTTCCGGTACAAAGAGCGGTTCCTGAAGGATCTTGCGAAGAGCAATATTATCAAATCCATTCACAAAACCTTCATTAAGCAAACGTTTGGTATGGATCAGACCAATGACATTGTCCTTGTCATCATCATAGACAGGAATACGAGAAAAATTCTGTTTTAAGATGCTTTCGATGATTTCTCTGGTATCATCTTGGATATCCACCATAAAGGCATCCGTACGAGGAACCATTAGCTCACGCGCCATCAGCTCATCTAGTGAAAAGACTCCTTGCAACATTTCAATCTCGTCAGCATCCAGACTTGTTTCACTCTTAGCCAGCATATAGGCAATCTCATCTCGTGACATCTCTTCGTCTGCATCATCGAATTGCATAGGAGTCAGACGACTGACCAGATTGGTTGATGCCGATAAGAGCCAGACAAAGGGGCTAACGATTTTTCCTAGTAAAATCACAATTGGAGCCGTTCGAATAGCCAAGCTATCTTTCAGATTCATGGCAATACGCTTCGGATATAACTCACCAAATACAATCGAAATATAGGTCAGAAAAGCCAGTGAGAGGAAGCTAGCTATCGCACGTGCTGTCTCCGTATTTCCCATCCAAGAAGCGATTACTTTCCCAAGATCATCAGCTAAGCTTGCCCCAGACAAGATGGTAATCAAGGTAATACCAACCTGAATCGTAGATAAAAAGTGGTTGGGATTTTCCAATACCTTTAAGAGACGAATATATTTTTTATCGCCTTCCTCAGCCTTTTGCTCTACGCGAGAACGGTTCAGCGATACCATCGACATCTCCGTTGCAGAGAAAAATGCATTTAATAAGGTCAATACAAATAGTAAAACAAATTGCAGTATTAAATCCTGACTGCCAGGGTCTTCCATGGATATTCTCCTCAATGTATAGTAATAATGCCCATTATATCATATTTTTTGAAATGGTGCATAGTCGCAAAAATTTCCCTCCTAAAAGAGGAGGGAAGGCTCAGTTATACTCCATAACGTGTGAAATCATAAAAGAGTACATTCAGTTTTTCTACAAGTTCCAAAAGGGTCAAACTACTTGTACAAATAAATTTTTTCCCTTTGATATTCGGAATCATAAAGTTGGCAACAATAACATCATATTCGGTATGCTCTAGTTCATGAAGATTAAAGTCATGCTTGATGACCTGTGAAAACTCAAAGTTATCCGTACAATAGAATTTTAAGAAATCAATCATGGACTTGGCATGGTGGTCATCGTATCGGCTAATGATTAAGACCTTGACAGCTGTCCGTCTCCTTAATAGTTGAGGCAATAGATTTTCCCAATGTGAAAATACGGTATAAATCTGATGCTTGAGGTTTTCAGGATTTTCATGAAAGCCCATCTCTTTGAGATAGTGATACAAACCTGTTTCAACATCCTGATAAAATTTAGGGAAGAGGGTTCGATAATCCTCATTGGTATAGCTCTTGGTATCATAGAGAAGAAATTCACCAAAGATTTCACGCCGCTCCAAATAGGCGGTGTTGTGAATATGCATAATCATCTCTTCATAATTCTCAAGTTCTAAACCATAAGATTCACTCAGGTGATCAAGAAATTGAGAGGCTAAAATATAGGATTTTTTTGTAACAGCATCTTCCTCAGTGGAGTCAATCAGATCCTGTGGGGTAAAATAGAAGCGTTTCTGTAGGAAGATAATAAAGAGCTGTTCTATGATTTCTTCGTTAAATTCTACACCCAGCTGCAAACCAAAATAACGAAGCATCTCATTGATTTTTGGGAGCTCTTGATAGAGATAGGCGTATTGTTCAAAATTATTGGCCCCTTCAATCCGATACCCTTGCTTGATCCGGTAAAGATAGACCGTCAGCATAATTTTATAAGAATGAAAGATCGAATAAGTCAGTGGGATTTCCGTCAGTTTATAGAAGAAGGTGATGAAATCAATGATGACTTGTTCTCTGATATCTGGAAATGGCCACTCTAAATAATAATACCGCTCTGCAAAATATTGGGAATAGAAAAAGCGAATATCGACTTCGTCTCCCACGACATTTAGAGGATTCAAGGTGATTCGAATATTGTACTTTTCCTGAATAATCTGGTTAATGTTTCGAATCAAGCGATAAAATGATTGTTGACTGAGATCATATCGTCTACAAATTAAGTCACTGGAAACGTCCTTATGGAAGAACAAGTATTCCAAGAGGGAGAAAGCTGTAGATTCTTTAAAGAAGTGATGGTAGACCACCTCAATCCCAACCGAATCATCATAGCTGATCTTAATGCCATTTGTCGAAGACTCAATCAAGAACTCTTTAAAGACCGTTCGTAAATTTGAAAGATCCTCCTTCAATGACCGTTCTGTACAATCTAACATTTCTGCGAGTTCCTTCAAATGAAACCAGCGCTTCTCTCGAATTAATGTTTCTAGCAAACGCATTTGGCGTCGCTGCTTTTTGGCAAGCAATTCTATCATCTTATAGAAACTCCTTGATTTTCTATCATTACTAATTCATTATAACATATTTTCTTAAAGGAAAGGTAAAAGTTAACGATTCAAGTACTTAGCTTACCCTTTCTTAGTCTATATTCAAAAGAGAGTGGGACAGAAATCGGTCATTCGTTAGAATTCGATTTCGTCGTCCCACCTCCGCACAGTTGAGTAGGATTGTAAAAGCTGATGAAATCAGCGTAGTAGAGCCCACTCAACCACTGCGTCTTGCTCGACATTCCAAAGACACTTAAGAGGCTAGGACTTTTGTCCCAGCCTCTTATTTATTCTGTTAGGATTTATTAATGATTCCAAACTCTTCTTGCTTGCGCTGCTCTTGTGTCTTTTTATGGTTTTCATACAAGGCCACCAAGAATTTAACGATTTCTTTACCAATCGAATAAACCGGAATCGCCACGATCATTCCAATGACACCATAGATGTTACTGGATAAGAGCAAGAGAACCATGATAGTAATGGGATGCACCTTCATCACCCCTCCCACAATCCGTGGATAAAGGATATTTCCATCGATTTGTTGAACAATCAACATGAAGATGACTGCTTTGATCATCATATTGAAATCTGTAAAGGCATAGGTAACCACCATAGGAGTCAAGCCAATCGTCGGTCCAATGTAAGGAATGAAGATAGCCAAGGCTGAGAAAATGGCAAAGACCAAGGCATACTTCAAACCGATAAAACTGTAGCCAATAAAGGCTAAAGTCCCGATGATTAAAGCATCGATAGAAATCCCACTAATATAGCGAGAAACTGTTTGGTTGAGACTCACTAAGAGAGAGGTAATATTCCGCCGGTCATTTTTCAGGATCGTCCGCTCTAACATCGGAAGTAACTTCTTCCCATCAATCAAGAAGTAAACCAGGAAGATCGGCGTCATAACCAGAATGAAGAGTGTATTGACAATCGTTGACACCACACTACCCAAACTATTGGTCACACTGTTTAGGATATTTTGTAGAATATCCACATAAGATAGGTTTAACTGCTGAATGGTTGATTGGATATTGATACTCTGAAAGGCTGGATTCTTCGATAACTTCGTCACAAAACTTTGCACTTCCCAATACAAGCCTTGGGTTGAATTAATCAAGCTTGTCAACTGGTTGATCAAAATAGGCAGGATATAAACAATCCCATAAATAATCAATCCAAAAAGGGTTACCAAGGTTAATAGAATACCCAAAATTCGATTTAGATGAAATTTCTTTTCCAAAAATTCTACGATTGGATTGGTGATGTAGTACAAGAAACCAGCAATCAAAAATGGAAGAATAATGGTATTCAGAACGGATACAAAGGGAGAGATCAGGCTTCCCATACTTCCCCAAATATAGAATATAATCGTTAATAATAGGACTTCACAGGTCCAGAAAAATAATTTACTTTTATGAAACATCCCTTTCCTCCTATCTGCTATTTTATCATATTTATGGTAAAATAGAAAATATTTTTATGAAGGTTAAAAAGATGAAAGAAAGCTTAATTGAACTGAAAGACGTCACTCTCAGAAAAGAAGGAAAAAATCTCCTTTCCCGTTTGAATTGGACCGTCAATAAGGGGGAAACCTGGGCCATCCTTGGACTGAATGGTGCTGGAAAATCGACCCTCCTTCGTCTCTTAATGGCGGAATATTGGAAAACGGAAGGAGAGGTTTCTGTCCTTGGAACACAATTTGGACAAGGCGACATTCCTGAACTCCGCAAGCGAATTGGAGTGGTTAGCTCCTTTATTTCTGAGCGCATCCCTGAATCTCTATCCCCAGAAGAAATCGTCCTCACTGGTAAATACAAGAGTAGCATCCTCTATACAACTTACGGAGAGAAAGAACTCCAAGAAGCACGGTCCATGTTGCGTCGCATCGGTGCTATTTCTTTGATTGGGCGAAAATACAGGACTCTCTCTCAAGGGGAAAAACAGACGATTCTTATCGCCCGTAGTCTCATGGAAGAACCCGACCTTCTCATCTTCGACGAAGCCTCAAGTGGGCTCGACTTATTTGCTCGGGAAGCCATCTTTCAGTTGATTCACCAGATCAAACAGATGGAAAAGGCACCGACCATTCTCTTTGTTACCCACCATGCGGAGGAAATCACCAAATCTTTTAGCCATGTCCTTCTTCTCAAGGAGGGACAAAGTTTTGCCCAAGGGCCTAAGGAGGAAATTCTCACCCAAGATACTCTATCAGCCTTTTATGGGGGGAAGGTCCAGCTGATTCCTATCGGGGAAGATCGCTATTACATTCAGCCAGACCAGTAATCATTAGCCTACTAATACACAAAAGAAAGAGATTGGGACAAACGTCACCAATCTCTTTTCTTCTTCTATCTTAGATAGAACTGTCATTTTTTATCGATTTCGAGCGTAATTGATCATATCATATGGTAGAGTATTGGCACTTTCCCTCAAGGAATAGTTTTCCAATTCGTTGACATTTTGCCGCATGCGACGTGCATACTTGGCCGAAATCAAATGTTGCTCCTCATATTTGAAAATGAGTTTTCTCTCCAGGTAATAGCCTCTTAGCATCTCATCAATATTATTGGGCTTGATCCGATTGATAACCCGCTCTACAAAGGCTCCACTGGTAATCAATGACGTTTCACGCAGGCGTGATTCTTGAAGGAAAGATACCAAACTACTGCGATAGACTCCTTTTAGGTTTTCCAAACTCTCGATAATAATTTCCGTATTCGCCAAATACAAGGCGGCAATCTGGTCATAATCGATAGCTTCGAGCTTGTAATTTTCTCCGTTTTTCCATGCCTGAATACCGGATCCAAAGGTCAACACTTCGTGGAAAAGGAGTCGGATTATGCGGAAGAGCACCAAGAAATAATAGGTCAGGCGCGATGACAGATTGCGATTGATATTTTGCTCCATGGATCGGAGATAACGTTGATAGACATGGTAGCTTCTATCTCGAATCTTTCCTTCTTCATAGGCTTGTTCCAAACCATCGTTCTCGATACTGAGAATAAGGAGTTTCAATTGCTCCCAGTCTCTTTGAGTGGCCTTATCCTCCTGATTGAGAATCATATTTTCTATCCGGCCATGATAATTATCAATAGCCGCATACAGAGGCCCCTTCTGCTTGGTCACCGTCAACTCCTTCTCCAATAGCATGACGACATCGTTTAAGATAGCAATGTGCATCAAATGATCATTGGATTCCTCTTTGTCTTCGGATAGTTTTGGTAGGATGAGAAGTCCAATCAGGAAACTACACAAGGTCACCCCTGCTACTAAAAACAAGAGAACTGGATATTCTGCTTCTAGATGCGTCGGTATTAACAGAATGGTCGCGATAGACACCGCTCCTTTGACCCCCGAAAAGGTCAACAAGAGAGCATCTTTCAGATACTTATCAATGGATTTTTTCAATCGGAAACCACGGTACCAGTAAAATCCATACACCATCAAGAAGCGAATCAAGAATAGGAATCCCGTCAATAAGAGAACAGTCACAATCAAGAGCAGATTGTTGTAAAAGGGAGTCCTAAGAATTGGCTCAGAAATCATCTCAAGCTCTATCCCCAAAAGGACAAAGACGTATCCGTTAAGGACAAAATTGACTGTATTCCAAACCGTATGCGTCACCGTATCGACTTTGGCTTCTAGTAGGGTAATTTTCTTAATCCGACTAGCCTTTAGGATCCCAGCCACGACCACCGCAATAA